>JAFDDG010000130.1 GCA_019310965.1 Deltaproteobacteria bacterium
GGCCGGCAGCCGATCATTTCCCGGCAAAGCAGGCGCAATCTCCGTCGAAATCGAGATCGCCCTGCAGTACAACGATTCCTACAACGAGGCTGTCTTTTCGTTCGCGAACAACATCAATACGGTCGATGGCGGCAGCCATCTCGTAGGTTTCCGCACCGCACTGACCCGTACACTCAATCGCTATGCGACGAATCAGAACAAGAACGGCAAAGACGCCTCTACGACTCTGAGCGGTGAGGACACCCGCGAAGGCCTCACCGCCGTCATTTCCGTAAAATTGCCGCAGCCCGAATTCGAGGGGCAGACCAAGTCCAAGCTCGGCACCAGCGAGGTGCGCGGTCTGGTCGAGAACCTGCTCTACGAGAAGCTTTCGGAGGTGCTCGAAGAGAATCCTTCCATAGCGAAACCGCTGATGGCCAAAGTGGTCGACACGGCACGAGCGCGCGCAGCCGCACGCAAGGCGCGAGACCTGGCCCGGCGCAAGGGCGCCCTCTCCGACCACAGCTTGCCAGGCAAGCTCGCCGACTGTCAGGAGCGCGACGCTTCCAAGGCGGAGCTCTTCATCGTGGAAGGCGATTCGGCTGGCGGTACGGCCAAGCAAGGCCGCTCACGCGAGACCCAGGCCATTCTGCCGATTCGCGGCAAGATTCTGAACGTCGAGCGCGCACGCCTGGACAAAATGCTCTCGAGCATCGAGATCCAGGCCATCGTGGCGGCGATCGGTTGCGGCATCGGCGAAGAATTCAACATCGCAAAGGCCCGGTACCACAAAGTCGTGATCATGACGGATGCCGATGTCGACGGCAGTCACATCCGCACGCTGCTCCTGACTTTCTTCTTCCGCCAGATGCGGCCACTCCTCGAGCACGGCTATCTCTACATCGCCCAACCACCGCTGTTCAAAGTGAAGAAGGGCCGCAGCGAGCGGTACATCAAGGACGAGGTGACTCTCGAGGACTACCTGCTCGACCTGGCGCTGCAGAGCATCCACGTGACGCCCGCCGAGGCGGTGGCGCCGCTGGCACCCGAGGCCCTGCGCGAGCTACTCGAGAGTGCGAGCACGACGCGCAAGCTTCTCGACCGTATGTCGCTGCGTCGTCTCGACGTGCGAGTGGTCAATGCGTCGGTCCAGGTGGCCGCGCCGCAGGAAGCGGAGCTCGGAGACGAGGCCGTGCTCCAGGGGCGCGTGGCCGCTGCGGTCAACGAGCGCTTCCAGGAAATCACCGAAGAGGAAGCCGGCATCAGCTGGTCGACCGCGCCAGACCCCGAGCACGGTGGCTACCGCCTGATCGGCGAGACGCGTCGTGCCGGCATCGTTTTCCAGACAACTCTCGATACTGACTTCCTGCGCTCCCCCGACTATCAGCGATTGGTCGAGCTGTCCATACAGATGGCGGCGATCGGCGGTGCCCCCTACACCGTGCGCCGCGGTGAAGAAGGCGAGCCCGAAGTCCTGGCGGGGCCGGTGGTGCTGCTCGAGCGGTTGCTCGATCTAGGCGAGAAAGGACTCTCGATCCAGCGCTACAAGGGTCTCGGCGAGATGAACCCCGACCAGCTGGCCGACACCACCATGGATGCGACCAAGCGCACGTTGCTGCAGGTGCGCATCGAAGACGCGGTCGAAGCGGACGAGGCCTTCACCACCCTGATGGGTGACGACGTGGAGCCGCGCCGCGACTTCATCGAGAAGAACGCGCTCGAGGTCCAGAACCTGGACGTCTAGTCCCGGTCCGGAACGAGCGCCGAGCGAGCGAACCCAAGTTGGCTGACGAACCGAACGAGAATTCTGAACCGAACGACGGGTCGGGAGACCCGATCGACCCTCAGGAGAGCGGTGGAGGCCCGCCGGAGTCCGGCGGCCCGGGCGACCCCACTGGGCCGGGTGGCGAGCACCCGGTCATCGCCATCGAGGACGAGGTCCGCAGATCGTTCCTCGACTACTCGATGTCGGTCATCATCAGCCGCGCGCTGCCGGACGTGCGCGATGGCTTGAAGCCCGTGCACCGTCGCATCCTCTACGCAATGCAGCAGGAGGGACTGCTCAGCACCCGCGGCTACTCGAAATCGGCTGGTGTCGTGGGCGAGGTGCTGAAGCACTACCACCCTCACGGCGACAGTGCCGTCTACGACTCCATGGTGCGCATGGCCCAGGATTTTTCCTTGCGTTACCCGCTAGTCGACGGTCAGGGCAACTTCGGCTCGATCGACGGCGACTCCGCCGCTGCCTATCGCTACACGGAGGCGCGGCTCAACCCCATCGCCGAAGAGATGTTGCGCGACATCGACCGCGAGACGGTCGACTTCTCGCCGAATTTCGATGGCACCGTCGATGAGCCGGTGGTGTTGCCGAGCCGTTTTCCGAATCTTCTGGCCAACGGGTCGTCGGGCATCGCCGTCGGCATGGCGACGAACGTTCCGCCGCACAATCTGCGCGAGCTGGTGGACGCGCTGTTGCTCGAAGCGCGGGACCCCCAGTGCAGCCTCGACGAGTTGCTCGAAAAGCTGCCGGGTCCCGACTTTCCGACCGGTGCCATCATTTGCGGCAGTGAAGGCATTCGCAGCGCCTACACGACGGGCAAGGGGCTCCTGACGGTGCGGGCCAGGGCCGATTTCGAAGAGACGAAGAAGGGGATGCGCATCGTCGTCAGTGAGATCCCCTACATGGTGAACAAGTCCTCGCTGCTGGAGCGCATCGCGGATCTGGTTCGCGAGGGCAAGATCGACGGCGTCTCCGACCTGCGCGATGAGAGCAATCGCCAGGGGATGCGCGTGGTGATCGAGCTGCGCAGGGACGCGCCCGAAGAGGTGGTGCTGAACCAGCTCTACAAGCAGACGCCGCTGCAGACGACCTTCGGCGTCAACCTGCTGGCGTTGGTGAACGGCCGTCCGCAGCTGCTCTCCCTCAAGGAGGCGCTGCGGCACTTCATCGACTTCCGCGGCGAAGTGATCGTGCGTCGGGCAACCCACGATCTCGCCCAGGCCCAGGCCCGGGCGCACCTGCTCGAGGGCTTCGCCGTCGCCCTCGACAACATGGACGAGGTGATCCGCATCATCCGCCAGTCGGCGAGCACCCAGGAGGCGCGCACGGGCCTCATCGCACGCTTCGAGCTCTCGGAGCTGCAGGCCAACGCCATCCTCGACATGCGCCTGCGTGCGCTCACCCAGCTGGAGCGCGAGCGCGTGATGAACGAGCTCGAGGAGGTGCGGGCGAAGATCGCGAATCTGGTCGATCTGCTCGGCAGCGACGAGCGCATCCTCGAAACGATCGTCGAGGAGCTGGAAGAGATTCGCGAGAAGTTCGGCGACGAGCGCCGCACGGAGCTCGGCGGCGCGGTCGAAGGAATCGCCCTCGAAGACCTCATCGTCGAAGAGGACATGGTCGTCACCGTGTCCCACGCCGGCTACATCAAGCGCAACCCGCTCACCCAGTACCGGGCGCAGCGCCGCGGTGGCAAGGGCGTGAAGGGCATGCAGGCGAAGGAGGAGGATTTTGTCGAGAGCCTGTTCGTGGCCTCGACCCACGCGTACATCCTCTTCTTCACCACCAAGGGCCGTGTCCACTGGCTCAAGGTGCATGAGCTGCCGCAGCTTGGGCGTGCCGCCCGAGGCCGCGCGCTTTCGAATGTGCTGCAGCTTCAGGAAGACGAGCGCGTGCAGGCGACGCTGCCGGTGCGCAGCTTCGAAGAGGCCGGCAACGACTACGTCATTCTCGGTACCCGCAAGGGGGTCGTGAAGAAGACCCTGCTCTCCGCCTACTCGAACCCGCGCCGCGGTGGCATCATCGGCATCAACCTCGACCCCGAAGACGAGCTGATCGCCGCCATGCGCACGGACGGCTCGCAGGAAGTGTTGATCGCCAGCGTCAAGGGAAAGTCGATCCGCTTCAACGAGAGCGAGGTGCGCTCGATGGGTCGCACGGCGGCGGGCGTACGCGGCATGAGTCTCGGGTCCGGAGACGAGGTGGTTGGAATGGAGATCCTCTCGCCCGACGCCACCGTCCTCACCGTTACCGAGAGGGGTTATGGCAAGCGCACGCCGCTCGGGGACTACCGCGTCCAGAAGCGCGGCGGCCAGGGCATCATCACCATCCGCACCTCGGCTCGGAACGGCCCGGTGGTGGGCGTCGCACAGGTGGTGGACGACGACCAGGCCATGCTGATCACCGACCGCGGCAAGGTGTTGCGCTGCAAGGTCTCCGGCATCTCGACCATGGGTCGCGCCACTCAAGGCGTGCGCCTGATGAACCTCGCGGCGGACGGTGAGAAGCTCGTCGCCATGGCACGGCTGGCGGAGAGCGACGAAGGCGAGGGCGACGCATAGCGCGGGCCCGTGCTGCGCAGGCGGCATCGCGTGCCTCGCGCGCCCGAGAGGCAGGAGAGCCTTGACCCCCCCGAAGCTCGAAAAATCGCAGAGTCTCTTCCAGCGCGCCCAGCGCGTGATTCCGGGCGGCGTGAACTCTCCCGTGCGTGCCTACCGGGGCGTCGGCGGCACACCGCCCTTCATCGCGCGGGGCGAGGGGCCCTGCGTCATCGACGTGGACGGCAACCGTTACGTCGATTACGTCGGCTCCTGGGGGCCGCTCATCCTGGGTCACTGCGACGCCGACGTGCTGGCACGAGTGGCCGAGGCCGCGGCCAGCGGCACCAGCTTCGGCGCGCCCACCGCCGCCGAGGTCGAGCTGGCGGAGCTCATCTGTGACGCGCTGCCGGCCATGGACATGTTGCGGCTGGTGAGTTCCGGCACCGAGGCCACCATGAGTGCCCTGCGGCTGGCTCGCGGTGCCACGGGGCGCCCGCGAATTCTCAAGTTCGAAGGCTGCTACCACGGCCACGCGGACAGCCTGCTGGTGGGGGCCGGCAGTGGCGTCGCCACCCTCGGCATCCCGGGGTCGCCGGGGGTTCCCGAGGCCCTCGCCGAGTTGACGGTGCAGGCGCCATTCAACGATCTCGCTGCGGTCACGCAGGCTTTCGAGAAATGGGGAAGCGAGCTGGCGTGCGTCATCGTCGAACCCATTGCCGGCAATATGGGGTGTGTTCCACCCGAGCCAGGGTTTCTGGAAGGGCTTCGGCGGCTGTGTGACGCGTATGACGCGTTGCTGATCTTCGATGAGGTCATGACCGGCTTCAGGGTGGCCTGGGGCGGCGCGCAGGTGCGTCATGGCATCGAGCCGGACCTCACCTGCCTCGGCAAGGTCATCGGTGGCGGGCTGCCGGCTGCCGCCTATGGCGGGCGACGCGAGCTGATGACGCAGATGGCACCCGAGGGCCCGATCTACCAGGCTGGCACTCTCTCCGGCAATCCGTTGGCGGTGGCCGCCGGGCTCGAGACCCTGCGGCGCCTGTCAAAGCCGGAAGTTTATGACGCACTCGAATCGATGACGCAGCGTTTGACGCAGGGTTTCGCGGAACGCGCCCGAGAGGCAGGCGTGCCCTTCACCAGCGCCTCGGTCGGGGGCATGTTCGGCTGCTTCTTCCACCCGGGTCCGGTGCGAAACTTCGCGGATGCCCAGGCGGCGGACGAGCCGGCCTTTCGCCGCTTCTTCCACGTCATGCTCGAGGAGGGCGTCTACCTGGCGCCTTCTCCCTACGAGGCCGGCTTCGTCTCGCTGGCCCACGGTGAAGGCGAGCTCGCCGCCACCCTCGCCGCCGCCACCGCGGCATTCGCGGCGGCCGCCGCGCGTTGAGGGGGGTTGCGGGTTTGGCTAGAGTCCGCCGCGTTCTGAGGCACGAGCTCTCCGGAGCCCTGCCTTCGTACGAGAAAAACAGACATCCGGACGCAGGGATGCGCGCGCCCGGCGAAGGTCTGGCGAGTTGACCGGCGAAGAGCCGGAGCTCGAACGCCAGCGTCGCCGAGCGAGTCGCCAGGGCCTCGCCTATCAGGGCGCCTTCGAGGCCGTGGTCGCCATTCTGATCGTGTCCGGCATCGGACTCTGGATCGACGGACGCTACGAGACCTCGCCATGGGGTCTGCTGATCGGTACGGCGATCGGTTTCGCTTCGTTCGTCATCCGGTTGTTGAGGCTGGGCAAGCGCTTGCAGGAGCTGGCCGACTCGATCGAGGAGGACCCCAAGACGTGAACATCGACCCCATCGAGCGCACCAACTTCACGCTGTCCGCTGGCGCGGTGGCGGTGTCGTTCGTCTTCTCGTCGCCGCTCTTTGCCCTGAGCCTGGCGCTCGGTGCGGCGCTGGAGGCGGTGAATTTCCGGGGCCTGCGCAACCAGACGCAGTTCCTGTTCTGGGGTCAGATCCAGAGCGGCGGGCAGTGGACGGGGGTGTTCGGCCTGCGTTTCGTCATCCTGATCGTCGGCATCGGGGCCGCTCTGTACTTCGGCGCGGACCCGGCGGGACTGCTGATCGGCCTCTCGCTGATCATGCCCGCCGCCGTCATCGAGGCCTGGCGCACGCGCCCGGCCATCGATCCCTCCGCCCCGGCTCTCGATGCGGACGACCCGAGCTGGGACCGCTGGAACCCGTGGCTCGCCCGCGAGCAAGAAGAAGAAACCGAGGAATAGCCGGATGCTCTTTCACTGGTCCGAACACCTGATCCACGTGAGCTGGGTCTTCCAGGCGGCGCTGGTCGCCGGCGTGTTGCTGCTCGTGATGGGTACTGCGGTGCGCAGGCGCCTGGCCGACCCGTTTTCCGGCGTGCTGCCGGACGAGGGCGTCACCATCCGCAACCTCGTCGAGGTCGTC
>JAFDDG010000131.1 GCA_019310965.1 Deltaproteobacteria bacterium
TCGGTGCCCTCGCGATGGGCCTGCCCGTTCCGTTCACGGCCGTGCAGCTCTTGTGGCTGAACCTCGTCACGAACGGCATCCAGGACGTCGCGCTCGCCTTCGAGCCAGGCGAGCCGGGCGCCCTCGATCGTCCGCCGCGCCCGCCGCGGCAAGGTCTCTTCGACCGCATGATGGTCGAGCGGACCCTGCTCGGCGGCGGAGTGTTCGGCGTGGCGGGGCTCGCGTGCTTTGCGAGCTGGATCGGGGAGGGTAGGGGGGTCGACGAGGCGCGAAGCCTGCTGGTACAGCTCTTCGTGCTCTTCGAGATCCTGCACATCGGCAACTCGCGTTCGGAGACGGTATCACTGTTCCGGCGCAGCCCCTTCTCGAATCCGCTGCTGCTCGTAGGTACCGTGGCGGCGCTCGGCGTCCACGTGGCGGCCAACTACGTACCGTTCCTGTCGTCGCTCCTCGACCTCCGGCCGCCGCATCTCGATGACCTCATCCAGCTCGTGATCGTGGCCTCGTCGATCGTTGTCGTGATGGAACTCCACAAGGCCTACCGGCGGCTCCGCCCATTGCCTTGACGGCGCGCGGGCGGCTCGGCTCTACGGGGTACACGGGAATGTGATCGCCGCGTACCACGCCCGGCTGCGCCTATGACGGATGGATGGAGTTCCAACAGGGAATTCCCTGTCCGATATGGGGATCACTTAACAAGTACCCCCGGGGAGATCGAGGCTCATCGCCAAGGGTGCAACCCATTAGGGGAACACCGAGAGATCCTAGGGGCTCTGGAAGGCCTCCAACGAGAGTTTCGGGAGTCGGACGAGGTGACCCAGGTCGGCGAACTGGAGCAGCGCCACGACCACATCTTTGTGAGCGCGACCGCTTTCCTGCAGCTGATCCGTCACCACGAACGCATCGAATCCCGTCTTGTCGCCAACACCTATTACACCGAGGACGGTGGCTCGGGATGTTCTAGTGGAGCCGCACGACCTTCCCCCACTGGGTTGCACTGTTGGCGATCCGTCCTCGATCTCCCCCGTGGGTGTATGTCTTACTTGTCAAGGCACCCCTCATCGGACATGGATCCCCTGTTGGAACTCCTATCCTCTTGCGGCCGAGTGGAATCCGACGATCGGAATCGGCCTCCAGAAGGTCGAGATGGACCCGGCCCACTCAGCTGATCTGGCGGGTCGAATTGTGGCCGAGTCTTCGAGTACGGCGAGAATGGCCTCTGCTTTCAGGGCGTTGCAAGGGCAACGCTCGAACTCCGAAATGCCATGAGACGCAGCAGGGCGGATTTTCCGCACCCTAGGGCATGCGGAGCGCGGAGGAGGCCAAGCGCCCCCATGACGCCCGTCATACGAAAGTTTCGGGGGGCGCCGTACTCTGCGACGAACGAGATGGCAGACCTGGTCAGAGCCCACGAGAGCCACGAGGGAGCGCCCGCCCGCACGGCCGAGGTGACGCGCAGGATCGCCGGCTGCGACCTCGGGAAGGCCACCGCCAAGTTCGCGATCGGCAGCGCGAACGCGAGCGGGGGGATCCAGATCCACCACGCAGAGGTCGTGACCCACGACGGGCTGCCGATGGAGGCCTTTCGAGACTGGTATTTGCGCGCTGACGTGGCCTCCTGCGCCGCGCTCGGTGCAACCGGTCTGCACGCGGACGAGCTCGCGGCTCCCGTCATCGCGGGGCTGCCGGAGGACGCGTGCCTGCTGGCGGCGCTCGGACACATGTCGGAACTCGAAGGGGCCCTGAACCTGCTCCGCATCGGCGCGCGTGGCTACGCGGTGCTGGCTCGCGACTCCAACGGTCGCGTCCAGTTCCTGGAGAACGACAAGTGCTCCTCGGGAACCGGGGAGACGATGGTCAAGATCGCGGGGCGCTTCGGTCTCTCGATCGAGGAGGCCGATCGACTGGCGAGCCAGGCGGCGGAATCGATTCCGATCACCGCACGCTGCTCGGTCTTCGCCAAGAGCGAGATGACCCACTTCGGCAATCAGGGACGCCCGTCCGACGCGCTCTTTCGCGGCTACTTCACGTCGATCGCCGGCTACGTCTCGGCCCTCCTCGCACGGGCGCGTGTAGACGGCCCCGTGCTGTTGATCGGCGGCTGCACGCGCATCCAGTCCCTCGTCGGCGCCCTGCGCGAGGCCGTGGGTGGCGACGTGACTGTTCCCCGGGACGCGCTTCACTTCGAGGCGATCGGATCCGCGCTCCTGGCCGCCGAGCAGTGCGCAGCGGGTGCGCTCGATGCGCTCCCGGAGGATCCCCAAGCGCTGATCCGGACGACCGAGCGGCGCTTCCGCAGCCTCGCGGCACCCGCGGACTCGGCGCATCGGGTCCGACGTCTCGAGGCACCGCCGGTTCCAGTCGGCGCCGATCGCGAGCCCGCAATCCTGGGGCTCGATCTCGGCTCGACCGGCAGCAAGGCAGTGCTGACCTCGCTCGCAAGCGGCGAGCCGGTGCTCGACGTATACGACTGCACCCGCGGCAACCCCGTCGAGGCCGCCCAGCGCTTGATCGAGGCAATCCTCGGCCAGACCCGGCCCGACGTCCGCGCCATCGGCCTGACGGGCTCGGGCCGCGAAGCCGCGGCCACCGTGCTGCGCGCAGCCTTCCCGGACCGCGCCGACCGCATTCTCGTCCAGAACGAGATCGTGGCGCATGCCACGGCTGCGATTCGCTGCGACGACGCCTCCGGCGAGAGCCTGTCGGTCGTCGAGATCGGGGGACAGGACGCCAAGTTCATCGAGATCTCAGGCGGCCAGATCGTCGAGAGCGACATGAACAAGGCCTGCAGTGCCGGGACCGGGTCCTTCCTCGAGGAGCAGGGGACCTTCTTCGGAATCGACGGGATCGAGGAGTTCAGCGACCTCGCGCAACAGGCTCGCACCCCGCCCGAGCTGGGGCAGATGTGCACCGTGCACGTCGCCGAGGCCGCGGCCGAGGCCAGCAACGAGGGCTTCGAGACGCCCGACCTCTTCGGTGGCTTCCAGTACTCGGTGATCCAGAACTACATCGATCGCGTGATGGGTCAGCGAACGTTCGGCCGGCGCATCTTCTTCCAGGGCAAGCCCGCCACGGGTCCGGCCCTCGCATGGACGCTGGCGGCGGTGACGGGGCGCGAGGTGATCGTGCCGCCCAACCCCGGAGCGATGGGGGCCTGGGGGATCGGACTCTGCGCCGCCGAGGCGATGCGGGCGAGCGTACTCGATACCGCACCCGCCTTCGCCCTGCGCGACGTGCTCGGAGCGAAGATCGTCGAGCGAAGCGAGTTTCAGTGCCGCGATCCCGAGTGCGCGACGCTCTGCAGCATCGACAAGACCACCGTGGAGGTGGGCGGCACGCGCCACACCGTCCACTCGGGCGGGGCCTGTCCAAAGTACGAGATCTCGACCGCGGCGCGCCCGAAGCTGCCACGCGAGGCGCCAAGCGCCTTCGACGAGCGCGAGCAGCTGCTGGCGCCGTTTCTCGAGGACCAGAAGGGGAAGGACCAGAAGGACGAGCGCGTCGTAGACCTGCCGCTGGTCGGCGCGTGCTACGGCGTATTCCCGTGGCTCGCGACCTTTGTCCGCGAACTCGGCTTCGGCGTGCGTGTTCTGCGCGCCGACTCCTCATCGCTCTCGCGCGGAGAGGAGCGCTGCTACTCGTTCGACGCGTGTGCCCCGGTCAAGATCGCGCACGGAGTCAAGCTCTCGCACGGCAGCGAAGACACCGACGTGGAGAAGCTCCTCTTCCCGAAGATCCTCACGCTGGACGACCGCGACGGCTGTAGCGGACGCACCTGCAACATGGAGCAGAGCCTTCCCGAGATGCTGAGGGAGGCGCTGCAGGCCCGGGGGCAGTCGACCGAGGTGATCCACCCATTGCTCTCGTTCGACGCCGGACTCGACAGCCCCGAGCTACGACGCCAGGCACGCAAGGCCGCGCGCATGCTCGGAGCCAGCATGCGGCGCGTGGGGCCGGCGCTGAAGCGCGCCACCGAGGCGCAGCAGCGCTACGAAACGGACCTGGCGGCGGTGGGCGAGCGCACGCTCGAGTACGGGCGCCGCCACGGCATCCCCGTTGTCGCCGTATGCGGCTCGCTCCACGTCATCCACGACCGCAACGTCAATGCCGGCATCCCCCGGCTGCTTCGCAACAACGGCGTGCTCGCCCTCCCCATGGACTGCTACCCGATCCCGGCGACCGTGCACCCGATGCCGCGCATCTTCTGGGCCGAGGCGAACCGCGAGCTGCGCACGGCCGTCGCCTGTCGCGAGCGCGGCGATGCCTATCCCCTGCTGCTCACCTCCTTTGGGTGCGGCCCCGGCTCGTTCACCGAGCAGATCTACGCCGCACTCATGGAGGGCTACCCGCACACCGGCCTGGAGACCGACGCACACGGCGGCACCGCCGGCTACGTAACGCGGGTCCAGGCGTTCCTGCACACGGTCCGACAGCACGATCGCCAGCCCTCCCCCGTACCGGCCGAGCGAATCCGCCTGGTGGAGCCTCTGCCACCCCTCCCCGTCGAGGAGGCCAGGAAGAGTCGCATCCTCCTGCCACCTCTCGGGGAGCAGCTCACGCCGATGCGCGCCGCGATCTCGCGCTCCTTCGGGTTCGACGCGGTGTCGGCCGGCCCGGCCACCGGCGAGGCGCTGGCCCTGGCCAAGCGCGACTGCTCGGGCAAAGAGTGCCTCGCCTACCAGACTTTATGGGGCAGTTCTCGCAAGTACCTGGAGGACAACCCGAGTGACAAGCCCACCTATCTGATGCAGACCACCGGCGAGGGCATGTGCCGCTTCTGCCTCTACTCGATCAAGGACCAGATGTCGTTGGAACGCCTGGAGGTGGGTGGCCCGGTCGCCGTTCGTCACGGAATTTCGGGTGGCGGAGGCGATCCGATGTTGAATTTCCGCATGACCTACGCGAGCACGTTGACGGAGGACATACTGACCCAGCTCGTCGGCTATCACCGTCCGCTCGAGAAGCAGCCGGGAGAGTGCGACGAGATCTACGACCGCTACTGCCGCGAGGCGGAGGCGCTCCTGGAACGCCCCACCCATCAGGCTGAGGACGGAACCCCGGTGGTCAAGGCGATGGTCGCGCTCAATCGGCGCGCTGCGCGAGAGTTTGCGGACATCGCAGAGCAGGCTCTTGCCGACCCGACGCGCCGCACAGTCTTTCTGGCGGGCGACTTCTACATCAAGGCGGTGCCGGCCGCGAACGACTCCGTGATCCGGCGCCTGAACCAGCGCGGGCTGCGAGTGGTGGTCGAGCCGATCGCGGTGATGATGGAGTACATGGCGGAGGAGCGACTGAGCGACCTCTTCGGCATCCCCTCGAACTGGCTCCCCAACAAGCTCGTCAAGCGCGCGATGCGGAGTCTGACACGCGAGTTCTACGGGGGAGTTCGCGAGCTCCACCCCTGGCTTCCTTTGACAGACATTCGGGCCGTGCTGCGCGAGGGGCTGAAGCTCGTCGACCGGCATCCGCAGGGTGAGACGCCGGTGATCGTAGGCTCCGCGCTCCATGCCTGGCGCGAGGGCATGTGCGACGGCGTCGTGTTGATCAACGGCTGGGGCTGCGGCCCCGCCCTCGTAAGCGAGAGCGTGCTCCGCCACCAGCGCGACGTCCCGATGCTCTTCGTCTACAGCGACGGCACGCCGATCGACGAGCGCCGGCTCAACGCATTCGCCTTCCGCCTGCGACGCAGCCCGTCACAATCATCGAAAATTGTCTGAGCTGGCCTGGGCTCGGATGGACCCTGCGCGTAGAGCGGCTGCTCGATGCGCCGATCATCACCCATTCGAACATCTTCTTCGCCGCTTCATCATCCCCCCGATTCTTCTCGTTGTCCTTGCTCAGGTCGAGCCATTCAAATTGGAATGGGATGGGGATAGGAGTTCCAACAGGGAATTCCCTATCCGATAGGGGGATCACTTAACAAGTACCCCCGGGGAGATCGAGGCTCATCGCCAAGGGCGCAGCCCGTTGGGCCAATCGTCGAACTCGCTCTTCGTCAGCAACCGGCGAGGTACGCCCAGAAGGGACCCAAGCCCCGGATCACTCCAGTCGATCGGGCGTTCTGGGCCGCTCTGTCACAGCTCTGGTTGGGATGGGAATAGACCGTGGTATCGTCCGACGATGGCCCGTTCCCGCAGATTCATGCTCCTGTTCCTGCTCGTCCTCGTAGCCCTGGGAGGGCTCGGCACCAAATGCGGCCCTCCGCCGGGGCTCATGCGTGTGGACGCCGATGGCGACGGCCTGGCCAGCTCCGCTGATGTTGCGCTCGTCACGTCGTGCCAGGGCATCGACCCTGTGCAGTCGCCGGGCTGTGCCCCAGCCGACGTCGATCGCGATGGAAGCATCACGGCTGCCGATCTGGTTCCGGTGCAGCAGAGTGTGGGAAGTCCCGTCTGCAACGAGTTCGTCGAGTTATGCGATCAGCGCGTGAACGACGTGATCTTCGCCACCGCACACAACTCCTATTCCTCGGTCGATGCCGGTTACCAGGAGAATTTGTCGGCCAACCACTACATCACCACGCTGGCCCAGCTCGAATCCGGATATCGGGGCCTGATGCTCGACGTGATGCGTTGGGACGATCCCGACGTTCCTGGAGGGGAGACTCTGCATCTCTGCCACACCATCTGCCCTGGGCTCTTTGGCTCTCGGGATCTGGTGGAAGCGCTGGTCGAACTGAAG
>JAFDDG010000088.1 GCA_019310965.1 Deltaproteobacteria bacterium
AGATCTGCCGGGGGCATTTCGTCACCGGCGTGGAGGCGTGTGATGCGCACGGGCGGATCGCCGAAGGCGGTGGCCGCGCGCGTCGCATAGGTCAGGGCACGGGCGGCGTTCGGGCGATGATCGACGGGCACGAGGATGCGGTGCAGCGAGAGACTGCCGTCCTCGAGTGAGACCATTGGCCGGCAACCCGCTGGCACGAAGAGACTGATCGTGTTCGTTCGCCGGGCAATGTGCTGAGCGGTCGAGGGCCGCAGCCAACGAGCGAGTCCGTCGCGCCCTTCGGTTGCGAATACGGCGAGGTCGGGCTCCTCTTTCTCGATGTAGTGGAGGCAGGCCTTCACGGCGCTGCCCTGGGCATCGATCTTGGTGACCTCGACCGACAGCTCTTCGAAGACGGCTCGTTTGGGGCTCCCGGGAGCGAGCAGTCCCCACTGCGTGAGCGTCTGGCGCACGGCCGGAAACTTCCGCCAGTTCTCGGCCGTGCGATTCCCCGCGTGCAACATGGTGAAGGAGGCCCGCCCCACGAGGGCAATGGCGAGCGCGTGAGCGAATGCGACCTCGCCCGCCTCGGAGAAATCCGATGCGTGGAAGACCGATTCGATGAAGGGGGCGGGAGCGGACAAGGGCGATCCTCCTCTGGCCACTATACACCCGCGGTGGGTTCTGTCCGTCAGCCAGTCCTCGTGGGTCGACACTGAATGGTGTCGGGTCCGCCCTGGCGACTTCTCCGCCAGAGGGCAGGCCTTCTCCCGAACGGGGCCCGTGGGGGGGGCTGCATCACCTGGCCAGCTTGGGGCCGCTCGTTCGAGTCCGTTCTCGTGCTCCAGCCAACGAGAGCCCCGGCGAGCCGTGCGGTGACGAAGCGGTGGTCGGTCGTCCGAGGCGCGCAGCCAGTGTGTGATTGCACTGCTGTGTAAGTTGTGGGAAAGTCACCGCCGCCATTTCAATTTCGGCCGTGGAGGAGAAACGATGACACTCGTGCACAGGGATCCCGGCATTCCGAACGGATGGTTCGCCGTCGCATGGTCGAAAGAGCTGGCGGACGGCGAAGTCAAGCCGATTCGTTACTTCGACCAGGATCTCGTGCTCTTCCGCACGCGCTCGGGCGAGCCGAAGGTGTTGTCCGCCTACTGTCCGCATCTCGGCATCCACATGGGCGAGGGCGGGCGCGTCATGGGCGAGACGATCCGCTGTCCCTACCACGGCTGGCAGTACGACGGAAACAGCGGCGAGTGCACGGTGATCCCCTACTGCGATCGGATTCCCAAGGCGGCCCGCGTGAAGGCCTGGCCCGCATGATCCTGGTCTGGCATCACGCCGAAGACAAGCCGCCGTCGTGGGAGGTTCCCAGCGTCCCCCACCTCGACGATCCCGAGTGGGCGGAGCCGCGCACCTTCGAGATCGAGATCCCCGTGCACATGCAGGACATGGCCGAGAACAATATGGATCCGGTTCACTTCGTCTACATCCACGGGCATAACAAGATTCCGGAGACGGAGTTCAGCTTCAGCGAGGACGGCAGCCGCCTGACGGCCATCGGCCACAACAAGTTGCAGACGTCCGATGGCGGCACGATCAATATGGAGCTGATTCGCGAAACCTGGGGCCTTGGCCTCTCGAGCATCGAGAGCAGGGGAATTCCCGGTGCGGGTTTCTTCATGATCACGTCGACGGCGCCGATCGGTCCCCGCGCCACCATCTCGCGTTGGCTCCTCTTCTGCACGAAGAACGTGGCGGATACGATGGGAGAGGAGTGGTTCAGCCGCATCACCGCGGGTGTGATGGACGACTGGCGGGCCTGGTGCAACAAGATCCACCTGGAGAACCCGGTCTTCTGTGAGGCCGACGTACCGCTGTCGGAGTTCCGCCGCTGGGCCAAGCAGTTCTACTCGGAGACCGCCTGAGGCAAGAGCGGAAGGAGTGGCTCCGGCACCCTTCGCCGAGCCATTTCAGCCCGCTAGGAATCGCAGGCCGGCCCCAGGTCGGGCAGGGGCGTCTGGCTGCCGCGCATCGGCGCCGGTACGTCGTAGGCTTCGAGAATGCGTTTGGATGCGGTTTCGAACTCCGTCGCGTCCAATACCAGCTCGCGGAACTCCGAATTCGGCGCCAGCCGCACCACGTGAAACTCCCCTTCTGGGGCCGCGAAGGCGGCGGCGATGTCCTCGACCGAGTTGACGGCCTGCCCGTTCACGCTCTCGACGATTCGCCTGGCTACGCCGTGGTAGCCGAGGTTGTAACGGTCGGGCAGCACCGAACTCACGATCATGAGGCGTCGGCGCTCCGGTGCCTGGGCGTGCGCCTGCAGGTGGTAGCGCGTCACGAGCTCGCTCGGTGCGCTCTCCGCCCAATTGCTGCCCCAGGTTCGAAGGAAGGGCCCATCGAGGGCGCGGAAGATCAGGCCCCCGGCCACGAAGTAGGCGGGCGCAGCTCCGTCGCGGCGCCACGGGATGAGCCGCGCTTCGGAGGGGTAGGTGCGGAGCACGATCTCGAGGTCGATCTCGCGGCCGTCGCGCCAGACGCGCGCGGAAACCCGGTCGCCCGGAAGCTTACCCTCCACGGCGATCTGGGTGAAGTGGACCTGCCCGTAGCGCGGGTGGGTGATGTTGCCGATGGCATCGATCGCGTGCCCGTCGAGCTCGATCAGGATGTCGCGGGGGCGCAGCGCGCCACAAGTCGAGCCGCCGCGCCGGGTGGCGCGAATCAGCACGCCTCGCGGCTCGCCGGGGAGCCCCAAGAAGCCGGTCAGCGCCCTGTCCTGGTTGTTCTGCCAGACGACCTCCAGGTAGGGAAAGCCGCGATAGCCGCCCGGGGCTCGCACCCGTTCGAGGTAGGCCGCAATGATCTCGACGGGCAGCAGCCGCGCGCTCAGGTTCTCCTGCGAGGCCGTGAGGCCGATGAGCTTGCGCTTGCGGAACGCCGGCTCCGCCCAGCCGCCGCCCTCGAGATCCGTGCGCACCAGGAGGTAGTGGTGCTCGACATTGCCGTAGCGGTTCGTGGCAACCTCGATCTTCGAGACGCGGCTGTTGCCGACCTCGAGCTGGCGCTCGTTCCAGCGCACCGACGTGACGCTGCCCTCGGTGGGCACCGACGAGGCGAGGCGCACGGGTTCCAGGCCCTCGAAGAATGTCGGGTCCTCGACTTCCAGCAGTGCGAGGTCGATCTCGCGGTCGACGTGAGCGACCCGGGCCGACCAGGGCCGTGCGTCGCCGCGCCGCTCGACGTGGATCAGCGTCGCGTTCGAAACGATCTGCGCGCGGGTCAGCAGCAGCGGCCCCTCGACTACCACCGCCGATGCCAGCCGCCGCGCCGGGTTGTTCTTCGTCCAGGGGCGCCCCTCGTTCCATGTCTGGAACGTCACGGAGAGGGCGACGACCTGCTCGTCGAAGCTCGCTGCGGCGTTCGCCGCGCCTGCGAGGGCCAGCAGCACGGTCACGGCCAGACGGGGTGCCAGGCGGTGGCTCATAGCCGCCGATCCTCCGGTACCGCGTAGCGCTCGAGCACTTCGGCGTGACCGCGTTCGGCCGCATCGCGCTCGAGTACGCCGAAGCGTCCAAAGTACTCGAACTCGAACTCGTGGTGCGTTTGCTGGTTCGTCTCGATCGCCTCGATCACGTCCTCCAGGCGATCGATCGTCTGGCCGTTGACCTTGTCGACGATGAGGTTGCGGTGCCAGGCCATGTTGGCGTTGGCTGGGTGGTCGAGTCGCCTCAATAGCAGCACCGGCTCGCGCTGCATGCTCTCGGGCTCATCCATGAAACGGTGGAAGAACTCGTAGAGCAAGTGCTTGTCCGCCTTGGACATCCAGTTCTTTCCATTGGTCTTCATGATCTCGCGGTCGAAGGGCACGAAGACGAGGCCGGCGTAGACGTAATAGCGTGGCAGGGTGTCGAAGGTGTTTGCGTAACGCGCGAGGGGGGGATACGTGGTCATCCGCACGCGCACGTCCAGGTGCTCGCCGGCGCGGAGTACCCGCGTGTGGGCGACGTCGCCGACCTGATGGCGGTCGAGCAGCACGCCGAAGTGCAGGCGGATATCGCCCTCGCGAATGGTTCCGTCGTTGGCGATGTCGTGTCCGTCGAGTTCCAGGATCACGTCTCCCGGTTGAAGCAGCCCCTCCGAGGCGCCATCGGGAAAGACGAAGTCGACGCGAACGCCCGACTCGTCCGCAGCTAGGCCAGCGCGCCGGCGTGCCGCGGGGTTTTCGAGGTTCGACGTGGTGACTCCGAGCGCCGGATAGCCGGCGTGGTGGCCGTCCTCCACGTCTTCGAGGAAGTGCCGGACGACTTCGGTCGGGATGAAGAAGCCGACATTCTCCAGGGCCGTGGCCGCCTGGAAGGCGACGCCGACGACGCGACCGCCCTGCAGGACAGGCCCGCCGCTGTTGCCCGGGTTGATGGCGGCGTCGGTCTGTACCGTGAGGTGATAGTCGAGCCCGGAATGCGAGAAGAGATTCATTTCGATGCGAGAGACGATGCCGCGGGTCGACGAGATGCGTTGACCGCCGCTCGGGTAGCCGTAGGTCTCGACGCTCGAGCCCAGCTTCGGCATCCCGCCGAAACGCAGCGGCGTAACGCCGTCGAGCAAGTCGGGCTCCAGGGGCTCGATCAGCGCCAGGTCGCAGTCGTGACCGACCCAGCGCACGCGGGCCTCGTGGGGGCGGGGGTCGCCGTTCACGTGGATGAGCAGCATGCGCGTATCGCTGACCACGTGAGCGTTGGTCATCACGAGCCCGCCTTCCACGACGAAGCCGCTGCCCACCGATTGTCGTGGTGCCGAGGCGCTCCACGGTGCGTACCAGTCGCCGCGTTGCGCGTGGTTCTGGATCCGGACGATCGCACGTTCGGTCGGATGGGTCGCTGCAGCGCTGCCGGGCGCGAGCCACGCGCTGCCGACGATTGCCGCCACCAGCGCACACGTTGCGTGCGGCGCGAAGCGACGGCGGTTGTGAGCCTCGGCCATGAATCCCTCACCCCGGAGGAGAAGCGAGCATAGCCGCGCCGCAGGACGCGGGGAGGCTTTTCGCGCGACCGGCTAAATGGGCCAGGGGCCGAGCAGCAGAATGCTGGCGAGGAGCCCCAACAGGTAGACGGGGAAGCCGATGGCGCAGACGGCCACGGCGCGCAGCGTGCTCGTGTAGTCGAGCGCCTGGCGCACGGCCACGACCATTGCGACGAGCATCCACAGCAGGGTTGCGCCGAACACGTAGCCCGAGATCGGTTCCACCAGGCACAGCAACATCAGCAGACCCGGGGCGCTGGAGAAGCCGATCGTGCGCAGCAATTCGCCCTGGTCCGAAATCGTTTCCTCCGTGGGGAGCAGCTTCGTGCCGATCAGGTTCGTGATCCCCGCCCACACCCACCAGAGCACCACGCTCGAGAGCGTGTGGTAGAAGATGCCCGCGATGCCGTGGTTCGCGATCGTGCCCGCGCCCCCGGCCAGCGCCACCAGGACCACCACCAGGAACGCTTGACCCGTGGCGGAGGCGTCGGCCTCGACTTCTTCGTAGGTGTCTACGTCGAGCCGCGCTGCGCCCAACATGCGGCGAGCCATCTGAGCGGCCGTATTCTCGGGCAACGGGGCGTCTCCTTCCATCACTGGCCTACCTCCCGCCCACGTCGACCCAGCGTTTCACATTTTCCATCGCCTCGGGCACGTTCTTGCGGGTCGCCATGTCCTGGAACCAGTTCGGCAGGCCCGCTCCCACGCTGACCCTGGTACCGAAGCGCCCGAGAGTGTTCTGCCCATCGATGTCGAAGAGTTCCCAGAATCCTTCGACGACCTCGAGCCCGTTCTCGAACTCCGGGTCGAGCTCCCACCAGATGCGGTTGCCCTCCCAGTCGAAGTGCGTCCGCAGCCGGTAGTCAATGTTCATGAACATGATCCTCATGCGGTGCGTGTCGAGAGCCCCGGTTTCGTCCCAGCTGTGACTTTCGATCTCCCTCAGCTCCGGACGGAACTCGTGATGGCGGGCCGTCTGGGCGAGCAGCCGGATCACGCGCCGCCGAGGCTGTTCGAAGCGCACCAGTGCACGCACGTGGCCTTCCGCGGAAGTGCCTTCCAGCATCACCAGGCCGGTCTGCTCGAACTCCTGAAGCACGGCCGGGAGCTGCGTGGCCAGGATCCGCTGCGCCGTCTCGGGTCCGCCCTTTCGCGCGGGTGCCGACCGGCTCGTGGCTGCAATGGCGAACGCCAGGATGACGGTGGCGGTCAAGGCTCTCTTGGCGAGTGCGCCCATCGATGCTCCCGTTCCCGCGCATCGTACACGTGGTGGCGGCTTCGTTGGGAAGAACCCGGCATGTCACTTCACCGAAGGCGAATCGGTTCCCGGCTCGCGAGCCCTGGGAGCCGGGGCGCGGGTGAACGGGGGAGCAGGTGGCTCGGACGTCAGCAGTCGCGGTACAGCTTGGGCCGCTGGCGCACGGGATCCAGCAGCGAGGGGTCGCCGGGCTCGAGCGAATAGCCGAGCGGGTAGGGTGGGCGCGGCTCGAGGCCGAGGGCCTCGACGACCCGCGGGTGCTCGTAGTAGCTGACGTACGTCTGCGGGACGAGGACGCGCAGGAAGCCCGCTTCTGTCGCGGCGTCCTCGCGCAGCAGGCGTTCGCGCGCCTCGGGCTCGAGAGCTGCGAAGCCTGTCGCTGTGCTCGCTGCGTGCTCGATGCGGGCGAGCCCGGTGGCGATCAGTGCGGCGAGCGCCGGGGTGCGTTCGATTTCGCCGGAAACGCTCGGGGCGAGGCCCAGCTCACCCGCTCCGGGAAGGCCTCGTTCCGGACTCGGCGGGATGATGGTGTCGAGCACGGCAGCCAGGGTCGTGAGGCGTGCGTCGTCGAGGGTTGCTTCGTCGTGCACCGCTGTACGCTCAGTCGAAGAGATTCGCCAGGTTCTGCTTCATCGTGTCGGCGATGTAGAGAGCCAGGGCTTGGATGGTATTCGTCGGGTTCACGCCGGCGGACGTTACGAAGATGCTGCCGTCGACGATGAAGAGGTTGCTCACGTCGTGACAGCGTCCCCACTCGTTCACGATGGAGCGCTCGGGATCAGTGCCCATGCGCGCCGTTCCCATCAGGTGCCAGCCGGCTGGTGGCAGCGGCGCTTGAACGCGGGTGCGGGTGGCGCCCGCCGCACCGAGCACCTCCTCCGCGCGCGCCACGGCATGCGCAAGCATCTTTTCGGAGTTCTCGCTCAAGCGATACTGGATCTTCGGCGCCGGAATTCCGTCCGCGTCGACCAGCTCCGGGTCGAGGGTCACGCAGTTGTGTGTCTCGGGCAGATCCTCGCAGATGCCCACGAAGCTGGCGCCGCGATCGAAGAGAGCCTCGTAGCTGTCGTGATGTTCGGCTCCCCAGGGCAGCTCTCCGGCCGCCATCGACAGAATCGCCGTCGAAACCGGGCCGTCGCCGCGGACGCCTTCGAACGAATAGCCGCGCAAGAAGCCGCGGGAGGCGTCGGTCTCGTAGAACTCCTGGCTGATCAGCATGCAGCCGGTTGGCCCCTTGTAGCCCTCGAGACGCTCTGGAAACGATCCGCTCACCATCGCATACGGATGGAGCATCAGGTTCTTGCCGACCAGTCCGTTGCGGTTCGCGAGCCCGTCGGGAAACTGCTTGGAGCGCGAGTTCAACAGCAGCCGCGGCGTGCCGACGCCGTTGCAGGCGAGGACCACCACCTCGGCCGCCTGGCGCTGCAGGGCGCCTGCGGCGTCGTGGTAGAGGACGCCGTTCGCCATGCCATCGGGGCCAAGCGTGATCTCGCGGACGCGACAGTGGGTGCGGAGCGCGACGCCGCGGCGGATGGCGGCGGGCCAGTAGGTGACGTCGGTGCTGCCTTTGGCGCCCTGGGCGCAACCGGTGAGGCACGGCCCGAGATTGATGCAGCGAGCGCGGCCCGCGTGCTCCCGCGTGGCGATGGCGCTGTCCGAAGGCCACCAATGCCAGCCGAGCGTGTTGAAGCCGCGCGCCAGGGTTTCGCCGAGCTTGCCGAGCGGAACGGGCGGCAGGGGGGGCTCTTTCGGTGGATAGGCCGGGTCACCGGCCAGGCCCGCGACGCCCATCATCTGGTCGTTCTGCGCGTAATAGGGCTCGAGGGTGGTGTAGTCGATGGGCCAGTCGTCGGCCACGCCGTCGAGAGTCTTGACCTTGAAGTCCGAGGGGTGAAAGCGGGGAAAGTGTCCGGCGTAGAGGATGGTGCCGCCGCCCACGGCGTTGAAGTTGGAGACGGAGATCGGCGACTCGCTGTCGTTGATCGGATAGTCGTCGCGGCGACCGCGACTGTTGGGGCTGAGCGAGAAGTCGCTGAAGCGCCGCCGCTCCCAGCCCGCGCCGGTGCTCGGGTACTGCGCCGGATCCATCCAGCCGCCCTGCTCCAGGCACAGGATGTTCATCCGGGTGTCGGAGAGGCTCCAGGCCAGCGCGGCGCCGGAAGCACCGGCTCCGACAATCAGGATATCGACCGGATCGTTCGCCATTGCGTGGCCGCCCACACCGCAGCTGCGGTGTCAGCGCCCCTGGTACTTGGCGTCGCGCTTCTCCATGAAAGAAGCGATGCCTTCCGCGAAGTCCTTGGTGCGGAAGAGCTGCAGCAGCTCGGCCATCACGTGGTACGAGTTGGCGTCGAAGCTCGACTCGAGGCCCAGGCGCATGCTGCGCTTTGCCGCCGCGACGGCCAGGGGTGCGTTGCGCGCCAGCTCCTGGGCCAGGCCGAGGGCTGCCTCGGCGAGCTGGTCGTGGGGCACGACCTGGTTGGCGAGACCCAACCGCTCGATCTCCACCGCGTCGAGCTTGCGCGCCAGCAGCGTCACCTCACAGGCCTTGTGCCAGCCGATGAGTCGCGGCAGCAGCCACGTGCCACCGCTCTCGGGCACCACGCCCCGGCGCACCGGCGGCGCGAACATCGCATTCTCCGACGCGACGATGATGTCGCAGCCCAGCGCCAGATCCATGCCGTAGCCGGAAGCCGGGCCGTTGAGCGCGCAGACCACCGGCGTGTCGATGCGGTGCAACACGAAGGGCGGCGTCTGCCCGATCTTGAGCGCGCCGCCCGCTCCCGTGATGTCGGAGGAGCCGCCCGCGACGTCCTTCAGGTCGAGTCCCGCACAGAACCCGCGCCCGGCACCCGTGAGCAGGATGACCCGCACGTCGGGATCGCCGTCGCACTCGAGCAGCATCTCGGAGAGGCGACTCAGCATCTCGCCGGAGATCGCGTTCAGGCGCTCCGGGCGGTTCAGCGTGATCGTGGTGACGTGATCTTTGCTCTCTACGAGGATGTCCGGCATGGCTCGCATTCTAACAGCTGCACCGGGTGCGATCACCGCCCGGCCCGGCCCGGCGCGCCGCTGGCGCGCGCTAGACTGGCGCGCGACGACTTCGAGGTAGCCGTGGCGCAGCCGCATCCCGACGATCACTTTCATCCGCCCACGTCCGACGATCCCTACTGGACCGAGACCTGTTGGTTCACCTTTGCGGTGCCGGAGCGCAAGCTCTCGGCCCAGCTGTATCCTTTCTTGCGGCCGAACCAGGGGGTCACTTCCTGCGGAGCCTTCGTCTGGGACGACGCGGCGTCGGATCTGTGGAACTGCCTCTATGCCAAGAACCTCTGGCACGTGCCGCTGCCGGCAGACGCCGATCTCGCCGATCTCGAGCTGCCGACGGGCCTGAGTTACCGCTGCCTCGAGCCGCTCTCGCGCTATGCGTTGCACTACCGCGACGCGGATGACGGCGCGCTCGAGGTCGATCTGGAATTCAACGCGATCTGCCCGCCCAACTACCTGGCGGAGTCTCATCTGGATCAGCCCGGGCGCTACAGCGGGACGATCCGCCTGCACGGGGAGGAGATCGCTGTCGACGCCTACGGCTTTCGCGATCGCTCCTGGGGCGTGCGCTCACAGATCGGAACGACCCTGAGCAATTCGGGCGCTCCCCGCGGCGGCTACAGCTACGGCACTGCGTCCGAGCGCGATGCCTTTCACGCCATCACCATGGCGTTTCAGGACGACATCGCCATTCCGATCCACGGCTACATCCTGCGTGACGGCGAGTATGCGAAGCTGGCGCCGGGCAAGGGGCGCCGCGATGTGCTCGAGCGCGCCAGTGGCGACGCGCCCACTCGCGTGCGCCTGCGCCTGGAAGACGAGCTCGGACGAACCCTGGAGGCCGAGGGTGGGTGTGTGAACAAGATCGGCGTTCATCTGAATCCGAACCTGTTCAGCTGGAACTGCCTCACGCACTGGCGCTGGGACGGCGGCGAAGGCTGGGGCGAGGATCACGACAACTGGAGCGCGTCCGCGGCGACGCGTTTCTTCCGCGCACTGAGCGCCGGCGATGGCTGAAGAATCTGGCGGCGGCACCACCGACGCGAGTTCGGAGGAGATCCAGACGCTGCGCGCGCCCTTCGAGGCGTGGCTGGCGAGCCGCTGGCCGGAAGCGAAGGCTCTCGAGGTGTTGCCCCTCGAGAGCCCGAAGTCCGGCTTCTCGGCCAAGACGCTCTTCGCGCCGGTGCGCTTTCGGCGCGACGGCAATCCGGTCGAGGCGCGCGTGGTGCTGCGCATCGAGAATCCGGAGCCCGCGATCTACCCGGTGCAGGCGCCGGGGCTCGACGTGGAAATCGCGATTCAGTACCGCGTGATGCAGGGCCTCGACGCCGCCGGTGGCATTCCGCTGGCACCGCTGATCGGCTACGAGACGGATCCCGGCGTGCTCGGTTCGCCCTTCTTCGCCATGGGGCACGTCGCCGGCGATGTCGCCACCGAGAACCCGCCGTACACGCAGGCGGGCTTCTTCACCGAATCGAGTCCGGAGACGCGTCGAGCGATCATCGAAGACGGGCTGCGCGTGCTGGCCGACGTGCATCGGGTCGATTGGCGGGCTGCCGGCTTCACTTGGTTGGTGCCGCCGGGGGTCACGCCCGGTCTCGAGACGCAGCTCGATCTGTGGGAGAGCTACGGGCGTCGCGAGCTGCGCGACCGCACTCATCCGGTTTTCGAGGCGGGGGTTCACTGGCTGCGCGCGAATCTGCCCACCGGACTCGAGAATTGCTTCAGCTGGGGCGACTCGCGACTCGGCAACATGATTTTCTCGGGAGAGCGCTGCGTCTGCATCATGGATTTCGAGAACGCCTCGATCGCGCCGGCGGAAGTCGATCTCGGCTGGTGGTTGATGTTCGACCGAACTCAGCACGAGGTGGTGTCGGCGGAGCGTCTGCCGGGGGAGCCCACCCGGGACGAGCAGCGCGAGTACTACGCCCGCTGTGCTGGCCGCGACTTCGGCGACACACACTACTACGAAGTCTTCGCAGCGTTTCGTTACGCGGCCATCGTGGTGCGTGTGATGAACCGCTGGGTCGATCGAGGCCTGTTGCCGCCGGATCAAAAGCTCTGGCTGGCCAATCCCGCGAGCCAGTGCCTGGCCGACCTGCTCGGGATCGAAGCGCCCTGGTGAACCCCCAGACCCAGACGGTGACACGCAGACGGGGACGCCAAGTTCAACGCGAGTAGTCGACGTAGATGGGAGACGACCAGGCGCGCGGTTCGTAGGGGGCGAGGCACTCGCTGCCCACCTGGCAGAGCGTGGTCTTCACGCAGGTTCCGTTCTCGTCGAGCTCGCACGAGAGCGGGTCGCCGTTCACCGTATCGATCTCCGCCTCGAAGGCGCGCGCGTAGTAGACCGTATCGCGCTGGGCCGCGGAGTACTCCGGGTCGGCGAAGGTCGCCACGCAGCCGTTCGGGTCGGGAGCACAGTCGAAGCTCTGCCACGGGTCGTCGATCAGGTCGGCGACGTCTTCGTCGGGGTGGGTCTGAGGCCGGATTCGCACGAGCTCGATGCGCGTGATCGGACGTCGCGAGTCCGTCGGGTGATAGCACTCGCCGCGGCACAGGCGATCGATCTCGTCCGGGCCGAGGGCGTCGCTCGCGTGGTCCGGGCAACCCGGTGCCTGCTCGAAGGAGCCGACCGCGCGCACCCGGAAGATCGGCGCGTCACGGGTCTGCACCTCGGAGCCCATGGGCAGGCTGCCCCCCTCGCCGAGGAGGTCGAACCAGAGGAGCATGCGTGGTCCGCTCGTGCCGTAGACCTCCTTGCGCTTCATCGCGCTCCAGATCGATTCTCGGTCTCGCCCCTCCGCGTGCACGGCGACGAGGCCACCCGTGTAGAGCATGCTCTGCACGCGCTCGGTCTCGTAGAGCTGAAGACCGGAGAGTTGCGCCGCCGCTTCCGCGTAGGGGCGCGTTCTGCTCTCCGGCGCTTCGGGCTCGCCGCGCAGGAACGACGTCACGATTCCGCCTTCCGACAAGTCAGTGCCGCGCGATTCCGAGAGCGCCCGGACCTCCTTGTAACCGATGCCGGGGCGAGCGGTGTGGACGTCGCTCGCCGCGATGAAACCCATGCGGAAGCGTTTCGGGTCGTCTGCACTCTCGTCGAAGTTCCCGATGGCGGCGATGTACTGTGCCGAGCTGCCCGGGCGGTAGTTGAACGCGGCCTGGTCACAATCGCGGCACTGTCCCGCGTCGAGCCATTCCTCGGCGCTGACGCCGGGCACCGTGATGTGCGGGGATACGCCGGCGGATGCCGCGTTCTGGCGCGCCTGCTCGGCGCGCTGGGTGCACTCCTCAGCAGGCGTGCCCTCGGCCAGGCAGCGCTCTTCCACGATCTGGCCCGCGCGCTGGCACATGGGCGTGTAGTCCGGGCGGTCCGGCGGGCAGCGCACGCCGTCGTCCGGGGTCCGCTCGACGGCTCGCCAGTCCCGGTAGACCTCGCTGTCGCCGTGGCCCGAGTAGACCTCGATCAGCGTCTGACGGTCCGGGTCGTGCAGATCGCCCGCGAGCTGCTTGTCCCAGGTCGAGCCCGGGGGCGTGTAGACCCCCCACGCCGTGCCGTGGGGGATCACGATGGCCTCGTGATCCCATTCGTCGAGCTTGCGGAAAAGCTCGTCCGGTGTCGGTGCGATTTCGACGCAATCGTTCGGGAGCTCGGCGACGGGAGCTTCCGGGCAGATCGGCGTTTCTCCGATGTCGGTCCAGCGCAGCGCCAGGTCGTGGAAGCGTGCGCCGCCGAGTGTTGCGGCGCCGCGGGCGATGGCCGGAGGTGGCGTTGCCGCGACGCCGCCGAACTGGGCTGCGATGGGCCGCGTCGGAATCTCGTCGTCCTCGATGCCGGCGAGCACCACGTTCTTGTGGCCGTAGTGGGTTTCCGGCGTCTTGCCGGACTGGGTCCACTCCCAGCCGAGGAAGGCCACGGTGTCCGGGTTGCTCGCGTCGCCGGCCAGGGCGTTGCACTGGCGGATGCCCTCGATCGTGTTCTGCCAGTCGGCCGGCAGGATATTGCTGGCATGGTCGTTGATCGACCAGAAGTCGAGTGCGGCGCAGTGGCGCGCGAAGTCGCAGGCATCGGCGGGCGGATGCGCTCCCTGACCGCCGGTGACCGGGAGATTCAGCATGAAGGCGTCGAACGAGATGGTCGTATGGACGTGCAGGTCGCCAAAGAGGATCTGGCGCTCGGGGTTTCGGGCGCCGATGGCCGTCGCAGCGGCGCCGACACGGGAGACGTTCTCGGCCACGAGCGCAGCCGGCCGCTCCGGACCCGTCGGGATGTTGTCTTCGCTGTCGGCATTGCCGAGTACGCCGAGGCCGAGTGTCCAGAGCCCTGCGGCACCCAGCGCCAGCAGGATGACGCTTGCGAGGCCGAGCGTGCGCAGAACCTTCATCGGCGAGTACTCCTTTGGGAAGCTGTCACGGGGATGGCGAGGCCCGGAGTCTACGCGTCGAGCCGTGCCGGCGGAAGCCAGTCCTTTGACGTGGTATCAACCCCTCATGCGGCGATCGTTGCTGGGCCTCGCCTGCGTTCTGTGGCTGGCCGGGGTCGCTAGTGCGGCGGATCCGCAGGCGTCCGATTTCGATCCGTGGGCCGGCATCGACCGCGATGGGCGCATTCCCAAGCCCGAGCTGCCCGACGACATCGCGCACCCGGAGCGCTGGCGCTACATCCCCGAGGGCCGCATCAAGCCGGGCAACCCCCTCCAGCGCTTCCTGGTGTCCAGCTTCGTCGCCCCATTCTTCTTTAACAGCTCGGATGTGGGTTTCGGCGGGGGTGTCGCGCTCACCGACATCGATTTTCGCCAGCAGCGGCGTCAGGAGTTCGCCGGGGTCTTCCTCTCGTACACGACGGAGGGCCAGCAGGCCTACACCGGCGTCTGGCGTCGCTGGCTGCATCGCCGCGAGGCCGAAGGGGGAGGCGTCTTTCAGGAGGAGCGCAGCTTCTTGAGAGCCTGGGGCGGTTACGAGAAATCGCTCACCCGGCGCTTCTACGGCTTTGGCGACACCACGTCCGAGAGCGACGAGACTTCCTACTCCGATGAGACCGCCTTCGGGCGTCTCGGGATCGAGCTCGCGGTGCCCGAGCCCGGTGCCGATTGGGTCGTGGCGGGCTCCGTGATGGGCGAATGGCATGGGCTCGGCCGCGGCCGGGTGAAGGGTGCGCCGGATACCCAGGACATCTTTCCCTCCGCGTTCTTCCCGTCGCAGGATCACTGGTTGGTCTGGCTCGAGACCGAGCTTCGCTACGACACCCGCGACAGTCAGCGCCTGCCGTACCGGGGCTTCGCAGTCGGTGTGCGCACGGCCTCGGCGTTGCTCCAGAGTGACAGCGATGTGGGCGCGATCTTCACCGTCTTCGCCACCAAGCTCTTCCCGCTTCCTCCGCTCTTCCACGATGGTGGCGACCCCGGTGAGGAGCATCCACCCACCGATTCGCTGGCCTTCCAGCTGCAGAGTCGGGCCAGCGCCGGCGATCTCCCATTCTTCTCGCTGCCGCAGCTCGGCGGCCGTCGCACGCTGCGTGGCTTCGTGGCCGGTCGCTTTCGCGACCGTACGTCGTGGCACGGGTCGCTCGAGTACCGCTTCTGGATCCTGCCCCGGGGCTTCCCGATTCCCTTCACCGAGGCGCTGCGCGTGGAGCGCTTCGGGCTTGCGCTGTTCGGAGATGTCGGCTCGGTCGGGAAGCATTGGGACGACCTCTTCAGCGCGCGCGTGCACGCGAATGCGGGCATCGGCATACGCGCCACTCTCGAACGCAGCGCTCCGTTCCGGGTGGACGTCGGGTTCTCCGGGGACGGCGTCGAGGTGTCCGCGGGGTTCGGGCTCAGCTTCTGAGCCGCGAGAACGGCCGGAGGGAAGACTCTCGGACTAACGAATCCGTCGAAGGAATCCGTTCGGGTTGTAGGTCATCATCAGGCGCTCGCGGGTCTTGTCGGGCAGGTAGGCATCGGTTTCCTTCAGAAACGCCGCGATCGCCTCGGTCGGCCCCGGGCCCCAGTTGGGCCAGATCGGATGACCGTTCACATGGCCGTCCTGGACGATGATGTAGCTGCCGCGTGGAACGATGTCCTGGTAGGCGCGGAGCTCGCCCAGCACGTGCTCTTCGCTGTGCAGGGAGTCGAGGATCACGAGTACGCGTTTGCCCTGCGTGCGCCTCTTCACTTCCGCCACGATCTCCGGCGCGGTCGAGCTGCCGAGCAGGAAGTCGACGCGACGCCGCACGATTGGAAGCTTGCGGGCCTTCGCGGCCCGGTCCTCCACGTCGATCGTCAGGACCCGCCCCCGCGGATTCACCTGGGCGAGGAACGTCGCCCACAGCGCTGCGCTGCCGCCGCGATGTGTGCCCGCCTCCACGATGACGTCCGGCTTCACCTCGGTGATGATTTCCTGGGTGATCCAGACATCCAACGGGTTCTGCTGGGTACCGATGCCCAGGAACCGGTTCTTGCGCCAGGTGTTCTCGCTGTCCGACCACTGGATCAGGAAGCGATCGGTGATCTGCTGCTGCGTCAGCTCGGAAGCGACGGCTTCCGCGGCTGCCGCGGAGGGCGCAGGCGTGGGCTCTGGCCTGCGTGTCGCCTGCCAGAGGTTGAGGCCGGCCAGACCGATGACGCAGGCGCCCAGGGCCCACGTCAGCGTGAACCGTCGCGAATCGCTCATGCTGCCCTCGCGCAAAGTGGAGAACGCCCGGCCCCGCATTGCGAGGGGTCGGGCGCCCAGAGTCTAGCGGCGCGGCGAATCGCGGATCTTGCGCAGCAGCCCGATGTCCTCGGGCGGATCCGGCGCGGCTCGAGACGCCAGTGATGGCGTCGGGGAGCAGCGCATGGGCGTTCCACTCGAGGTGCTCACGACCGGTTCTGCGGCGACCCGGGTCTGCTGGCGTCGCGTGCTGGTGAGTTGCCCGGGCGGTGCAGCGCGACCAGGGCCGGCAGCACGACCAGGTTGCACAGGATGGTGAAGCCGACGCCGAGGGTGAGCAGCTGCCCGAGGGTGGCGAGCCCTCGGTGTGCCGCAAAGCCGAGAGTGCCGAAGCTCGCGATGGTGGTGAGCGCGCTATAGGCGACCGCCCGAGCGGTGCTGGTCTGGAGCAGGTTGTCGAGGCCCTCGGTGCGTGCTCGGTGCACCAGGTGGATGCCGCTATCGACGCCGATCCCCAGCAAGAGCGGCAGGACGATCACGTCCGCGAAATTGAAGGGGATGTGAAGCAGGACGGCGGCGCCCACCGTGGAGGCCGCCGCGAGGCACAGCGGTACGAGCACCAGCAGGGTGTCGTCGAGGCGTCGCCAGAGCAGCGCCAGCAGCAACGTGATCGCAACCCCCGCGCCGCCCAGCGCCTGGCGCAGCGCCGTGACGATGACGCGACCGGACTCGACCATCTCCGCAGCGCTTCCCGCCACGTTCGGGTCGACTTCCTTCACCTGGTCGACGAATTGTGCCATGGCGCTGTGGTCCATGAGATTGTCGTGGGGGAAGATCTGCAGCCTCACGCGTCCGTCGCCGGTGATCATGCGCTCGAGCAGCACGTCGGGCAGCTTCTCGAGTGTCACGCGGCCGGCGGTCAGCGCGGCCTCGAGGGTGCGGAGCTGTTCTGGGAGCGAGCCCATCAGCGTGGCCTCGAGTTCGTCGAGGCGCGCGGCGACATCGTCTGCGTCGGACAGGCGGGCGAGGTACGCCTCGAGCGCGCGCTGCAGCAAACCTGCCACCGCGCTGAGCTCGTTCTCGCCGCGCGCCTGGAGCAATCGGCGCAGCTCCTGGTCGAGGCTGCGCAGCGCGTCCAGGTCTTCTTCGACCGTCGGTTCCGGAATGCGCCCGTCGGGGCCCGGCAGCGGCGTCAGAAACATCACGACGTCTTCGATGATGTCGAGCTTTTCCTGCTGATCGGCGGGTACGAAGTCGGTCACGCTGACCACCCGCGAGACCGTGTCGAGAGCGCGCAGCCGCTCGGCGAGCAGGGCGGCGCTCTCGAAATCGGGGGAGATCGCGTTGAGGCTCCAGGGTGAGCTGCTGCCGCGCTCCAGCAGGTCCGCGAAGGTGCGCGCCGACTCACTCGCTGGGTCTCGAACGTTCAGCGGGTTGTTGTCGAAGCGGGCGCGCGGCAGCAGCACGATGGCCACCAGACCGAGCACGATCGCACTGGCGCGCACGCTTCGCGGGTAGCGGATCGGCAGCGCCACCAACGGCAGCTCGGTCCAGTCGAGGCGCTGACCTGCGCGAGGCCGCGGCAGTGGTGAAACCATGCCGAGCAGCGCGGGCAGAAGGGTCAGCGTGCAGAAGAGGCTGACGAACATGCCGACGCCGGAGATGAGCCCCAGCTCGGCCACGCCCCGGAAGGCGGTCGGGACGAACGCAAAGAAACCCAGGGCGGTGGTGCCCGCACACAGCGTGAGCGAAGGGCCCACGTTGCGCACGGCTGCGGCGAGGGCGGCCTCGTGATCGTCGTGCGTGGTGAGCTTCTCTCGATAACGCAGGCAGAGGTGAATGCCGAAGTCGACGCCCAGCCCGATGAAGAGCACCGCGAAGGCCACGGAGATCATGTTGAAGTGGCCGATGGCCACAGAGGTGAAGCCGGCGGTCAGCGTCAGGCCGGCCAGCAGGGTGAGCAGGGTTGCGAAGACCAGCTGCCAGGAGCGCAGTGCAGCGATCAGGATCACGGCCACCAGCAGCAGCGAGGCCAGCCCGGCGCCGCCCGCCTGTCGTTTCAGCGACTCCAGCTCTTCGTAGGAGAGCACGATGTCCCCGGTGATGCGCACGCGCACGCCGTGCTCGGGATCCAGCTCGAGTTCGCGAGCAATGCGCCGCACCGCCTCGATCGAGCGGCGCGCCGGCTGCAATGAGGCCAGGTCGAGTACCGGCTGCATCAACAGGAAGCGGCGTCGCGCATCGCCGCCGATCTCGTCCGGTGAGAGCACTTCCGCCCACGAGACGGGTCGCGATGTGCCGCTCTTGCTGGCGTCCAACGCGGCGGTCACCCGCTCGAAAATCACGCGGAGTCGCTCGCCGGCGACGTCGCCCTCGCGAACGGCACGAGCGCCGCGTGCCATCATGGCCGCCAGCCCGCGCAGGCTCCCGTCCCGGGCGAGCTCGGCCAGGTACGGCTGCGCCTCGGCCAGTCGATCGGCGAGGCGCTCGAGCTCGTCGGTGTCGAGATACAGGAATGCGTGCTGCTCGAAGAAATCACCGCCGCCGGGCAGCAGGACGGCGCGGAAGAGGTCCGGCTGGGCGCGCAGGCGCGTGGCCAGCGCACCTGCGGCCGCGCCCGCCCGCTCCGGCGTGTCCGCGTCGATGACGACGAACATGTTCTCGTACAGGACCGGGAACGCCGCGTAGTAGCTGGCTGCGACCTGCTTGAAGGGCAGCTCCTGGTCGAAGAGAGCCTCGGTGCTGCCCTGGATCTCGAGGTGGTGAGCGGCGTGCCACAGGGCGGCGCAGCTGCACAAGAGCAGGCTGATGGTGGTGACATAGGGGTGGCGCGCCACGCTGACGGCCCAGCGTGCGAGCACGCCGCCCAGACGCTCTTCGAAACCCGGACTCAAGGCGGAAGAACCCCCCCCGGCCCGCGTACGAGCGCGACCACCGCGGGCCGAGGATGAGGTAGCAGAGTCCGGAACGCGGTGCGCCAGGCGCGCCGCGTCAGATCAGGGTCGGCGTTGCCGCCCTTGGCTCGCGATCCCCGCCAGTCCGAGACCCAGCAGGGCGAACGTGCTCGGCTCCGGGACGGGCTCGTTCTGCTCGAAGGTGAGGTTGTCGATTCCGCCCGAGCCGCCGAACACGATCGTGACCCGGTCGATCGCTTCGAGTCCGATCTGTGATGCGACGAGCGGGTCGAAGCGGTTTGCAGTGTTGTCTCCGAACAGGGCGGAAGGCAAGAGCTCGTCGAAGGCGAAGCTCACCGACCCTGCCCCGTCGTGAAGAACGATCGTTCCGCCGCTCTCGCCCGACTCGATGTCCACCGCGTCGAAGCCGAAGGAGCTGACTGCGACGTCGAAGAGGAAGTCGAGCGTGGCGCCACCGCCCGCCTGGTCGTCCGGACGGCTGCAGGTGCCGGTCCCGCAGTCCCTCTTGTTTTCCTGGACGATCAGGATGTTTCCGAGATCCGGATCGAAGCCCAGGAAGGCTTCCGAGAGGTTGCCGCCGCTCCAAGCGGAACCTCCGCCGAGAGACGAATGGGCCTCCAGATCGCGATCTCTCGAGCCCGACACCCTCGTGTCGAAAAGGGCGCCGATATCGTGGTCCTGGTGGGGGTTGTGCGCCAGGATCGTCACGCCCGAGATCGTCGTGGCGCTCACCACGTCACCGTGGCCGAAGGCTTCGAAGTCGATCGTGACCGCCTGTGCAGCATTTCCAGCAAAGAGCCACAACGTCGCCACCGAGGCAGCGAACAGCTTCCACCTGATCATCCGGTCTCTCCCGTCCGCTCCGAATTCCTCGCCCGCGGCGCCATCCGCGCCGCGAGCCCGGACTTCGGGCCCATTTCGTCGGGGTTGTGTGGTGAGCGAGCCGGCGTTGTGTCATGCGCATTCGTGAAAAGATTTTGCCCCGCGGGGCGTCGCCGACCGGCGCGACGCCGGTGAGCC
>JAFDDG010000089.1 GCA_019310965.1 Deltaproteobacteria bacterium
CCTTGGAGAAGCGCTCGCGCTCCGCTGGGCCGATGTGGATCTGGAGGCAGGCTCGGCCGAGATCTCCCGCAGCTTCTCCAGCGGCGTGCGTATCGGGCCAACGAAGACGGGGCGAACGCGCGTCGTGGAGCTTTCACAGCGCTTGATTCATGTGTAGGCACGCGTGCAGCCGAACGTGTTTCCGATCCCCGAGCAGGCCCTGGTCTTCCCGAACCAGTCCGGAGGGTTGCTCCAGGCGACGAACTTCCGGTCCCGCGTCTTCAAGAAGGTGATTCGAGAGGCGATCGGCCCCCGGGCGAGCTTCTCGCCGCACTGCCTCCGCCACACGTGGGCGAGCCTTCATCTGTCCCGCGGGACGCCAATCAAGTGGGTACAGACACAGGGCGGCTGGACGACGGCGAAGGTGCTGCTCGACACCTACAGCCACTTCATGCCGTCCGAGATGCACGGTTTCGCTGACGCGCTCGCGGCCGGAAACGGCACCCCCGCGGCACCTGCCGCCGAGGACGCCAGGGCTAACGATGACGCCGGACCAAAAACCGACCAATTCTCGTGGGTTTACGAGCCCGGCGACTCCTCCACCGGCCCCAGATCCCCGATCATGCACTTCACGCTGCCGCCACCCTTTTTCAGGAACTCCGAGACGTCTACGACGATGGGGGTGACGCCGCGTTCGCGGATCTGGTCGAGCAGGCGATCCGAGACGCCGCCTGAGAGCTCGATGACGGCGTCGCCGAAGCGCGCCGAGAGCACCGGCCAGTCGTCGGGTGCCAATGCGTCTCGGTAGACGAGCAGGTGCTGGCGGTGCGGCCCGAAGGCGCACAGGGCGGTGTCGCCGTGGTAGTGAGCTTCGAGCACGAGACCGATGCGCAGCACCGGGCGCGGAGCGACGAGAGCTGCGAGCTCCGGCTCGAGGCGCGCATCGCTGCGGAAGCCGTAGACGCGCTTCCAGGGCGGGAAGCCCAGGTGGGGCACGAAGCGCTGGCGTTCGAGGCGGCCGCTGGTGAAGAGATGCACGTCGCCGGCGGGGAAGAAGTCGGCCTCGCCCTCGAAGCGGTAGCGCGGGTCGAACTCCGCCAGAGGCAACCCGGTGGGCTCGAGCACGCGGCGGTAGTGGGCCTTCTCGCCGGCGCGGGTGGGGAGCAGGTTCGAGAGCGTGAAGCGCTTTTCCGCCGGTGGGCGCTCGGCGTCGACGTCGGTGAGAAAGCCGGCATTGGCGGGGTAGACGAGGCCGGGCTGCGCCGGATCCGGCGGCACAACCAGCACTTCGATGCCCAGGTCTTCGAGGGTGCGCTTGAGCGCATCCCACTGCTCGATGGCGCGAGTGCGATCGACGCGGCGGCGTGTGCCCCAACGCGTGCGCGTGTGCGGGTTGGCTCCGCCCTTCACGCTGAAGTGTGCGGGATCGCCCATCAGGACGCGCCGTCGCCAACTCACACAGCCCCCCCCTCGGCTCCGGGAAGTATATCCGGCGGCGCGTGGATGAGCGCGCGCATCGATCGTCCGCACTTCACGCCATGGAACATGCCCTGGCGCTGGAAGCTCACCCTGTTGATGTCGCGCGTGGGCGCCAGCGGCATCGTGGTCGAGCGCCCGACGCTCAGGGTCGCGGCATGCCGGGCGGCAGCGCGGTGGCGTCGAAGTTGGCTTCGCTCTCCAGGTGCGCTTGCGGGACGGTGCAGTAGACAGTGGCCCCGACGCCGGTCGGGCGATCGTTGCCGCTGCGGCCCCGGCCGCCGAAAGGCAGCTTGCCGCTGGCGCCCACGGTGGCACGGTTCCAGTTCAGGCAACCGACGCGAATGCGGCCGACGCAGTGCTCGTACGCGCTGCGGTCCCGCGTGAAGATCGATGCGGCGAGGCCGTACTCCGTGTCGTTCGCGGCGACGATGCCCTCGTCGAGGTCGGCGATGGCGTAGACGTGTGCTTCCGGCCCGAAGAGTTCCTCGCGCTGCACGGTCGTGTCTTGCGTGAGCGAGGGCCAGCGCACCAGCCCGGCGCCCACGTAGGGCGGCGGGAGCTGTGGCTCGACGCCTAGGATGCGCTCGCCGCCGGCCGTCGCGGCTGCCGCGCGAGCTGCGTCGACGGCTTCGGCCGCGCGGGCGGAGACGAGCGGCCCCATGAAGACACCCTCGTCGAGGGGGTTGCCGACGGCGAGGCCGCGCAGCACGCCGGCGAGCTTCTCGACGAATGCGGCCTCGATGCCGCGTTGCACGAAGATGCGGCGCGCGCTGGTGCAGCGCTGTCCCGTGGTCGCCGCGATCGAGAGCGCGGTCTCCGCCACCGCCGCATCGAGGGCGGCGTCGTCCAGCACGAGGATGGCGTTGCTCCCGCCCATTTCGAGTGCCAGCAGCTTGTCCGGCTGGTCCAGGGTGGCCCGTGCCAGCGCGTTGCCGACGGCGTACGAGCCGGTGAAGAGCACCGCGTCGACGTCCGGATGTGCGGCCAGCTGCCGGCCCGTCTCGGCGCCGCCGTGGACGACCTGGATCACGCCGTCCGGTGCGCCGGCCTGGCGCAGCAGTGCCCCCAGACGCTCGCCGCAGCCGGGGGCCAGCTCGCTCGGCTTCAAGATCACGCAGTTTCCCGTGGCCAGCGCCGGCGCGATGTGTCCGTTGGCGAGATGCAGTGGAAAGTTGAAGGGTGCGAGCACGGCGAGCACACCGCGCGGGTGAAGCGTCGCGCGCACGCCGGCGCCGGCCTCGATGGGGGCGACGAGTCGCAGGCCCTCTTCGAGCGTCACGTCGATCTTCGCGGCCAACAGGCGGGCCTCGGCGCGTGCATCCCAGAGTGCCTTGCCCACCTCGCGGGCAACCAGCCTTGCCAGCGCCTCAGACTCGCCGCTCGCCAGCTCTGCAAAGCGGCGCAGCACGCCAGCGCGCGCCTCCTGCGACGTGTCGCGCCAGGCTGCGAAGGCGTGGCGTGCGCGGGCCACGCAGCGCTCGACGTCTTCGGCGTCTGCGATGTCGAACTGCCCGATCAGGTCCGCCGGGTCGGCGGGAGAGCGGCTCTCGAAGGTCTCTCTCACGGCTACGGCAGCGGTGTGACGAGGACCTCGTCACCGGCGCGGATGCCGAGCGCCGTGCGGATCGTCGCGTCGAGCAGCGGGGTGCCATGGGCGTCGCAGGGCGCCATGGTCGAGCGAAAGCCGAGTGCGCCCTCCGCCGAGATCAACGTGCGTTCTTCCGCGTCGAGCTCACCCGGCGCCGGTAGCGCGCTCGGCAGCACCAGCGTGCGGCGGTCGCGCACGCTCACGATCGCGTCGCGGGCGCAGCCGAAGTAGGGCCCACCGTCGAAGGGGTCGATCTGATTCAAGTAGGAGAAGCCGAGCTTCTCGAGGATCTTCACCGCCGGTATGGCTTCGTCGGCCGGGCGGCCGAGCTGCGCACGCACGGATTCGGGAAAGAACGTGGTGTAGACCGGATCCTGGGGCAGCAGGTCCGCGATGAAGCTCTTGTCGCGCGCCGAGAGATGGTCTGCCTCGCGGTAGGAGACGCCGGTGAAGTGCGCGCCGAAGACGTCCCACAGGGTGGTCTCGCCGGCGCGTACGGGCACGGAGACGATGTCCGCGACCACTTCGCGCTCGAAGCACTCCGGGTGCATCGCCATGTAGGCGAAGCGCACCGCCGAGAGGCATTTGCCACAGCCCGAGGCGCGGCCGCGATGGCGCGGGTCGACGACGAGCCCCCCGACTTCCGTCGGACCGTCGGTGCTCGAACGCAGCCGGAGCTTCTCGTGGACGAAGTGCTTGCCGAGGGCTTCGCTGCTGCGGTCTTCTCTGGTGACTTCGAGCCAGTAGAACGGCACGCTGGGGCTGCCGTGCTTGGCCAGAATGAGCGACGTGCCGATCACGTCGCCGGTTTCGACCGCTTCCGCCACGAACATGTAGATGCGGTCGCGCCAGTCTTCGACGCTCCGGGAGAAGGAAGCCTCGGAACGCTCGATGCGTTCGGCGAGGAAGGCACGATCGTCGGGCAGATTCATCGAGTCGTGCCGGCGCGCCAGCTCGACGATGGCATCGAGATCGGAAGCGCGAATTGGGCGGTAGAGATGCATCGCGTGGCTCGCTTGGTTGCGCTGCTGCGTTCTCAGCAGGGTAGGTCGCGTTCGCCGGCCACGCGAAGCAGTGCCTTTTCGAGAATGTTGAACGCGGTCTCGATCTCTTCGTCGGTGGTGTCGAGCGGCGGCAACATGCGCAGCTTGGTGGGTTGCGAGCCACACAGCCACAGCATGAGGCCCTCCTCGAAGGCTGCATGCACGACGGCCTGTGCCAGCTCCGGCGAGCCGTCGAAGGGCACGAAGGCCTGCATGGCGCCGAGGCCCGAGCGCGGGCCGAGGGCGCGGGGCGCGCGCTTGCGCAGGGCTTCGTAGCGGCGCTCGAAGCGGCCGGCGAGACAGGCGATGCGCCCTTCGGGACCGAGATAGCCCTCCGTCTCGAGCCGCTCGATGATGCGTGCGCCGACCGCCATGCCCACCGTGGAGCCGGCGTAGGTGCCGGCCATCAGCCCGGCCTTCGGGTTGTAGGCCTTCGAGAAGAGCACGGCGCTGCCCTGCAACAGCTTGCCGGCCGTGACCACGTCGACAAGGTCTTCGAGCCCCAGCTTGCGAAACGCGAAGAGCTCACCGGTGCGGCCGAAGGTCTGCACCTCGTCGACCCAGACGGCGACGCCCTCCTCGCGGCAGCGCTGCATCAGGCCGCGAAAGAACTCCGGTGGAGCGGTGTGAAAGCCCCCTTCACCCTGCACGAGCTCGAAACACATCGCCGCGATGCGACCGGAATGACGGTGCAGGTGCGCGTCGAGTACTTCGACGCTATGCGAAATGGGGTCGCATGCCTCCGGATCGTAGAAGGGCACATAGTGAACACCGCCGCGCAGGGGCAAGCCCTCGCGGTAGGCCGGCTTGTCGCTGATCTCGGAGAGCGAGAGCGTGCGGCCGGCGAAGTTGCGCTCGAAGGCGATGATGCGGTCAGCGGGGTGATGCTTCTGGAGGATCAGCTTCAGCGCGTTCTCGTTTGCCATGGCTCCGGAGAGGGAGAGCCAGACGTGTTGCAGGTGCTCTCCGGCGTGCCGGAGCAGTGCATTGGTGACGCGCAGGTATTCGGGGCCCGGGTTCAGGTGTCCCTGGAAGACGGTGTCGCAGGCCGCCGCTACCGCCGCGGTCTCGAGCAGATCGGCATCGCCGTGGCCGAAGCCGTACACGCCGATGCCGCCGGCGAAGTCGAGCTTGGTGCTGCCGTCCGCCAGACGCACGCGCGCGCCGCCGGCGGCTCCGGAGAGCAGGGCAGGCAGGGGGAGGGGCCGTCCCCGCCGCCGCTCGAGTTGGCGCAGCGCGCGCTGGTACTGCTTCGGCGTGAGCGCGCGCTGCTGAGTCTCCTCCGCCACGGCGTCGATCAGGGCGCGGGCCGCCTCGCGAACGCGGGGCGAGTCGAGAAGCGGGTCGAGCGGAGATGCTTTGCGGCGTGCCATGCGTGTCTCGGGGGTCGTGTGACGTATCGGCGGTCTTCCCCGCCGCCTTGGGCCAGATCGAAAAACTCTTTTGTATAAGGGAGTTATAGGACTGTTTGCCGCTGCAGGAGGCATCACAGAGGTCCGCGAGCATCAAGCCGAGCGGGCTCTGCGACGAAGTGCTGCCTTGTCCGGGTGGGCCTCGGGTGACCCACAGCCGGAGCTATGCTCGCTGGCACCGAAGGGGGTGGCTCAGTCGATGGCAGTGCGGCGCGGTGCGCGCAAGACGAAGAAGATGCAGCGGAAGGCCCCGGGGCTGCCCCAGGCGCCGGTTGCCGGCTCGACCCCGCACCTGGGGCTGGTGCGCGCGCCGCTGTCGCCGTCGGAGTCGGGGCGGATGCGCAAGCGCATTGCCGTGGCCACCTACAACGTGCACCGCTGGACGGGGATCAACGGACGCGGCGCGCCGGACCCGGCGCGCGCGGGCTTCGTCATCTCCGAGCTGCGCGCCGACGTGATTGCGCTCCAGGAAGTGTTGCGCCCGCACCGGGGCGAGGATCCCCTCGAGGCGATCGCCGACGCACTGGGTCTGCACGTGGCGTTCGCCTGCACCCGCGTCCACAAGCGCGGTGAACTCGGCAATGCGATCCTCTCGCGTTGGCCCATGAGCGGTGTATCGGTGTTGGATCTCTCGTTCTCGCGCATGGAGCGTCGGCTCGCGATGGCGGCCCAGTTTGCCTTCGATGGCGGCGAGCTCGACGTGGTCGCCACGCATCTGTCCCTGGGCGATCGCACGCGCCACCGGCAGGTCCGTTCGCTGCTCGATCATCCGCGCTTTGGCGGGGGACCCACCTTGCTGTTGGGTGACATGAACGCCTGGCGCCAGTGCAAGGCGACCCGCGCTCTCGATGACGAGCTGCACAACAACATGCGCTGGCCTCCCTCGTTCCCCGCCGCACGCCCCGTCCTGGCCCTCGATCGCATCTACTCCCGCGGCGTCGAGATCATTGCCGTCGAGGCGCATCGGACCGGCGCCGCCCGCAGCGCGTCGGATCATCTGCCTGTGGTGGCAGAGGTGCAGCTGTAGGGCCGGCGCCGCCAGAGCCCCGAATCAAGGCGGTAGCCGCCATCTGCAGGCCCCATGGCCGAGAGCTCTGTGGGCCGACGGGTGTCGCCCGCACGGTGACTTCGCGCGGGTCCCTCAGTCCTCCGCCGGGCCGCGATCGCGCATGACTGGCTTGCCGCAGCGGCTAACCTTCGTGCAAGCCACGGCTGCCCATGGCAGGGGGACCACGGCCGGCCACGCTGAGTAGGTGGCGTCGGCCGGGGAAGCGAGGGTCACAGGATGCGAGCACGGCGGATCGTCGCGTTGCTGGTGGTTGCGTGCAGCCTCACCGGCTGCGCCTCGTTCGAAGCAGCGCGCTTCTACCGCCAGGGCACACGTGCTCTCGACGCCGGCGACACCGCGCGCGCGGTGGCCGACCTCGAGCGTGCGGCGCAGCTGGTCCCGCATGGTTCGGAGATCCAGAACCACCTCGGACTGGCGTACGCGGCAGCCGGACGCGACGACGCAGCCCTGACTGCCTTCCGCCGTGCCGTCGAGATCGATTGCGAGAACGGTGCAGCGCAGCACAATCTCGAGATGGCGCGGCGACGCGCCGAGGAGGAACCGTGATGGGTGATGAAGATCGCGCGGGTTACCTCGATCGGGACAAGAAGAGCTTCTCCGAGCTCGACCGCATGCGTCGCGACGGTGGCGATGGGTCGCGCGGCGCTGCCGCCGAACAGCGCTCGGAGCAGGCGAGCAAGGAGTACCGGAAGCAGCTCGACGGTCTGTTCTCCTCGGGCGACGCCGCCGAGCACGAGGGGCTGGCGACGGCGCTTCTCGACGCCCGCGGCACGCCGGGGCTCGCGGAAGCCTGCCGGGCGTATCAGGCGGCTGTGGGGCTGCCGACGCAGCTACGCCAGATTTCCTGCTTTCTCGACTCGGATGCGCTGGACGTGCTGCTGGCGGGCCTCGCGGCTGCGCGGGGTGCTCACGAGGCGCAGACCCTCGAGGCGAGTGCTGGGCTGCGCACCCAGCTGCGCATGCTCGCCGATCATGCCGACGACGCCGTCGCCGAAGCCGCCGAGGCGCTGCTCGAGGACCTCTGAGCCGGGGCGCTCTCGACGCGGAGGGGGGTTTGCCGGCCTCCGGACCCTCGATTACCGTGGTGGCGTGTCCCACGAAGTCGAACACAGCACGCTGTCTCGCTTTCTCGACGAGCACAGCCTCAAGCACACGAAGCAGCGCGAGGCGGTCCTCGACGTGTTCCTCGAGGCCCAAGGGCACGTGACGGGCGAGCAGATCCACCAGCAGGTGCGCGAGGCCCACCCCCAGATCGGCTACACGACCGTCTACCGCACCATGAAGCTGCTGTGCGATGCGGGGCTGGCCAACGAACGCCATTTCGACGATGGCATGACCCGCTACGAGATCGCGCACGAGCATCACGATCACCTGATCTGCACGAAGTGCGGGAAGATCGTGGAGTTCGACTGCACCATGATTGCGCGCAGCCAGAACGACATTGCCGAACGCTACGGCTTTCGGGTGCTGCGCCACCGCCACGAGCTCTACGGCCACTGCGAGACCTGCCGCGAGGACCCCTGAGGCTGGACGGGCCGTTGCGAGCTTGATTCGAGAACGCGTTCGCGTTTCGTGCGGCCCTAGACACCGTTGACATCAAATCGCCTGCCAGATAGAGTGCGACCGTCAAATGAAATTGAATGTGATTTTCAATTTCAAGGACGCCTCCGCCATGCCCACCCCGCCCCCCGAAACTGCCGCCGTCGATCCCGAGGCCGACGATTGCCGCTGCCTGTGCGGCAGCCTGCTGGCCCGGGTCGTGGACGGGCAGGTGGAGCTCAAGTGCCGCCGCTGCAAGCGGACGCTTCGCGTGCCGATTGCCGGGGCCACGAGCGCGCCGCTCTCCGCGGCTGAATACCGGGTGCGCCAGACCGTATGACGCACTTCTCTCTCTTCATCCCGAGGCCAGCGGTCCAGAATCCCGAGCCCAACCCCGCCGCGCGCGACGCGTGGCGCAGAGGCTGGACTCGATGGCGACTTTCTCTCGATGGCTGATTGCGCCGGTACTGCTGTGTCTGACCGCCCACGCGGCTGCGGCAGACGACGTGTCTGCAGCAGACGGCCCGGCCGGGGACCGCGAACGGACGTACGAGGACCGCATCGAGGAGCTCGAGCGCACGGTCGGGGTGCTGGCGACCGAGCTCGAGCGCACGCGCCGCGAGTCCGTGGTGCCGGAGTCGCCGGATCTGAAGAGCAAGTACGGCATGGGGCCGTCTGCATCGAAGGTCTTCGACCTCTCCCGTGGTCTCTCCCTCGGGGGCTACGGGGAGATCAACTACACGGGCTTCGTCGGCGACAAGGGCTCGAACCTGAACAAGACGGATGCGCTCCGCGGCGTGCTCTACGTCGGCTACAAGTTCTCGGAATCGATCGTCTTCAACAGCGAGATCGAGATCGAGCACGCCGACGAGATCTTTCTCGAGTTCGCCGAGCTGAACTTCATGTGGAAGGAGTGGGCCAACGCCAAGGCGGGCCTGCTGCTGCTTCCCATGGGCTTCCTGAACGAGATTCACGAGCCGCCGTTCTTCTTCGGCGTCAACCGGCCCGACGTCGAGCGCCAGATCATCCCCTCCACCTGGCGCGAGAACGGCGTGGGGTTTTTCGGTGGCTACTCGGATCTGGTGCACTACAAGCTCTACGCGGTGAACGGTCTCGACGCCTCGGGCTTCGGCGCGAGCGGTATTCGGGGCGGCCGACAGAAGGGCAGCAAGGCCCTGGCCGAACACTTCGCGGTGGTCGGCCGCATCGACATCACGCCGACGCCGGAAACGCTCTTCGGAGCCTCTTTCTACTACGGCGGCTCCGGGCAGAACCAGAAGTTGTCGAACACCGATGAATTGCTGCCAGACGTGTCGTTCCCGGACGCCGAGACGACGGTCTTCGACCTGCACGCGCAGTACAAGGCGCACGGCCTGCACCTGCGTGGGCTCTTCACCATGGCGTTCGTCGATGATGCGGGGGATCTGACGCGGGCACGGATGGCGACGGACGAAGACTTCGAGGGCGCGATCGCCAAGCAGATGCTCGGCGGTTATGCCGAGATCGCGTACGATATCTGGCCGTGGCTCGCCTCCACGGAGCGCAGCTTCGAACCCTTCTACCGGTACGAGTACTACGACACGCAGCACGAGATGCCGTCGAGTTTCTCGGCGGATCGCAGCAAGGAGATTCAGTCGCACACCGTGGGCTTCAACTTCAAGCCCATCACCAACGTGGTGCTGAAGCTGGACTACCGGAACCGCGATCCGAAGGACGGAACGATCGCCGATGAAATCAATGTCGGAGTGGGCTACGTCTTCTGAGCGCCTGTTCCTGGGCCTCCTGGCTGCCGCCGTTCTCTGCGGTATTCCGATCGCTGCGCAAGCGAAGGTCTTCTTGAGTCGCACGGAGGCGCTGGATCTCGCCTTTCCCCACGCGGACCGGGTCGATAGCCAGACCTACATCCTCTCGGCGGGCGAGGCCGCGCGCATCGAGAAGCTCTCTCGATCTCCCCTCGACTCGATGCTGGTCGAGATCTACACCGGGTTCCGCGGCGGTGTTGTCTCCGGCTATGCCGTGATCGACATCCACAACGTGCGGACGCTGCCGGAGGCCTTCATGGTGGTCTTGAGTCCGGCGGGAGAGGTGCAGTCGCTGCGCCTGCTGGCTTTCCACGAGCCCCTTCAATACCGGCCCACCGACCGCTGGTACACCCAGTTCGACGACAAGAGCCTCGCTGAGCCCCTGCGCGTCGGCGGCGATGTCCACGGCGTCGTGGGTGCCACGCTCTCCGCCCGCGCCACCGCCCGCGGCGTGCGCCGTGTGCTGGCCTTCTACGAGGTCTTGATCGAGAGCGGGCGCGAGTAGCGTGCGTTTCGTCGTCACCAGCGAGTGGTCGCGCAATCTTCTTCTTCAGACCATCGTCGCCTGCTATGCGGTGTACGTCGTTCTCCTGTGGTGCACCAATGCGCTGCTCTACTTCTCGAAGATGAGTCTCACCCCGTCATCTGTGGTGGACCACTATCTCGGCAACGAGGCGCTCTTCACCTCGCCCCGCAGCTTCCAGGGTCTGCTCGAGGTGTCGCATTTCCACCTGTTCGCCATGGGCATGCTGCTGCTGGTGCTCACGCACCTGATGCTCTTCGTGCCGCTCTCGAATCGAGTGAAGGCCTGGCTGATCGCGGCACCCTTCGCCGCGGCTCTGCTCGACGAGGGCGCGGGTTGGCTGGTGCGTTTCGTCCACCCGGGCTTCGCCTGGCTGAAGATCGCGGGCTTTCTGGCATTGCAGGCGAGTCTCGCGCTGCTCGTGGTGCTCTCGCTGTGGGCCGTCTTCGTCGGGGCGCAGAAGCACTACGGCGGTTCGCCGCCGGTCGGCTGAGGCCAGCGTCTCCGCCCATGCGGTCTCATGCGCTCCCGCCGCAGCGCCTCGCATCGTTGTTGGTGGCGGGTGCGCTGGCGCTTGCCTGCGCGGGCCCGCCGCCGCCTGTCGTCGTCAGCGACGGCCGCTACGTGATGGGGACCGTGCTCGAGATCACTCTCGTGGCGCCCGACGAGGTGCTCGGTCGTGAAGCTCTCGGGGCGCTCTTCGAGCTGGCGGGCGATCTCGATGCGATGCTCAGCGTGTATGCGCCGCAGAGCGAGCTCTCACAGCTGAACGCGACCGCCGGCGGCGAGCCACGGCGGGTGTCGCCTGAGCTCGCGCGCCTGCTGGCGCGCAGCGTCGAGTACTCGGCGCTCAGCGGCGGCAGCTTCGACGTGACGGTCGGGCCGCTGATCGCGCTGTGGAAGCGGGCCGTAGAGCGAGATGTGCCGCCCACGCCCGCCGAGTTGGCGCGCGCCCGCGCCCGTGTCGGCTATGAGAAGGTTCACGTCGGAGCCGGCGGACGCGTGGGGCTCGCCGCGCCGGGGGTTTCGATCGATCTCGGCGGCATCGCCAAGGGCTGGGCTCTCGATCGCATGCGCCCGGTGCTCGAACGCTTCGCAATATCCGACGCGCTGCTCAGCTTCGGGCAGAGCAGCGTCTGGGCGGTGGGCAGGCCGAGCGACGGCGATGCCTGGCGCCTGCTCGTGCGCGGCCCCGGCGAAACCCTGCTCGGCGTGATCGAGCTGGCCGAACGCGCGCTCTCGGTGTCGGGGAGCCTCAGCCAGTCGGTGGAGATTGGCGGCCAACGCTACGGGCACGTGATCGATCCGCGCAGCGGGCAGGCGTTGCGCCAGCGGCGCCAGGCCCTGGTGCTGGCGCCGGATGCCACGCTGGCCGAGGCGCTCAGCAAGGCGCTGCTGGTGCTGGGTGAAGATGCGGGAATGGCGCTCATCGAGGCGCAGCCGAGGTGCGAAGCGCTGCTGGTAGACACCGGTGGGGAGGTCTGGACCACGCGCGGCTGGAATGCGGCCACCCGCTTCGAGCGTTTCGCCCCCTAAAGCGGACCGCACTGAATGCCGATTTGAAGGGCATGCAGGACCTATCGTGCCCGATCTGCAGTGCCGACTTTCCCCTGAGTGGCGATGAGCGCAAGGGAGACGAGGTCTTCTGCACCTACTGCAGCACGCCTTTCCGCATGAAGCAGAACGCCAGCCAAGAGGATTGCGAGCTGGAAGAAGACTTCTAGCCCCGCCCGCAAGGTAGCGGGGACGGTGTTGCCTTCTTGCCTTTTTGGGCAGAGCGGTGGCATCAACGAGCAGGTCTCCAAGAAAGGCAAGAAGGCAACACCGTCCCCGCTTGCTGGCGGTGCGGTTCGATTCATTGCTCGTCGGTCGGTGCGTACCAGATGGGCGAGGTCCAGGCGCGCTCCTGCAATGTCGGCTGGTGGGAGTCGGCGCAGCAGCCTCGCAGCGCGTCCGGCACCGTGTCCGGGTCGGAGCAAACGACGCCCGCGGCGTTGCAGATGTACTGGCTCCAGCGGCAGGTCGGATTCTCCACGACGCGCGCGTAGTAGAAGGCGTCCTGCGTGGCGTCGAAGTCCGGATCCTCCCACACCTCGCACAGGCTGGCGTGGCCTTCGCCGCGGGGCTCGCAGGTCGAGAGGTCGACGCTCGCAGCGTTCGGGCCGCCGGCGACGTCGATGACGCGCTCGTGCAGCTCTCCGTCCGCGTGCCAGCCCTTGACGATCTGCACGCGTTGCAGCGGTGTGCCGGGTGCGGCCGCGTTGCCCGGGTCTTGGAGCGCCCAGACGGCGAAACGCGGTGCGCCTTCTCGCTGAGGCGGCAGGTCGCCGCCCATCGGCACTCCCTTCGCGTAGCCTTGTCTCACGAATGCAGCGCTCGCACACATATCTTCCGGCAGGTCCCAACCGCCAAAGAAGCGCACGACCGGGCGCGTGCCGCTGGTGCCGTATGCCTCGCGGCGTCGCATCGCGGCGAAGAGCGAGTCGCGGGTGTTCTCCTCGGCCCAGAGCACTCCGAGCCCACCGGGATTGAACTCCAGATCGTCCGGGAAGCCCTCGGGCACGCCCGCTCCGGCGCCGATGCCGGCGCCGCCATGGCCCGGGTGGTCCTTTTCGCGGGTGAGTCCCGGCGCCGCGATGTGTGTATCCGTCGCCGCGATGATCCCGTAGTGAAACGGGTTCACGCCGAGGGTCGCACGCTCGGCGAGGCCCCGTTTCAGCGCCCACCGCACGAAGTTGTTCGCCTCAGCCTGCTTGCGCTCGATGAAGAACGAGAACTTTGCGCCGAAGCTGTCGTACGGCAGGTTTTCGAAATTGCAGAGCTCGTCGGTGGTGTCGATGCCGAGCTCGCACTCGGAGTCGCCCTTGTGCTGCATGATCTCGATCAGGGGCTCCCAGCGAGCGCGGCGCTTCGCGAGGGCGGCGTCGATCGGAGTGCCGGCGTCGTCAGCGTCCGCTAGCGCCGGTGTCTCGAACATCAAGCCACTCGAGAGGTTCGAGTTGTGGGGAATGGTGAGCACGTCGCAGCCGGGGATCCCCTCGACGCAGCCCGTCTCGAGCTGGTTCCAGAGGTCGAGGGCGCTCTCGGTATCGATCCAGCTGGGCGGCAGCTCCGGCACGCTCGCGTTGCGAAAGATCACGTTGCGGTGGAGGTTCTTGCCAGCACCGACGGTGGCGGTCCACTCGTAGGCGACGAAGCTCGTGAACTTGCAGGCGGCGCTGCGGTCATAGGCCTCTTCCGCTGCGTCCCGGATGGTCTGCCACACCTGGCCCGTGCGGGCGGTGCAATCGGTGTAGCCCTCGCCGCAGACGCTCTCCCAACGGCTCTTCCCGACCGTGCCGCGCAGGCCGATCAGCGAATACGTCACCCCGGAAAAATTGCGGTGGACGATGCAGGGGATCGAGTCGTAGCCGTCGGAGCCGGGCGCGGTGCAGATGTTCGTCTCGCCGAGCATCTCGGCGTGGTCGGTGACGGCCACGAAGTCGAGGGGGCGCGCCAGCTTCACAGTGCGCAGGGCATTGCCGTTCTCGTCGTAGGGCTGCAGGCCGAGCGGTGCGCCCTTCGCAAAAGCGTAGGCGTCGCGTGGCGTCTTGCGCGTATCCTGGGTGTTCGCATCGAAGGAGTTCACCGTGTGGACGTGTGTGTCGCCGAAGAAGGGGCGGCGCAGCGGCTCGAAGTCGGCGCAGGGTTCCCGCGCCTCGGTCACCGGATAGGGGCGCGGCAGCGCGAGCGGGGCCGCCGTCGCGGAAAGATCGAGAACGAAGAAGCAGAGAAGCACGGCTCTGCGGGAGACCGGTCGGTGGTGGGGCTTTCGCACGGTGGCAGCAGTCTAGCCACCCGCATCTAAACGAGCAGGCCTGGGCCGATGCATCGCCCGACGAACTTCGCGGCGCTCACACGGGGGAGCGCGTCGGGGCGAGTGATCGTTCCGCGGGAGTCACTCCGGGTAGGGGATCAGCCGCTCGCGCACTTCCGCCAGCAGCGGTGCGTCGCGGTCCTTGTCGGAGAGCAGCGGCCTCTCGACGGGCCACTCGATGGCGAGCTCGGGGTCGTCCCAGCGGACGCTGAACTCGCCACCGGGATCGTAGAGCGCCGTGCACTTGTATTCGAATTGGGCGGCGCGGCTGAGCACGACGAAGCCGTGCAGGCAGCCCGGCGGCACGTAGAGCTGCAGGAAGTTCTCGGCCGAGAGCTCGAAGCCCACCCAGCGACCGAAGCTCGGCGAGCCCACGCGCACGTCGACCGCCACGTCCCAGACAGCGCCCTCGATGCAGCGGACGAGCTTGCCCTGGGCGTTTGGAGACTGCGCGTGAAGCCCACGCAGGATGTGCCGGCTCGACCGGGAGTGGTTGTCCTGCACGAAGTGCTCGGCGATGCCGCCCTCCCGATAGCGCGGCTCGTTGTAGGTTTCGAGGAAGAAGCCGCGCTCGTCGCGGTAGATCGTCGGCTCGACGAGCACGACGCCCGGGATCTCGGTGGCTTCGAAGCCCATCAGCCAGCGCCGGACTCGTGAGCGATGCGCAGCAGGTAGTCGCCGTAGCCCGACTTGCCGAGGTCCGCCGCCAGCCCCTCGAGCTCGCTCCGCGTGATCCAGCCCTGGCGGAAGGCGATCTCCTCGAGGCACGCGATCTTGAGTCCCTGTCGCTCCTGGATCGCCTCGACGAAGGTCTGGGCCTGCAGCAGCGACTGGTGAGTGCCCGTGTCGAGCCAAGCGACGCCGCGGCCCAGCAGCTCCACGCGCAGGTCGCCGGTCTCGAGGTATGCGCGGTTCACGTCGGTGATTTCGAGCTCGCCGCGGGGCGACGGCGCCAGGTTCCCGGCGATGTCGAGCACCCGGTTGTCGTAGAAGTAAATGCCGACGACCGCGTAGTGCGAGCGCGGCACTGCGGGCTTCTCCTCGATGCCCAGCACCCTGCCGTCCGGCGCGAATTCGACCACGCCGTAGCGCTCGGGGTCGTTCACCCAGTAGCCAAAAACGGTGGCGCCGCTCGTGCGCTCCGCCGCGTGCTGGAGCTGATCGGGGAGCCCGTGGCCGTAGAAGACATTGTCGCCGAGGGCCAGGGCCACCGAGTCGCTGCCGACGAAGTCGCGACCGATGACGAACGCCTGGGCCAGGCCCTCGGGCTTCGGCTGCACGGCGTAATGAAGCGAGATGCCGAAGGCGCTGCCGTCACCCAGCAGCCGCTCGTAGCTGCCGATGTCCTCGGGGGTCGAGATCAGCAGCACGTCGCGGATGCCCGCGAGCATCAGCGTGGCGAGCGGGTAGTAGACCATCGGCTTGTCGTAGATCGGGAGCAGCTGCTTGCTCACGCCCCGGGTGATCGGATGCAGGCGCGTTCCCGAGCCCCCGGCGAGGAGGATGCCTTTCACGGCAAGAACTTGGCGGTCTGATCGAGCTTTCTGGGGAGGTACTCCTCGATCACGTAGTTCAGTCCCCACTTGGCCAGAGCCTGCTGCTCGGCGCGCACGCCCATCTTGAGAAGCTGTTCGATCGCCTTCTGCCACGGCTTGTGGGTCTTGAAGAAGGGGTCGTTCTTCAGCGCATCCTTGGCCCGCTTTATGTCGACGTCCAGCAGCGGGTGGGTCGGCAGATCGTAGTCGAGGATGTCCTGGGGGGTCACGCCGAGGAAGCGCGCCTGCGGCACGCAGAAGAACTGCGAGAGGTGTGCGGCGTTGCCAGAGCCGACCTTGAGCGTGCGATAGATGTTCGAGATTCCGTACGGGTCGCAGTCGACGAAGGCATAGACCGGAATCTTGCAGGTGTCCGAGAGCTTGCGGATGAAGCGGCGGGTCGCTCGGGTGGGCACGCCGGCCATCGAGACCAGGATGCAGTCCGAGGTCTGCCAGAATTTGTGGCTCTGGAGACGCTGGAAGATACCGCCCGTCTCGATGGCGAGGATGAACTTTGCGTCGGTCTCGAAAGAGAGCTGCTCCACACTCGACGGAATCGAGTAGGCGCCGGAGCCGAAACGCGTGCAGTCGATGCGCTCCACTTCGCCGGTCTCGCGGTCCGGGTCGAGTACGATGAGACGCCCCGCCACCGCTCCGCCGTGCTCATCGGGTACGAAGCGAAGCTGCTCGCGGGAGAGCCCACGCACCGAGAAGAGCGCCTCGATGTCGTCCATCACCGCGTCCGACTCGCTCTGCTCGTCGAAGCGCGCCTCCTCCCAGTTCTTGCTCTGGTAGTAGGCGTCTCGCTTGGTGGCGAAGTCGTTGCCCTCCACCAGCTCCTTCGACAGGCCCATCATGCGCAGGGTCTGGGCAAAGCTCTTCACCGTGTTGACGGAGAGCGTTCGCAGCTTCTTCTGCTTGCCGATCTCGAAGTAGCCCTTCTTCTGGCAGTAGGAGACGTTCTTGAGCGAGCGGATCGGGAAGGCGAGGTCGGGCTTGGCGCGCTTGCGGATGTCCGTGTAGACGTCATTGGCCGTCTCGCAGATGGCGTCGACGGTGACGCCATTCAACCGCTCGGTGCGGCGCTGCTCGTCCCGGCCGAGGCCCTTTGCCTTGGCACTGGCCGAGGCCTTGCGAGCGGTCTTCTTGCGGGGCGTCTTCCTGGGCAACGCTTTCTTCGTCTTCTTCTTGCGTGCGGCCATGCTTGCCTCTTCTACATCTTCCGGCTGCGTTCGAGCACGTCGGTCAGGTTGGTCACGACCTTGTCGCGCTCCTTGTCCTCGAGCCCCAGAATCTGCTGCAAGCCGATGGCGACCTGCGGGATGTATTTCTCGATGTAGGCGCGTTTCTTGAGTTCGTCGGCTTCGCGCCGGCGCTTGCGGATGTGGCCCGCGACGCGGCGCCCACACTCCTGCAAGCCGAGCTTGATCTCCTTGATGATCTCCGGGTAGTGCGCGATGGCCTCCTTGCTCTCGGAGGTGAACGGCACCCAGACGCTCGCGATGTGCACCATCAACAGCATCGGTCCCACGGGCAGCGCGCCGCGGGGCTGTTGCATCTGATAGGACTTCCATTCCGTGGCGGTGACGGCCTTGGTGATGGCGCAGGCGCCCTGCTGGTACTGCAGCGGTACGCGGTTCGCGTAGCGGAAGCACTGGATCGAATCGTCCGCCGAGAGGTCGCCCCCGTAGGCCAGACCGATCTCGACGAGGAAGGGGTTGCCGCGGTAGACGGCGGGCCGTCGCGTTACCGATGCGTAGAAGTCGGCCTCCACCTCGGCGCGAAGTGCCGTCTCGATCAGCTCATCTCCGATGGGTGCGATGCAGTCCGTCGGGGGAGCCATGATCTTGGTGGCCTGGATCGCGGTGTGGATCGCCTCGGCCTCTTCGCGGGACATCTCCGACGGTCGGCGTGAGGGCTCGACCTTCGCGCGCTTGCAGATCTCCGTCCCCGTGCGCGCGGACACGCGGCTGAAGTCGTTCTGCAGGCAGGAGCGGAGGTTGCGCGCTTTGGTGTCCCGGAACATCTGCATCAGCACGCCGAGCTCGACGCCGTACGGATGCGGCATGATCTCCGCGGTCTCGTCGGGGATCTCCTTCGAAACGCGCGGGAAGAGATGCTCCTTCTCTTTGGAGCTCGGCGGCTTGTAGAGGATCTCGGCGTGCGGATTCGCCAGCGAAATCTGGCTGATGTACGCGTCGACCGAGTGCTGCCCGCCGCGGTAGGCGCCCTCGAGCTCGATTTCGACGCGGGTGCCGTGGGATTTGTCCCAGTCGACGGTCTTGTCGACCTTCACCTTCGGAGCGTTGTTCTTCGTGTCGATGACGAGCTCGAAGTGGTGAGCGTCCTTCCTCGGACCGGTGCGGGTGGTGATGACGATGGGCTTGCCAGTCGTGAGCAGGCCGTACATGCCGGCGGCGGAGATGCCGATGCCCTGCTGGCCGCGGCTCTGCCGCAGCCGGTGAAATTTCGAGCCGTAGAGCAGGCTGCCGAAGATCTTGGGCACCTGCGCCTTCACGATGCCCGGGCCGTTGTCCTCGATGGCGATGCGGAAGCGCGTCTCGGACACCTGGTAGATCTGCACCTCGATGTCGGGGAGGATGCCGGCCTCCTCGCAGGCGTCGAGCGAGTTGTCGACGCCTTCCTTCACCGTGGTGAGCAGCGCCTTCGACGGATTGTCGAAGCCGAGCAGGTGTCGGTTCTTGGCGAAGAACTCCGAGACGGAGATGTCCCGCTGCTTCTTCGCCATGTCGGCAGCCGTCGCGCGGGAACGCGGCGCCTTCGCCTTCGCGGCGCTCGACTTGCGGCCCTGGGCCCTGGCCGGCTTTTTCTTGGGCCTCGCGGAGGCCTTTGCCTTCTTCCGCGTGCGCGCAGCGTCGCCGCCGGACCGCGTCGCGGCGAACGCAAACTGCTCCTGCTCAGCCATTCGAAGCCCCCCGGCACGGGACGATGGCCGCGCGCGGACCCCCGCGCAAGGGCCCGGCAGGGCTAGGAGAAATCGGAGACGGGGTGGCCCCGGAAACTGCCGCAGAGCTCGACGCGGCCGCTGCGCAGCAAGGAGAGGACGGTGGCGACCACTTCCTGGTCGTCGTCGGTGACGTCGCAGATGGCGTCCACCAGCTCGAGCAGGGTGACCCGATCGCAGCCGGGTTCTTCGAACCGGGCCGTGATGCTGCCTGCTGCCGTGTGGGCTGCCGTACGCATGCCGTTCTCTCTTTCTCTCCAGTGGATAAGCATGAACCATGCCAGCCGCCGCGCAACCCCAAAATAATAAATAACCCTTTTCAAACACTGATTTATAGGGTGACTTGCGAGTAGCCCGGATTCCCCCACGC
>JAFDDG010000090.1 GCA_019310965.1 Deltaproteobacteria bacterium
GCGAGCCGGTAGCCGAGCGGCCCAAACCCGCTGATCACACCGACCGCGACGCCGGAAACGTACGAGTGCCGGCGAAACTCTTCCCGCGCGAAAACATTCGACAGGTGGACTTCGACCGTCGGCAGCCCTGCTCCGGCCAGGGCATCGCGCAGCGCCACGCTCGTGTGGGTCAACCCGCCGGGATTGATCAAAATGCCGTCGGCGGCGTCCAACGCTCCCTGGATCCGGTCGATGATCGCGCCCTCGTAATTCGACTGGAAGCACTCCACCTCGGCACCCCATTCCTTCGCCGCGGTCGCGAGATCCGCGTCGATCTCGACGAGGGTCGTCGTGCCGTAGACCTCGGGCTCACGGGTGCCCAGCTGGTTGAGGTTCGGGCCGTGGATGACGAGGATGCGCGGTCTCTCGGCCATGCCGTGTCCTTTCGACCGCGCCGCCGTTCAGATCAGCTGGCGCAGGGCGAGGCGCTGCTTGCGCATGAGATAGCGCGCCTTGCCGAGGTTGCCATCGGGATGCACGGCCAGCACGAGGAATAGATCCTCATCGATGGAACGGAAGATCAGCGACATGCGCGTCAGCGACACGACGGTTTCGGTCGAGGCCCCGCCGCCGATGGCGTCCGACGCCTTGCGGATCTCGCCCAGAATGCGGCCGAACTCGGCCGCGGCGGTCTCGATTCCGTCGGGCAGGGCCTTGGCGTCCAAGGTCACCTCTTCGATCGGAATACCGTCGCTCTGCATCAACGCAATCGCGATGCCGCCACCACAGTTCTCGACGATCTCGCGCAACAGGGGTGCGAAGCTCATCCGCGGGCTCCTTCTCTCAGGTTCTCCAGCCAGGTCTCGAGGGTCCGAATCACGTGCTCGCGCGAGGGCCGCGGCGGCTCCCAGCTCTCCGCAGCGGCCGGCGTTTCAGCCAGGGCCGCCCGGATCTGCGACGCCGCTGTCGTGTCGCCCTGCTGCTCGAGCAGTGCCGCCATCGTGGCGGTGGCGAAGTGTTCACCGACTTCGTGAGCGAGGGGTTCGGCGTCCGCATCGGCCAGCGCACGGTCGGCCTGCGCAATGGCCGCCTGCGCCACGCCATCGGCATCGAGCATGCACTCCTGCTCCGGCTCGGCGTCCGCGAAGGCGGCGTCGAGTTCCCGGTCGCTGAGGCCCGGAGCCAGCGGCTCCAGCGGCGTCGCCGGCGCCACGCGCATCAGCTCTTCGCGCGCCGCTTCGACATCGCCCCGCTCCAGAGCCTCGAGGCTGCTCAGCAAAGCCTTTTCGAGCTGCTCCGTCCGCTCTACGCCATTCGCGTCGTCCACGCTTCCCCCCAGGGCCTCCGCCGCCCGATGGTTGCCGGCACTAGCCGCGGCGGTCCCAATTTGCCGGCAGAATGCGCGCCGCCGTGAGCTCCAACGCTTCGGCCTTGCCGATGCGACGCAGCACAATGTACCGGATGCGCGAATCCCGACTCTTCTTATCGACGCGCAGCGCCTCGAGATAAGCGCTTCGCGGATGCCGGGGCAGTTCCGTGGGCAGGTTGCAGCGGCGCAGCAGCTCTTCCAGCCGCTCGGCGGTCCCCGCGGGCGCGACGCCGAGTTGCTCGGAACGGCGCCCGGCATAGACCATGCCCATGGCGACGGCTTCGCCGTGCAGGATGTCCTGATAGCCCGCCAGCTTCTCGACAGCGTGACCCAGCGTGTGCCCCAGATTGAGCAGCATGCGCAATCCGCTCTCGTGCTCGTCCCGAGCCACCACCTCGGCCTTGATCGCGCAGGCTCGCTGCAGCGTCGGCAACAGCCGCTGCGGATCGAGCCGCATGAGCGCCTCGGCGTCGCGCTCGAGCTTCGCAAAGAAGCGCTCGTCCCAGAGCGCGCCCGCCTTCACCACCTCGGCGAAGCCGGCAGCCCGCTGCCGCTTCGGCAGCGAGCGCAGCACCTCCAGATCGATCCAGACCAACCGCGGCTGATGGAAGGCACCGACCAGGTTCTTGCCCTCGGGCAAGTTCACCGCAACCTTGCCGCCGATGCTCGCATCCACCATCGCCAGCACGGTCGTCGGCACCTGCACGAAGGGGATGCCGCGCAGATAGGTGGCCGCCGCGAAGCCCGCCAGATCACCGACCACACCGCCGCCCAGCGCCACCACCACCGAGCTGCGGTCGAGACCTCGCGCCAGGAACGCGGTGTAGAGCTCGCCGAGTTGTTTCAGGTTCTTGGTCGCATCTCCGTCGGGAACGTCGAGGCGCTCGGCCTTCAGGCCCGCTGCACGCAGCGACCGCAGCACGCGTCCCGCATAGCGCCGGCCCACTTCCGGCACGGTGATGACGACCGCGCGCCGTGCCCCCGTGGTGCGCGCCACCTGCTCGCCCAGATCGGCAAGCATCCCGTAGCCCAGGCGGATCGAATACGAACGCTCGCCCAGGGCGACCTTGACGCTGCGGGGTCGGGGCACCGCGAGGCGGGGCTTGGCTGGACGTCGGCTCATTGCGTCTCCCCCAGCTCGACGACGATGGCCTCCACCACCTCGTCCAGCGTGCGCTCATCGGTATCGACCTGAACCCGAGCTCTCGAGTAGGCTGTTTCGCGCGCCGCGAGCAACTCTCGAAGACACTGGAGGCGTTCGGCTTCGCCACGTCCCGCCAGCAGCGGCCGTTGCTCAGCATCTCCCAATCGGGCCAGCAGCGTTTCCGGTCGCGCCCGAAGGTAGACGATCGCGCCTGCGGCCGAGACCAATGCTTCGGTCTCGGGCTCGGCGACCGCCCCGCCCCCGAGCGCCACGACAGCGGCGCGTTGGGTGCAGGCCGCTACGGCGGCACGCTCACGCGCGCGAAAGCCCGCCTCCCCTTCCACCGTGAAGATCTCCGCAACGCTGCGGTTTGCGACGCGTTCGACCTCGACGTCCGTGTCGAGAAAGGGGCAGCCCAGCCGTCGCGCGAGGGCCGGCCCGACGCTCGACTTGCCCGCGCCCATCATTCCCACCAGCCACACCGGAGCCGAATGCTGCACAACGACCCAATATAGACAACGCGGGGGAGCCAAAGCTCCCCCGCGTCTCTTGGGATCGATCGAGAAGAGAACGTCTAGCGAGCCGAGGCCTGCAGGCCGTCCATCACCACCCGCGGCGTGACGAAGATCAGCAGCTCCTTGCGGGAATCACTGTGCTCATCGCTGCGGAACAGCGTTCCGATAATCGGAATCGAGTGCAGATACGGGACGCGTGACTGCCGATCGGCCTTGTCGACAACGTAGATGCCACCGATCACCAGCGTCTGGCCATCCTTCACCAGCGTCTCGGTATCGACCTGGTTCTTCGCGATGGCGGGCGAGCCCGTGAGTGTGAATACCGAGTCGTCCGGCGCGTTGCGGCTCACGTTGATGTCCATGATGATCGAGCGATCCGCCGTAACGTGCGGCGTGACGTCGAGCTTCAGGACCGCATCCACGAACTCGAGCTGGGCGTCACCGTTCTCGAAGGTCTGGAACGGTATCGAAACGCCCTGCTCGATGGTGGCCTTGCTGTTGTCCAGCGTCACCACCCGCGGGCTCGAGATCACCTTGCCGTCGCCGTTGACCTCCGCTGCCTGCAGCTGCAGCTCGAGGTTGATCTTCTCGTCCAGCAGGAAGCCCGCCAGATTGAAGAGCGACGTCGGGCCAGCGGTGAGAGGATTCAGGAAGTTCGCGTTGTTCCCCAACGAGCTATCCGTGGTGTTGAGCCGGAAGGCCTTGCCCCCAAGATCGCGGCGCGCCAGACTGCCCGAGTCGAAGGCATCCTCGAGCGGCTGGGCCCCCATGCCCCAGGCCACACCGAACTCGCGCGAGAAGTCGAGGTTGGCCTCGACGATCTTCGCCTCGATGAGAACCTGCGGCGTCTGGGTGTCGATCGCCTTGATGAGCGCCGTCGCTTCATCGATCACGGACGGGATGTCCTTGATGATGAGCGTGTTGGTGCGCTTGTCGCTGTCGACCGTACCGCGCGAGGTGAGCAGGCGGCCCACCATGCCCTTCATGTCGTCGACCGCCGCATAGTTCACCGGCTGGAGCTTCACGATCAGGTCCTCGAGCTGCTCGAGGGCCCTCCGCTCCTGCAGGCGCATTTCCTCCTCCTGCCGGAGGACGTCGGCCGGCGCGATTCGCAACACATTGCCCACGCGCATGAAGCCGAGCCCCTTGGTCAGGAGGATCACGTCCAGCGCCTGATCCCAGGGAACGTCGACGAGACGGATCGTGACCCGGCCGCTGACCTCATCGCCGGCGATCACGTTGAGATCCGAGACCTCGGCGATCAGACGCAGCACGTCGGCCATGTCGATGTCTTTGAAGTCGAGCGAGATGCGGCGGCCGGCGTATTCCTTGCCGTCCATCAGGCCGCCCTCCCGGAGCACCTCGATGGCCGGCTCGGAGCCGATCGCGGCAGGTGCCGGCTGAGCCGAAGCCGACGACGACGACGGCGCCTCGGGGGCGGCCAGCACCGCCGCTGCGGGCTGGGCCTCGGAGCTGTCAGCCTGTGCCAGCGTCGTCGGTTGAGCGGCCGGCGTGGCCGGCTGGGCCTCGGACGGCGCGGGGGACGTCGCCAGCACGGGCGGCGGCGACGCAACGGAGCCATCGCGCGGGAAATCGATCACCACGAGCGACCCGCGGCGCACGATCTCGGGCTTCAGGCCATCGGCCCGCCTCATCACGACGCGCACCTCGGTGCCGTCCGTGTCGGGCTGCTCGAAGGCGGTGACCAGCGATACGGGACCGCCCGCCTCCGGAGCGATTCGCACCACGGCCTCCGGGTCGATCTTGGCGTTCTGGATGCTGAGGACCATGGTATCCGGGCTCGGCTCGAAGACCTTGTAGTCGATCGGACGCTCGCTGAGGATCACGATGCGATCGTGCCCAACCTGCGAGTCGAACTCGACGCCGAAGATCACCGCCGGCTCTTCGGACGCGGCCGCCATGGGCTCGATGTCCGCGGCGGGAACCTCTGCCATCTCGACCGAATCCGCCACGTCGTCCATGGCCGCCGGCATCGGAGTGTCTTCGACCGGCGCCGCGGCGTCGGTCATCTCCATGGGCTCGTCCATCTCCGCAACGACCTCGTCCATTGCATCCATGGGCTCGCCCATCTCCGCAACGACCTCGTCCACTGCATCCATGGACTCGCCCATCTCCGCAACGACCTCGTCCATTACATCCATGGGCTCGTCCATCTCGGCAACGGGCGCATCCATTTCCATGGACTCGTCCATGTCTGCAGCCGCTGCCATCGGCGCGCCGCCGGCCGCCTCGGCCAGAGCCATCTCCAGGTCTTCGTCCGCACCGAGCGCCACCAGCAGACCGCTGGCGACGGGCATCACGCGGCGCGTGGCGAACGGGTCGTCGGCATCGCCGCCGTCGATCACCACCCGCACCATGTCGGCGTGCTGTCCGATGCGCACTCGCAGGGCCTGTGCCGTGCCCGCCTCGACCTTGTCACTGTCCACCGAGCTCTTCATGCCCGGCAAATCGATCACCAGGCGCTCCGGATTCTCGAGAGTGAAGCTCTCTGCGGTCGTCACCGTGCCATCGGCCACCAGGTGCACGAGTGAGCCGTCGCCAACCTGGCTCACCTGAACATCCATGAGCTGCGTCGCGGGCTCGCTCGAAACCGGCATTGCGCTGTCGCTCGCCTCGGACTGCATCGCCCAGGGATCGAGCTCCACTGCCCCCATCTCGGAGGCGTCGTCCGCAATCGGCATGACGCGAATCATCAGGCCCTCCGACGTGGGGAGCACTTCGTAGTCCGCCGCCATGTCCAGCGCGACTTCGACCCGCGTCATCGGCTCGCCCCCGGCAGTCTGGTACGGCGCCAGCATGACCTCGTTCACCAGGCCGTCTTGCACGGGCATGGCGCCGATCTGCGGATCGGACGTCGCCGACGCCACGTCCACCACCACGCGTTCCGGATTGCGCTGCCCGAAGGCAGTGAAGATCGGCTCCTCGAGCCCCATCAGCGTCACAGTCGTCACATCGCCGTGACTCTCGACGCGCACGTCGTCAATCATGCCCGGCTCAGCAGCCTGAGGCGGCAGACTCGTCGAGGCCGCACACGCGACCATCAACAACGCTGCCATCCCAGCACTGGCCACTCCCCCCAGCCTGTGAACTCGCCCGGTGTTGGTTCCCAGCATCGAACTCATCCCCCTTCGCTGACGCGAATCCGCATCTCGATATCCTTGGTCGTTTTCTCGCCCATCGTGTCCACGTAGGTCTCTTCCACGACCACGAGGTTGTCCGCAATCTGCGTCACCCGACCCTCGTTCTTTCCCAACCTTGCCCCTTCGGAGACGATGTACGTCATGCCCGACGGGTCCTCCACCAACGCTCGCGCGTTGTGGTTCTTCCAGACGACCCCAACCACAGAGAGCTGCGCAACGTCGAATTGTTCGAGCGGCCCACGCGCGTCACCCGCCAGCAACGCGAGCTTGAGCTGCTCCCACTCGAACGAGCGGAAGGGATCACGTTTGCCGGTGGCGTCGTAGGTATAGCCACTGCCGGTGCCGCTGAGGCCAGTCTCACTCGGAGCAGCCGTGCGGGCCTGCAGCTCTCTGGGCGCCTTGGGCGCAGCCTTGCTCCTGGCAAGCTTCGCGGCCATCTCATTGCGGGCGGCCTGGAAGTCGGAGGTTGTCGGGCCCACGCCTCCGTCGTCCTGACATCCCTGCAAGGCCAGCAGCGCGATCACCAATGCCGTTGCCTTGATCCGCACGTTCATCCTTCCTCGCGTCCGGCGGCCGCAGCCGCTAGGCGCGCTTCTCGCTGGCGACGAAACGGAACGTCGTCGCTGTACCCTTGACCTTGAGGACCGTTGCGTCCATCGAATCACGGGCGACCTCCACGTTGATCGCATTCATGTTCACGATTCGCGGCAGCGCCGCGAGCATGTCGAAGAAGCGCGCCACGTCGTGAAATTGCCCCTCGATCTCCAGATCGATGGGAACCTCCGCATAGAAACCGTGGCTGATCTCCGGCTTGCGACTGAACTCCTTGATCTCGATCCCGGCCGTCTTGCCCAGATTGCTGATGTCCGTCAGCACAACCTCTATCTCGCGCTTGTTCGGAAGCTGCCGCAGCACCTTCTGGAGCTTCACCTCGAGACTCGCGATCTCCTCTTCGAACTCATCGATGTTCGCGGCGATCGACCGAACCTCCGAAAGCTTGCGCTGCAGCTCCATCTCCTGCGCCTGGAGCTGCTCGATTTTCACCTGGCTGTCCTGATAGATCAGGAAGAAGTATCCGACGCCGACCATCACGGCGACCGCAGCGAGAATTCCGGCGCGAGCAGCAGGGGGAAGCTTCGCGATCTGCTCGAGCTTCGCTTCGACTTGCGGGTTCATTTCCATCGTTTCGCCCCCTAGCTCTTCGCCGGCGCAGCGGTGGAGGAGCCGACCTGCTGCTTCTTCCGCACGAGCGCCGGACTCACCAGCTTGGCGTCGATATCGAAGTGCACGAGTTTGAGGCCGTCCTCCTCACCGAGCTTCGCGGCTCCGAGATCCACCCCTGCGAAGTAGTCCGACTCACCCAGGCTGCGCAGGAAGAGCGCCACGAGCTCGTTGTCGAGGCTCTGGCCCTCCAGTGCGATGGTGTCGCCCCTGGTGCTGATCCTCGTCAACCACAGTCGGTCCGGGGTGCGGCTCGCCAGTTCATCCATGATCCGCACCGGACCGCTTCGCGCCTTGTCGAGCCCATCGATGACATCGATCTTTTTCTCCAGCTCGCTCTTGCGTTGCTTGAACGCGGCGACCTGCGCCACCTGAGGCGCAAACTGCTCGATATCGCTCTGCATCTGTGTCACGCGCCCCTGCGTTCTCTGGCTCTTTTCCATCAGCCGGGAGTGGAAGAGCCCCACACCGCCACCGACTATGATCATCACCAGCAACAGCTGCATGAAGTACTGACGCAGGCCGGCCTTTCGGCGGGCCTCACGTACGGGAAGGAGATTGATCGTCAGCATCAGGCTTCTACCTCTCGCATCGCCAGTCCGACGCTCACTCCCAGCGCGGGACCGACCTCATCGAGCAGCGCCGGCTCAAACCTGGAGGAGGGGATCATCCGGTTGAGCGGGTTGAGGATTTCCACCTCGTGACCCGTGCGCTCGCGGAAGGCTTCGAGGAAACCCGTCACCATGACACTGCCCCCCGACAAATAGACCTTGTTGATCCGGCTCTCGGCGCTCGTGGCCGCGTAGAAATCGAGCGAGCGGCTGATCTCTCCGATCACTGTCTCGGTGACGCTATGCATCGCCTGCACGACCTCTTCCGGAACGACGTCCTGGCTCTCTTCACCGGCGCGAGCACCCAGTTTCAGGCGCTCCGCTTCCTCGAAGCCGACGGACATCGCCTTCTGGATCTCCTCGGTGTACTGGTTGCCGGCCGTCGTGATGTCACGCGTGAACGTCGGAACGCCCCCCGTCACGACGTTGATGTTCACGACCTGCGCACCGATGTTCACGAGTGCGATCGTCTCGTCTGGATTGGCGTCATAATTGGACGCCCAGGCGTTCTCCACCGCAAAAGCGGCGACGTCGATCACCGCCGGCTGGAGCCCTGCCTCGGTGATGACCTGAACGTAGTCGTCGATCAGGTCCTTCTTCGCAGCGACCAGGAGCACGTCCATCTGCCCCTCGGCGCCATCTTCGCCCAGAATCTGGAAGTCCAGGTTGACTTCGTTGACGTCGAACGGGATGTACTGCTCTGCTTCCCAGCGAATCTGCTCGTCGAGTTCCTCGCGGCTGAGAGTCGGCAGGCTCACCTTCTTCACGATCACCGAGTGACCGCTCACGGCAGCCGCAACCTGTTTGGTGCGAATCTTGGCCTTCTCGGTGGCCTCGCGGATCGCATCGACAATGCCAGCCGAATTGAGAAACGCGCCTTGGACGATCGCTTCCGGCGGCAGCTGTGCCACGCCGAGATGCGTCAGATCGAACTCCTGGCTGCGCCCCTTGCGAGCGATCTCCACTGCCTTGACGGAGTGCGAGCCGATGTCCAGACCGACGACCGACTTGGATCCGAAGCTGGGAAGAGAAAACTTCACGGCATGCGCCTCCGGCCCTAGCGGGCCACCTGAGGAAAGCCAGACGGCGTCGCGCTGGCAGGCGCTTCGGTCTGCGGAACCGAGTCCTCACCGAACAAGCGCTCCCGATCGTCGATCCGGAGCTGCAGTGCGATCAGGATCTTGCGCTTGGTGTCGAGACGGCAGGGGCGCCCGGCCTCTACACGATCGATCGTGAGCGTCGAAAGGCCCGCTTTTCGCGCAAGCTCTGCCTTGCTCATCATCAGCCCTTCTCGGAACTGCTGAAGCCTATTAGTCGCCACGCTTCCCCCTCCACAAATGACACCGTCTCAGCCTCGAAGCTGCTGGTGCGACCTTCGCGCATATCGGCGCCTGGTTACGCTGACTTGAGCACGGACGGCGGGGGTTTTCGCTGGCGCACGGGGACGTTACCGACCGGAAGGCAGCCGGCAATTCGGCTCCCCTTGCTTGGAAACTGCAGCGGAAGCGCACATTGGAATCCCCTCACGCGAGCTGCCAGAGCGGCCGATGAGCCGTGACGGAATGGCTGACCGGCTCCTGATCATCGATGACGACGACGCGCTTCGGGAGAGCCTCGAGCTCGTGCTGACCGCAGAGGGCTACGAGGTGCAGACCGTGGAGGACGCTGGAGCGGCCATTGCCCTCGTGGAGACGGCGAGCTTCGAGGCGATCCTCTGCGATCTGCGCATGCCCGGGGTAGACGGCATGGAGCTCCTCCCACAGCTGGTGCGCCGGCTGCCGCAGACTCCCGTGATCATGATGTCGGCCTACGGCACCGAGGAGCTGGCCCTCGAAGCCATCAACCTGGGCGCCTACGACTATCTGGCCAAGCCCTTCCTGCCGGCCGAAGCGCTCTTCACGCTGCGCAAGGCCCGAGAGCGCGCGCGCCTCCACCGGGAGAACCAAAACCTGCGCCGCGATGTCGTCCGCGCCGTCGGCGACCGCCCGATCGTCGCGACCTCGGAAGCGATGATCGAGTTGCTGGAACTCATGGAGCGCGCCGCCGCCTATAAAACGACAGTGCTCATCACCGGCGAGAGCGGTACCGGCAAGGAGGTGCTCGCCCGCGCCGTGCACGCCCAATCTCCGCGCTGCCAGGCGCCATTCATCGCGGTGAACTGCGGTGCCATCCCCGAGGCCCTGCTCGAGAGCGAGCTCTTCGGCCACGCCAAGGGCGCCTTCACTGGCGCCGATCGGGCACGGCGCGGCCTCGTCGCCGAAGCGGAAGGCGGCACCCTCTTCCTCGACGAGATCGGCGAGCTGCCGCTGGCATTGCAAGTGAAGCTACTGCGCGTTCTCCAGGAGGAGGAGGTGCGGCCGGTAGGCGAGACCAAGACTCGCGCGGTAGACGTGCGCGTAATTGCCGCCACCTCACGGGACCTGGAGGCAGAGGTGCGGGAAGGCCGCTTTCGGGAGGACCTCTTCTACCGGCTGAACGTCGTGCACCTGGCCGTGCCGCCGCTGCGCGAGCGCCCCCGGGACGTGCCTCTGCTCTTCGATCACTTCCTGGCACGCTTTCGCGAGACCCTCGGCAAACCCGTGCGCGGGATCGACGACAACGCCCTCGAGCGGCTGGTGACCTACGGCTGGCCGGGCAACGTTCGCGAGCTGGAGAACGTCATCGAGCGAGCGATCATCCTGGCCGACGCCGACACCATCGGACTGCACGAGCTGCCGGCGAACATCGTGTCGCCTGCGAAAGGCAAGTCCGGTTCATCCGGCGACCTCTCGCTCAAGCGCGCGCGGCGCGAGGCAGAGATCGTCGTGATCCGGCGCGCCCTGCGCGCCACCGAAGGCAACCGCACCCACGCAGCCCGGCGACTCCAGATCAGCCACCGCGCCCTGCTCTACAAGATCAAGGACTACGGGATCCGCGACTGAGCCTCGGATACGCCCGCACCTCGTCGCTGCCGCGGCCCGCCACCGCGGGCAGCGTCAGCACGAAGACCGCTCCCCGATCGGGCTCCGTATCGAGGGTGAGGTTGCCACCGAGCTCCTCGGCGAAGCGCAGGGCGTTCGACAAGCCCAACCCGGTGCCCTGCCCCGCCTCCTTCGTACTGAAGAACGGATCGAAGATGCGGGCGCGGTCGGCCTCCGGGACACCGGGACCGTTGTCCGCCACCCGACACTCCACCGCGTCCGCGTCGCGCCGGGCGGCCACGGCCGCCCCGTCGGCGTCTTCCCGCGTGGCCCGAATGGAGCCTCGGATGCGCACCTGGATGAGCGGCTCGGATGTTGCTTCCACGGCGTCGGCGGCGTTCAGAAGCAGATTCAGCAGGATCTGGCTGAGCTGGTTGCGGTCGGCGAGAGCGGCGGGCGGACAACCGAGCGTCTCCACCTCGATCGCGATACCCGCATAGCGACGCTGGGCGCGCACCAGCCCCGCGGTCTCCTTCACCAGCTCCGGAAGGTCCACCGGAGCGCGTTGCGTGCGCGGCGGCCGCGAGAAGTCGAGCAGCTGGCGCAGAATCTGCCGAACCCGTGCGCCCTCCGCCGCCGCGCGCTCGAGGTAACCGCGACTGCCGGTGGATAGCCCGGGGTCCCGGCGCGCCAGGTCCAGGAAGGCGAGCACGGCGCCCATCGGGTTTCCCACTTCGTGGGCGACGCCCGCCGCCAGATGTCCCACCGCGGCCAGGCGTTCGGCCCGGTCGAGTCCCTCCCGCGCCTCCCGCAGCTCCTGATTGCTCTCGCGCAGGTCGCCCACGGCCTTCTCGAGTGCCCGGGTGCGCGCGTCGAGGGCCTCGGTCATCCCGTTGAACGCCGTCGCCACCTCGAAGATCTCGTGGGGCCCGTCGGCGGGCACCCGCGCCGCGAAATCGCCCTCGGCAATCGCTCGAGCCGCCGCGTCGAGCCGCTCGAGCGGACGCACCAGACGCTGGCGCAGTAGTGCCGCGCCGAACGCCGTGAAGACCACCACATCCGCTGCCAACAGTGCCAGAAACCACGCGCCGGACGCCACCGGAGGCAACCAAGCGACCCGCACTTCTCCCTGGAGCGGCACAGCGAAGCGTAGCGGCTGCCATGGCCGCGTCGGCTGGAGCAGCGCCCGGCCGCGCCGCCGCGCCTCCTCGGCCAGCGCGCGGCTCTGCGGGTCGATTCGATCCCCGTGCGCCCCATGGGGTCGCGGAGCTTCCCCCTCGCGCAACGTCCACCAGCGCAGCTCCGGAGTCGCCGCGGTCGTGAGCGGCAACGGCCGGGAGGCATCCTCCAGCAATGCGCGGGCCGCGAGTCGCTCGAGCACGGCTGCCTGAGACGCCTGCATCTGGACCACGAGCGCACCCAGCACGGCGGTGGCCGTCAGCATCACGACCGCAAGGCTGACCAGGACTTCGGTCTGGAGGCCTCTGCGTCGTGCCATGGGCCGCGGCCCGGGCTACGCAGGATCGGCGGGCCCGGGCGAATCGAGGCCGAGCTTCTCGCAGCGATAGCGAAACGAGCGGAACGAGATGCCGAGCAGCTGGGCGGCCTTCTTCTTCACACCACCAGTGGCGCGGAGCGCCTCGAGCAGCCAGCCGCGTTCGTACTCAGCCGTCAGCGCGTCCAGATCGACACCCTCCTCCGTCAACCGCTCGGCGCGCGGCCCGCTGCTGGGATTCATCAGGGTCGGCGGCAGGCTCTCCACATCGATGACGGGACCGCGGGCCAGCGCCACCGCTCTTTCGACCACGTTCTCGAGTTCCCTGACGTTTCCGGGGAAGCGATACTTCATCAGTTTGGCGAGCGCGGCATCGGAGCAACTCGTCACTTCGCGACCGAACTCTCCCGCGTACTTCTTGATGAAGTGGTCGACGAGCAGTGCGATGTCGTCGCGACGCTCGCGAAGCGGTGGTAGCCGGATCTCGATGACGTTGAGCCGATAGTAGAGGTCCTCGCGAAAACGACCGGCCTCGACCTCCTCCTCGAGCCGCCGATTCGTAGCCGCGACGATGCGAACGTCGGAGCGCTGATCCGAGGTCGCGCCGACGCGCCGAAAGGTCTTCTCCTGGATCACGCGCAAGAGCTTGACCTGCAGCGCAGGCGGCAGATCTCCGACCTCATCGAGAAAAAGTGTGCCGCTATTCGCCATTTCGAAGAGGCCCGCCTTGCTCTGCACCGCGCCGGTGAACGCCCCTTTTACATGGCCGAAGAGCTCGGATTCGAGCAGGTTCTCCGGAATCGCGGCGCAGTTCACCGTGACGAAGGGATTCTCGCGGCGCTGTCCCCCCTGCTGGATCGCCCGGGCCACCATCTCCTTGCCGGTCCCGCTCTCCCCGGTGATCAGCACATTCGCCTTCGTGTCCGCTACCTGCGCCACGAGATCGTAGACGGCCTGCATGGCGCCGCTGGAGCCGACGATCGCACGATGTCTGCCGCGGAGCTCACTCCGCAGCCGCCGATTCTCACTGGTGAGGAGCTTCTTCTCGAGCGCGTTCTCCACCACCAGGCGGATCTCGTCCACCTGGAAGGGCTTCGTGACATAGTCGTAGGCACCCTGCTTCATCGCGGTGATCGCTGTCTCCGTGCTCGCGAATGCCGTAATCATCACGACCAGGGTCTCTGGGGCCAGCTCGTGGGCCGCCTGCAGGAGGTCCAGACCGGAGCCGTCGGGCATCTGGATATCACTGATCACGATGTCGAACGCGTCGTTCTCGAGGTGCAGCCGGCCAGTGGCAACATCGCCGGCCGTGACGACGTCGTACCCCTCGCTCCTGAAGAAGATATCCAGGAACTCCTGCATGCTGCGCTCGTCGTCGACGACGAGAATGCGCGCCTTTCCGCTCATGCGGTCTCCCCACGCAGAAGCTGAATGCGCACCGTCGTGCCCCTGCCCTGCGCGCTCTCGAGATTCAGAAGGCCGCCGTGCTCTTCAACGATGCGGTGTACGGTCGCAAGGCCGAGCCCCGAGCCTTCCGCTTTGGTTGTGAAGAACGGATCGAAGATATGCTCGAGGGCCTCCGCGGGAACGCCCACACCCGTGTCGCGGACACAGATCTCCACGGCATCCCCCTTCTCCTGCTCGTTTCGGTTCCCAACCCCACTCGCTTGAGACGCCCCCGCACGCACCACTTTCGCATCGATCCTGAGCTCTCCCCCGCCCGGCATCGCCTGCAGGGCGTTGGAGACGAGATTCCACAGAACCTGCCGCAGCTGACCTGAGTCGGCCTGCACGGTGAGCCGAGGCGGGACCGAGACCTCCAGCACCACATTCGCCGCAAGCGCCGCATCGAGCATCTCCTGCATATCCGCCAAGAGCTCGTCCAGCGCCACCGACTCGACTCGGAGGGGACCCGGGCGCGCGTAGCACAGGAAGTCGCCGATCAGGCAGTTCAGACGTTCAGTCTCTCTCAGGACGATGTCCATCAGCCGCCCGTCCTCACTCGCAGGCTCGCGCCTCTCTTCGACCCGCTTCAACATCTGGATGGAACCGGAAATCGCGGCCAGCGGGTTCCGGATCTCGTGCGCGATGCTCGCCGACAGCTCGCCCACGGCCGCCAGCCGCTCCGAGCGACGCAGCTCCTGCTCCATGGCCACGACCTTCGTGACGTCCTGGAAGATCACCACCTGGCCGTCCGCCTTCGCATCGCCGGTTTGCAACGCGTAGGCGCCGATGCCCAGATACAGGTCGCATCCATCCCTGTTGCGGAAGGGCAACCGCGAGCGAGCGCTCCCGAGCTCTGCCTCGAATGCACCAAACCCAGGAAGAATCGACTCGACGGGCTGCCCCATCGCATCCCGCTCTTTCACGCCGGTGATCGCTTCGGCTTCGGGGTTGAACGAAGTAATGCCGCCCTCCGCATCCGTGGTAAGGAGACCGCTCATGAGGCTCGCGACCGTGCGCTGATGCAGATTCGCCAGCTGTTGGAGCGCATGCGTTCGCTGCTGCAGCTCACCGGCGAGAGTGCTCGCGAGTGCCGCAACGGTGGCGATCGCACCCGCGTGAAAACCCCAGGCGGCCAGGAGGACAGGCGGCGCAACACGCTCCGGACCCTCCACCGTCCCAGACCATGCCACCAGCAACACCGCACCGTATGCCGCAATCCCAAGCCCCGCTGCGATCAGCGCGCCGCGCCGTTCGAAGAGCAGAGTTCCGTAGAGCGCCACCACGACGTAGAGGAAGGCGAAGAGCGAGTCGGGCCCGCCCGAGAAGTGTACGAGCGAGGATACGATGCCGATGTCGGCAGTGATGTTGAGAGCCGCGAAGCCGCCGGGGCGACGCAGCCTCGGCAGCGCCACACCGGTGAGCGCCGTCGCCAGAAAGGCGAGCGCCACGGTTCCGTAGAGCCCCCGCCGAGCCGGATCTTCGACGCCGCCCACGGTCGCATCGACCGCGAGCGCGATGCCCAGACTCACCGCGGACAGCGCGAGACGCGCAGCCATCAGCACGACGAGGCGTTGGTCGAGACCGCCCGCGCCTCCGAGAAAGCCGAGGGCCGAGTCACTCGTCGGCGCGCGCCCGGCGCCCATCATGTCCCGACTCTCCTGCGGGAGGCGCTTCACTCGATCAGCCGATCGTCTCCGCAATCTTGAAGATCGGGAGATACATCGCGATGAGCAGACCGCCAACAGTGCCACCGAGAACCACCATCATGGCGGGCTCGAGCATCGCGGTGAGGGCATCGACAGCGGCATCGACCTCATCGTCATAGAAGTCCGCGATCTTGGAGAGCATGCTCTCCATCGCGCCGGTCTCCTCGCCCACGGCGATCATCTGCACGACCATGCCGGGAAATACATCGGTTTCCGCGAGTGGCTCCGCGATGGTCTTGCCCTCCGAAATCGCCGCCTTGACGTCGTTCAGAGCCTCTTCGACGACCACATTGCCGGCAGTCTTCGCCACGATGTCGAGACCGTCGAGGATCGGCACACCGCTCGCAATCATCGTGCCCAGCGTTCGACTGAAGCGCGCCACCGCGACCTTGCGCAGCAGAGAGCCGAAGACGGGAACCTTCAAATAGAGCGCGTCAGTGGCGCGCCGGAATCGGAGCGAAACCTTGCGTGCACGCAAGTAGGAAAAGACCGTGATCGCGATCCCCACCATGGAGACCACCAGCCAATCCTGCATCCAATGGGACATGGCGACCACCATCTTGGTCGGGCCGGGCAGCTCGCCACCAAAGTCGGCGAACATCTTCTCGAAGGTCGGAATGATCTTCACGAGCATCAGGACGACGACACCAACCGCGACCACCAGCACCGTGCCCGGGTAGACCATCGCGCCCTTCACTTTGCGAGCCAGCGCATCGGCCTTCTCGAGGTAGACGGCGAGCCGGTTCAAGATGGTGTCGAGGATGCCGCCGACCTCGCCGGCGTGAACCAGGTTGGTGTAGAGCGAATCGAAGGGCTTCTCGTGCTTGGCGAGTGCCTCGGCGAACGTCGAGCCCTGCTCGACATCCGCGCGAACCTCCTGGATCACGAGCTTGAAGGTCGGGTTCTCCTGTTGGTCCCCCAGGATCTGCAGGCACTGGACCAGCGGGAGACCCGCGTCGATCATCGTGGCGAACTGGCGTGTGAAGATCACCAGGTCCTTGGTCGTGATGCCCGGCCTCAGGAACGGAAGATACTCACTGATGTCCTTGGGCTTCTTCTTCACCGTGACGGGCATCAACATCTGCGCCCGCAGCTGGCTCAGTACGGCCTCATCATTGGCCGCCTCCAGCTCGCCCTTCTTGATCGTCCCCTGACGCGTCCGAGCTTTCCACAGATAGATCGGCATGGTCTCTCACCCCCTCTGCCGGGAATCCCGGCTTCCCAACAGCCTCAGGCCGATTTTCGTCGCGCCGCCGGAGCCCTTTGTGCCGGCGGTCGTGGCATCGCTCCGCCAGAACTCATCAGACTGCGCAGCTCGTCGCAGTCCGGGCTCCGCGACATGGCCGTCTCCATCGAGATCAGACGCCGCGCGTACAACGACGCGAGCGACTGGTTCATCGTTTGCATCCCCGATTCGTCCTGGCCCATCTGCATCGACGAATAGATCTGATGGATCTTGTCCTCGCGGATCAGATTGCGAATCGCGGCGTTCGGGATCATCACCTCGAGGGCCATGGCACGACCCGGCCCATTCGCGCGCGGCAAGAGGCTCTGACACATCACACCCTCGAGCACGAACGAGAGCTGTGCGCGAACCTGGGACTGCTGATACGGCGGGAACACGTCGACGATGCGGTTGATGGTCTGGAGCGCCGAGTTCGTATGAAGCGTGGCAAAACAGAGGTGACCCGTTTCCGCGATGGACAGCGCTGCCTCGATCGTCTCGAGGTCGCGCATCTCGCCGACCAGCACCACGTCCGGATCCTGACGCAAGATGTACTTCAGCGCTTTCTTGAAGCTATCGGTATCTGCACCGATCTCCCGCTGGTTCACCACGCAGCCCTTGTGCTGGTGCAGGTATTCGATCGGGTCTTCGATGGTGATGATATGTTCACTGCGCTCGGTGTTGATCTTGTCGACGATTGTCGCGAGTGTCGTCGACTTGCCGGAACCGGTCGGCCCGGTCACCAGTACCAGACCGCGAGGGCGGGCGGCCAAATGCGCCACGGAGGGCGGCAGGCTCAACTCATCGAAACTCTTGATCTTGAAGGGGATCGAACGGAAGGCGCCGGCGATGTTGCCTCGTTGCACGAAGACGTTGGCGCGAAAACGCGACAGCCGCTGCACACTGAACGAGAGATCGAGCTCGTTATTCTCTTCGAATTGGTGCTTCTGGGAGTCGGTCAGCACCGAGTAGCAGAGCTGTTTCGTCTCCGGAGCCGAGAGCGGCGGCACCTTGAGCGGATGCAGCTTTCCGTCGATGCGAAGCTGCGGTGCGGTGCCCGTCGTGATGTGAAGATCGCTCGCGCCCTTCTCGATCATTGCCTTCAAGAACTGATGCATATTCGCCATGACGTGGCGTCTCCTAGTTGTCCGCGGTGGAAACGCGGAGCACTTCACCCAGCGTCGTAATGCCCGCACCGAGCATCTCGAAGGCGCTCTGACGCAGCGTTCTCATCCCGAGACGCACCGCCTCGCGTTTGAGTTCGAGGGCTGAAGCGCCATTCAGCACGAATTCCTTCAGCTCTTCGCGAAGCTCCATCACCTCGTAGACGGCGAGGCGGCCCTTGAAGCCGGTCTCGGAGCAGTTGCGGCAGCCGACGCCCCGCATCGGCTGGATCTCCCCGACCATGTCTTCGGACATGCCGGCCTCGGTCAGGTTCTCCTCGCTGACGTCCGGGTCGACTTCCTTGCAGTCTTCGCAGATCCGGCGCGCCAGGCGCTGGGCCACGATGCAGTTCACCGAGGACGCTACTAGAAACGGCTCGATGCCCATGTTGAGCAGACGATTCACGGTGGACGGCGCATCGTTTGTGTGGAGAGTGGAGAGCACCATATGACCGGTGAGAGCCGCCTTCACCGCAATCTCCGCGGTCTCGAAGTCGCGGATTTCACCGACCATGATGATGTCCGGATCCTGACGCAGGAAGGAGCGCAGGGCGGCCGCAAAG
>JAFDDG010000091.1 GCA_019310965.1 Deltaproteobacteria bacterium
CAAGAGCATCTGCTTCCTCGATGCCTGGCGCACGGCGCGCTGCGAGGGCCCGGGCATTACCTGGGACAACGTCAACCCGTGGGCCCGGCTCGAGCGCGAGCCCGATCGCCGCATCGATTATGTCTTCGCGGGGCTTCCGCCGAGGAGCGGTCTCGGGCAAGTTCTCACCTGCCGTGTGGTGTGCAACGATGAGCGGGAAGGAGTCTGGCCCTCGGATCACTTCGGGGTCTACGCCGAGCTGCGCGTCGAGCCGGCGGCAGGCTGAGGCCGCACGGGGTTGCGCGTGAAGCAGGTTCCGGCGCTCGTCGTCTCGGGCTTTCTCGGCTGCGGCAAGACCACTCTGGTGCGCCGCATCCTGACGCAGGCACAGGCCGAGGGCGTGAAGGTGGCCGTCGTGTCGAACGAGTTTGCTCGGTCGCATGGAGGAAGACTACGTCGAGCTGCGCGGCGGCTGCGTGTGCTGCAAGCTCTCGGATCAGCTGGTCGACACCTTGGTGATGCTGCGCGAGCGCGCCGATCCCGACCGCATCGTCATCGAGACATCGGGTGTGGCGCTGCCCTACGACACGCAGCTCAATTTCTGGCGCGATCCGGTGCGCGAGTGGATCGCCGATGACGCAGCCGTGGTGGTGGTGAACGCCGAGCAGCTGCATGCGCGGCGTGAGCTCGAGGGCACCTTCGAGCAACAAGTCAGCTCGGCGGATCTGCTGGTGCTGAACAAGCTCGACCTCGTTCCCGCAGGCGAGTACGAGTCGCTCGAGGCCGCGCTGCGCGAGTTCGAGCCGGAAGCGCCGATCCTGCGTGCCGAGCACGCCGACATCGATCCGCGGCTGCTGTTTCCGCCGGATCCGCAGGGGCTGCGAGAGCAGCGTCGCGCGCAGGCCGTCCCGGCGCCGGCGCACAGCCACGAGCGCTTCGCCGCCGAGGAGCTCTCGGTCGAGGCCGGCGTCACCAGCACCGCGCTCCTCGCACGGCTCGAAACGCTCGGCGCCCTGCGCGTCAAGGGTTTCGTCGAGACCGTCGAGGGGGTGCGGGCGGTGCAGGGTGTCGGGCCGCGCATCGATCTCGATGAGCCCGCCGCGCCGCCGGCCCCGGAGCTGCTGGGGCGTCTCGTGGTGATCCGGCGGGTCTGAGCGGGCACTGCAGTTTCTTGCGGAGTGGGTGGGGCGCTTCCCTCAGAGGGGTGCGCGGTTTCCCCAGGTCCCCGCCCGGTGGTGCAGATGTCGCCCCAAGTCCCGGTTCGCGCTCGAGGGCAGGGTGTCGGCACGCGAATTGCTGTTCATCCGGGCATGCGCGGCAACGCACCCATCGCACCCCAGGCTGAGGCGATCCGGCAGGATCGCGCAGTCGCGGTGGCTGCCTCGCCCGCGTTGGTTCGATTTCGCTTCCTCTCATCCTTGTTGATTCTCTGCTCCCGTTGATGGCCGCGGGAGGTCGCAGGCTTGAGCACCTGCGGCCTCCCCGCCAGCGCACCGCGCTACCGTCGCGCGATGTCCGAAGCGCCCGTCGCACCGCTTCACGCCCGGCTTCGCGAAGCGCAGGGCGCCAGCAGCGCTGAGATCCTCGATCACTTCATGGGCTGGGTCGCCGACAGCGGGCTGACCCCGTATCCCGAACAGGAAGAGGCGATCCTCGAGGCTCTGCTTGGTCGTCACGTGGTGCTCTCGACACCCACCGGCTCCGGCAAGTCGCTGGTCGCCATGGCGCTGCACTTCCGCGCACTGTGTCAGGGACAGCGCTCGTTCTACACCTCGCCGGTCAAGGCCCTCGCGAGCGAGAAGTTCTTCGACTGGTGCGAGGCCTTCGGTCCCGAGAATGTCGGCATGCTGACTGGCGACGCCAGCGTCAATCGCGATGCGCCGATCATCTGCTGCACGGCCGAGGTGCTGGCGAATATGGCGCTGCGAGAGGGCGAAGGCGTCGATGCACCCGTCGTGGTGATGGATGAGTTCCACTACTACGACGACCGCGCACGCGGCATGGCGTGGCAGCTTCCGCTGCTGGTGCTCGAGCACACTCAGTTCCTCTTGATGTCGGCAACGCTCGGCAACACATCGGCGATCGAGGCGCATCTGGAGGAGCGCACCGGCGTTGCGGTGCGCCACGTGCACTCGGATGTGCGTCCGGTGCCGCTCGAATACGAATATGCGGACACCCCGCTGCACGTGACCCTCGAGCACCTGGTCGCCGAGGGCCGCGCGCCGGTCTACGTGGTGAGCTTCACCCAGCGAGAGTGCGGCGAGCGTGCCCAGGCTCTGACTAGTGCGAGCCTCGCCAACCGCGAGGAGCGTCGGGCCATCGCCGAGGCCGTGGGCAGCTTCAAGTTCGACACACCCTACGGCAAAGACCTCCAGCGCTTCCTGCGCTTCGGCGTGGCGGTGCACCATGCGGGCTTGTTGCCGCGTTACCGGCTGCTCATCGAGAAGCTCGCTCAAAAGGGCCTTCTCAAGGTCATCTGCGGCACCGACACGCTGGGTGTCGGGGTCAACGTTCCGATTCGCACCGTTCTCTTCACCCAGCTGTGCAAGTTCGACGGCGAGAAGGTGGGCATGTTGCGCGTGCGCGATTTCAAGCAGATTGCGGGCCGCGCCGGACGTCGCGGCTACGACGACGAGGGCTTCGTCGTGTGTCAGGCACCGGAGCACGTGATCGAGAACAAGCGTGCGGCGGCAAGGGGCGGGCCGCGCAAACGAGCGCCCAAGAAGAAGGCGCCGCCCCGGGGCATGCTCACCTGGAACGAGGACACCTTCGCGAAGCTCGTCGAGAGGCCGCCGGAAGTGTTGCAATCGCGCTTTCGGGTCACCCACGGCATGCTGGTGAGTCTGCTCCAGCGCGAAGAGGCTGCCGGGCGCTCGGGCGGCGGCTATGCCGCGCTCATCGAGCTGGTGAATCGCTCTCACGAGAGCTTGCGCGTCAGGGCTCGCGCGCGCCGCAAGGCGGCGGTGCTGTTCCGCAGCCTGCGCGCGGCGGGCATCGTGCAGTGCGTATTCGACGCCGAGACCGGTGTGCGCCGGGCGCGGGTCGATCCCGATCTGCAGCTCGATTTCAGCCTGCACCGCAACCTCTCGCTCTGGCTGGTGGAAGCGCTGCGCGGGCTCGATCCCGCCTCCGAGAAGCACGGCCTCGAAGTGGTGAGTCTCGTCGAAGCGATCCAGGAGGACCCTCGCGCCATTCTCTATGCGCAGCGGGGCAAGGCGAAGCGCGAGCTATTGGCGCAGCTCAAGGCGGAGCGCGTGCCCTACGAGGAGCGCATCGAGCGCCTCGAGAAGGTCGAGTGGCCAAAGCCCGACGCCGCCTACATCGAAGAGACCTTCAGGCTCTTCCGCGAGAAGCATCCGTGGGTCGGCGCCCACGATGTGCGGCCGAAGGGCATCGCCCGCGAGGTGGTCGAAGACTGGCGCGACTTCGTCGACGTGGTGAAGGATTACGGCATCGCGCGCAGCGAGGGTCTGCTGCTGCGTTACCTCTCCCAGGTGCACGACACCCTCGTGCAGTCCGTCCCCGAAGCGGACAAGAGCGACGCCGTCTACGACGCCATCGCCTTCCTGCGCACCCTGCTCGCCGGAGTCGACTCGAGCCTCGTCGAGGCGTGGGAGGAGCTGTTGGATCCCACGCGCGGCGACGCGGCGGGCGCCGCAGCATCGGGCGAAGCGCCCCCGCGGCGCTTCGACCTCGCCAGGCAGCCCAAGGCGCTCGCCGCCCGCGTCCGGGCCGAGCTCCACGCCTGCGTGCGCGATCTGGCTCGTGGCGACTACTCGCGGGCTCTCTCGCGACTGCACGAAGACCCCGACGATCGCTGGACCCCGGAACGCCTGGCGGCCGCGTTGGAGCCGTTTCTCGCGGAACACGGTGCGCTCGACGCGACCCCGAGAGCCCGGGCCGCCCATCTCACCCGCATCATCGAGACCGGCAGCCGACAGTTCGACGTCACCCAGGTGCTCCCCGATCCCACCGGCGACGACACCTGGGCCCTCCACGGCGAGATCGATCTCGCCCGACAGCGAGACCCCGAAGCCCCCCTGGTCCACCTGATCCGCATCTCCGAATAGCGGGGAAGCGGGGACGGTGTTGCTTTCTTGCCTTTTTCCGAACCCACTCGCTGACACTACCGGTCAGGTGAAAAAGGCAAGAAAGCAACACCGTCCCCGCTAGCGGGCGGCTTCCTCGCGGATCCGCTTCTTCGAAGCCGCCCAGGAACAGATTGGACACGCGCTCAAGTCGTGCCCGCGAGCCGGGCAGTGCTCCCGGCCGAAATAGATCATCTGCAGGTGCAGCCGGTTCCAGGTGTTCTCCGGAAATAGCGCCTTCAGGTCACGCTCTGTCTGCACCACGTTCTTTCCGGAAGAGAGCCCCCAGCGTGCCGCCAGCCGGTGGATGTGTGTGTCGACGGGGAAGGCCGGCACGCCGAACGCTTGGCTCATCACCACGCTCGCCGTCTTGTGCCCCACACCAGGCAGCGCCTCCAACGCCTCGAAGCTTTGCGGCACCTGTCCGCCATGCTCTTCGACGAGCGTCTTCGACAGCTGCTTGATCGCCTTGCTCTTCTGCGGGCCCAGCCCGCAGGGCGTCACGATCTTGCGGATCACCGAAAGTGGCAGCTGCGCCATCCCTGCAGGTGTCTTTGCCCTCGCAAAGAGCTTCGGGGTCACCTGGTTCACACGCACGTCGGTGCATTGCGCGGAGAGGAGCACCGCCAGCAACAGCGTGTAGGGGTCCTCGTGATCGAGCGGCACCGGAATCTCGGGATGCAGCTCGTCGAGTAGCTTGGCCACGCGTTCCGCCTTCTCCGCGCGCTTCATCCCTCGGTCGCCTTCTCCACGCGCTCCATGAAGGCGAGCAGCGAGGGTTGGCGCGCCAAGAGCGGGCCGGTGCCCTCGATGAACTGGCTGCGCAATGTCAGCAACATCGCGTACACCCCCAGGTCCGCAATGCTCACCTGATCGGCGTAGAAGAAGCGCCGAGAGCCCAGGAAGTTCACGAGGTCCGCCAGTCGGTCGTCGATGCCGCGCAAGAGCGCCGCCTGCGGGCGCTCCCAGGTGCCGCCGGCCGCCAGCCAGGCACCCAGCGCGCGCAGCGCTCGCGGCCCGCGGCGTTTCTTCGGTTCCGGCTGCTCGGCCACCAGCTGCATCCAACGCTGGAAGTAGTACAGAAAGGACTCGTCGGCCCAGTCTTCGAGGCTCAGCTGTTGTTCCGCGACCTGTGGATCCCGCGAGAGCAGCGGCGGATCGGGCTGGATCTGATCGATGCGCAGCAGGATGTCGGTCGAGTCGATTACCAGCTCGCCGTCGACGCGCATCGCCGGCAGCAGGCCCGTCTTCGGATTCCAGCGCTTGTAGTCTTCGGGCCCGGAAGGTTCGTGCAGCGTGAATGGCAGACCCTTCAGCCGCAGTCCGCTCAGACACTTCACAGTGTAAGGGGTATCGGCGGGTCCGTAGAGGTCGATCTGCGGCACGGCGGGCTCACTGGCTCGTCTGTCGGCGGCCGCGCGCCTGCACGTCCTCACGCCGGTTCGCCACGTCTTCGGCCGTGATCTGTCTCATCGTCTGTGCCGACTCGCGCGCTTCGTGGGCGAGCGCGTCACCGTACGCCATGGCGAAGCCGTCGTCGATGAGCCTCTTGTAGCCGCGCAACGTGTCGGGTTGGCAGGAGAGTGTGTCTTGGGCGAGGGCCAGACAGGTCGGCAGCAAGGCGTCGGGCTCGGTCACGCGATTGACGAGCCCCCAGGCGCACGCGGTCTCCGCGTCGAGATAGTTGCCGGTGAACGAGAGCTCCTTGGCGCGATTGATGCCGATCAGCCGCGGCAGCTTCTGGCTGAGCCCCCAGCCGGGCAGGATGCCGACGCGCGCGTGCGTGTCGGCGAAGCGCGCTTGCCTCGAAGCGATCAAGAAGTCGCACGCCAGGGCCAGCTCGAAGCCGCCGGTGATGGCGAAGCCGTTCACGGCGCCGATCACCGGCCCGGGAAAGTTGCGCACCGCGTCGATCATCTCCTGCGCGCTCAGCTGCGACACCCTGCGCTCCCCGCTGGCGAGTTCTTTCAGATCGACCCCGGCGGAAAAGGCGCGGCCTGCACCGGTGAGGATCACCGCACGCACGTCGCTGGCCCGGGACAGATCGAGAAAAGTCTGCCCGATGGCGTCGCACAGCTCCGTGGAGAGTGCGTTCATCGCCTCGGGGCGGTTCAGCACGACGGTGGCGATCTCTGCGCTGCGTTCGACGCGGATCACGGGCATCGGGGCACCTCCGGAAAAAGCGAGGATAGCCGCGCGTTGCATTGCCGCGAATTGCTCGTCTCGCCCGGCCGGCGGCGCGTGGGCGGTACTGCCCCCAGTTCACCGATTGCGCCACAATGGCGCCATGAGGCGCGCGCGTGCTGATACCTGGGAGCGTTTCTACGCGGTCGTGCGGAAGATCCCGCGTGGGCGCGTCGCCACCTACGGGGAGGTGGCGGAGCGGGCCGGGCTGCCGGGCTACGCGCGGCAGGTGGGCTGGGCGTTGCACGCACTGCGTCCCGGCACGCGCGTGCCGTGGCAGCGCGTGGTGAATGTCCGCGGGGCGTGCAGTGTGCGACTGGGCTCGGGCTCCGAGTTCGAGCAGCGGCGGCGGCTCGAGCGCGAGGGCGTCGAGTTCGGGCCGGGTGGTCGCATCGATCTCGGGCATTTCGGTTGGCCCCGGGACAGAGCCCAGTGAGGCGCGCGCTGCGCGGGCTCGGGATCGCACTGCTCGCGCTGCTGGCCGTGTTGCTGACTCGCGCGTATGCGTTGAATTCGCAGCAGCTGCCGGTCGAAGCCTGGTCGCCGATCCTCATTGACAGCCAACGCGCCGCACAGCGCCTCTCCGGTGCGATCCGACACCGAACGGTCTCGTATCAGGACCGAGCGCTGCTCGAGGCCGCGGAGTTCGAGCGTCTCTACCGCTACCTCGAGAAGGAATATCCGGAGCTCCACGCCGCGCTCGAGGTGGAGGCCGTGTCCGACTGGAGCCGTCTGTATCGCTGGCGCGGCAGGGATCCCGCCCTGCCTCCGGTGTTGCTGGCCGCTCACGTCGATGTGGTGCCGGCCCGGGAGGAGGGCTGGACGCACCCGCCCTTCGCAGGTGTCGTCGAGAATGGGGTGGTCTGGGGCCGCGGTGCCCTCGACGACAAGGGCAGCCTGGTGGCGATCTTCGAGGCGATCACGGCTCTGCTGGCCGCGGATTTCGCGCCGGAGCGCAGCGTGTACGTGGCGCTCGGCCACGACGAGGAGCAGGGCGGGGACGCCGGCGCGCTCGCCATCGCGCGCCTGCTCGAGCAGCGGGGTGTCGCCCTCGACTGGGTGCTCGACGAGGGCGCGGCCGTGGTGGAGGGCTACCTGCCCGGCGTCGAGCAGGGCTTCGCGCTGCTGGGTATTGCCGAGAAGGGCTCGGTGTCGATCGGCCTGGAGCTGGACGCGCCCGGCGGGCATTCGTCGGCGCCGCCGCGGCACACCGCGGTGGGCGAGCTCGCCGAGGCACTCGTCGCCCTGGAGAACTCCCCGCTGCCCGGCAGCTTCGATGGAGTTACGGGCACGTTCCTGGATGCGCTGGCGCCGGAGCTGCCGCTGCCGCTGCGGGTGGTGTTGGCGAACCGCTGGTTGTTCGCTCCGGCTCTCGAGCGCTTCTTCTCGTCGATGCCACCACTCGACGCGATGTTGCGCACAACCACGGCCGTCACGATCTTCAATGGCGGTGTGAAGAACAACGTGCTGCCGCAGCACGCCCGGGCCGTGGTGAACTTCCGCATTCACCCGAATGATCGGATCGAGACGGTTGCCGAACACGTGCGCCGCGTCGTCGACAACGAGGCGGTGCGCATCGAGGTGGGCGCCGCGACTCCGCCGCGCAACCCCAGCGGCGTGTCGCCCCTCGAAGGTGCGGCCTACACCACGCTTGCGAAGTCGATCCGCTGCGTGTTCCCCGAAGCCGCCGTGCTGCCCTTCCTGGTGGTCGGCGGGACCGACGGGCGCCACTACGCGGGCCTGACGAGCCGCGTGTATCGTTTCCTGCCATTTCGCATCCATCCCGAGGCGATCGAGATGTTGCACGGCACCGACGAGCGCGTGGGGGCCGGCAACCTGGTGCACGCGGCGCGTTTCTACGCGGAGCTGCTGCGCCGCGCCGCGGGTCCGGCTCAGCCTTCGTCTCGGTAGCGTTCGCTCTCGGCGTCGTATGCGTCGAAGCCAACGAGCTCGCGCAGGGCCTCGAACGAGAGCAGCCCTTCCGGTGGCGTGCCGGCGGCGAGTGCCGCAAGGGCCGTCTGCATGGCGCGGGTCGCCGCGGAGAGCAGCGTCAGCGGGTAGGCCGCGATCTTGAAGCCGAGCTCCTCGAGCCGGGGCGGCGCCAGGATCGGTGTGTCCCCTCCTTCCACCAGGTTGGCCATCGCGGGCTTCTCCACGGCGCGGCACACCTGTTCCATCTCGGCTTCGCTCTGCGGCGCTTCGACGAAGAGGATGTCGGCGCCGAGATCGGCGAAGGCCTGTGCCCGCCACAGCGCTTCGTCGAGGCCAGAGGTGGCACGAGCGTCGGTGCGCGCCATCACGAGCAGGTCGGCGCCTTCTTCACGGGCGTCCACTGCGGCGCGCACCCGCGCCAGGGCCTCTGCGCGTTCGACGACCGCCTTGCCGCGGGTGTGCCCGCAGCGCTTGGGTGCCAGCTGATCCTCGATCATCGCGCAGGCGAACCCGGCAGCGGCATAGCCGTGCAAGGTGCGTTTCACGTTCAGCGCGTTGCCATAGCCGGTGTCGGCATCGCCGATCACCGGGATCGAGATCGCCGAGCAGATGTCGCGCCCCGCCGCGACCATCTCGCCGTACGAGACCAATCCGGTGTCCGGCAGGCCCACGCGGGTTGCCGACACGGCGAACCCGCTCATGAAGGTGAGCTCGAAGCCCGCCCGCTCGATCAGACGCGCCGAATGTGCATCGAAACAACAGGGCATCACCCGCAAGCCGGGCCGCTGCAGCAGGTCTCGCAGACGATGTGTCGACGACATGCCCCTCCGTGTAACACGCAGAGCCCGGGCCGCGCCATCGGCGCCGGCGGGTCGGATGCCCCGGCCGGCGAGCTAAGCTCCGCCCCATGCAGAAGGCGCTCGACGACCTGGTGGGTCTGCTCGATCTGGAGGCGATCGAGGTCAATGTCTTTCGCGGCCAGTCCCCGCAAGACGGCAGCCAGCGCGTCTTCGGCGGCCAGGTGCTGGGTCAGGCCATGGTGGCAGCCGGCCGCACGGCGCCGGGGGAGGACGAGGTCTTGCACTCACTCCACGCCTACTTTCTGCGTCCGGGCGACCCGAGCATTCCGATCCTCTACCAGGTCGACCGCACCAAGGATGGCCGCGCCTTCGCCACCCGCCGCATCGTCGCGGTGCAGCGAGGGCAGGCGATCTTCCAGATGGAGGCCTCCTTTCACCGGCCCGAGCGCGGTTTCGAGCACCAGGACGAGATGCCGGATGTGCCGGATCCGGACGAGCTGCCGACGATGGAGGAGCGTCTCGCCTCGCTCGTCGGCAAGGCCCGCAACGACGACGATCTGAGATTGCTGTCGCGGGAGCGCGCCATCGACAGTCGCTATGTCACCCAGGTCGACATGGGCGATCCCAAGAAGCTGCCGCCGCGGCTCGATGTCTGGATCCGTGCGAACGGCTCACTGCCGGATGAGCCGCCGCTGCACCAATGCGTCGTCGCCTATGCGTCCGACATGACGCTCCTCGACACCGCCATGCTTCCCCACGCCATCGGCTGGTTCAACGACAGCTGCCAGGTGGCGACCCTCGACCATGCCATGTGGCTCCACGGCGACTTCCGTGCCGACGACTGGCTGCTCTACTCGCAACACAGCCCCGCGGCCGCCGCCGGCCGCGCCTTTTCCACCGGTCGCCTCTTCACCCGCGACGGCCGCCTCGTCGCCTCGATGGTGCAAGAAGGCCTGATCCGCCCCACCCGCTGACGGGGACGGTGTTGCCTTCTTGCCTTTTTCTGGCGAGCGGTGGCATCAGCAAGCAGGTCTGAAAAAGGCAAGAAGGCAACACCGTCCCCGCTTCAGGGGGTTAGAACCAGGTGATGCGGCGGCCGTGGGGGTGGCCCATGCCGAGGTGTCGTTCGTCGTCACCCGGCCACACGCTGAGGCGCAGCTCGATCTCGGCGATGCTCGCGTTGTTCTCGTGGCGCACCCAGGCGAACGGTGTGTGCGGGGTGGCGCGTGCGGCGTGTTCGGCGAAGAGTGCGCGGAGGGCGTCCTGCTCCTCGGGCTCCAGGTAGAGCCAGAAGGCCGAGTGGTAGACGACACGGCAGACGCCGTCGGCGGGCTCGGCCAGCTCGCGCTCGAGCCAGGGAAGGGCGGACGCCTGCTCGACCCGCGGCGGATCGCGACGCGCCAGCGCAACGGCTGCACGCAGCTGCGTCAGGCGCTCGGGCTGATCCGCCCAGATGAAGGCTTCGAGCGTGCGCACGTCGGCGTCGCTCTCGATGCGGCGCGGGTCGAGGTCGCAGCCGGCGCGGCTCTCGATCGAGACCGGCGCATCGAAGTCCGCCGCAGCGCCGTTCCACTCTGCCTCGATCTGCAGCGGTGCGTCGGCTGCGCCCCAGCGATGCGGCCCCAACGTATAGCCGTACTGCGCCCACTGCAGGTTGAGTCCCGCGCTGCAGCCGATCTCGCGCAGGCGCAGGGGCAGCCCGGTGCGCCGCGCGGCGTGCAGGAACAGGCCCAGCAACCCCGCGCAGCGCCGCACCTCGTTCGTCTGAGGAAAGTTCTCGAGCCGCGGCAGCAGTGCCTCGCGCTGCTCGTCCACCACCTTCAGGAAGGCGGGCCATGCGGCATCGGCGTCGGCATCGCCGCCCGCCGTCGGGTAGTGCTGCGCCAGCTGCGGCGCTTTGCCGTTCAACACGCGCTCGTGTACGGCTCCCAGCACCCGCAAGGGCAGGAAGGCGTGCAGCGGGTCGCCTTCCCAGTCCACCAGCAGCCGCGCCAGCGGCCCGTCGGCGCGGACGTCCTCCTCGGCGCGCTCGCACAGCTGGGCATACAGCGGCGAGTCGAAGAGCCGACAGCCTCCCGCCTGCAGGCGAAACGCGGCGAGCAGTGCCTCCCGGTCCATGGGGCCCCGACCATCGCACAATCGCTCGGGGTCGGAGCTTTTCGTTGTCAGGGCCGGCACTCGCGTGGTACTGAGCAGGGCAGGTCTGCCAGGGGAGCCGCGAATGGAACTCGTCGCCATCGTCATTGGGATCGCGCTGCTCGAATACTTCTACTTCACGATGAAATGCGGCTCGATGCGCGGGGAGCGCGGCGTGCCGGCGCCGGCGATGTCCGGTGATGCGAAGTTCGAGCGCTACTTTCGCGTGCAGTACAACACGCTCGAGCAGCTGGCGATCTTCTTGCCCTCTATCGTGCTCTTCGGACACTTCGTGAGCGCGCCCATCGGCGCCGGCATCGGGCTCATCTTCGTGCTCGGCCGCGCGCTCTTCGCACGCGGCTACTGGCAGGATCCGGCGCGCCGGGGCCCGGGCTTCGGGCTCACGGTGCTGGCAAACCTCGCTCTGCTGCTCGGGGGCATGGTCGGCGCGGTGCTCGCGTACATCGACTGACCCGGGGCCGGCGCGCGTCAGCAGCTGCTGAGCGGCGTGCCCCCCCCGCCAGCCCCGCCGCCGGGGTGCCGGAGGAAGGCCGTCTTGCCGCCGGCAAGATCGGGCCGTTGCCGGGCTCTGCGCCGCCGCCGGGCGCCGCCATCGGCTCGCCTGCATCCCGGAGGCGCCGGCTGTTCGAAAAGCTCGGGGGGTGTGACCTCGGGACGCCACCGGCGCTCGAGATCGGCTCGGCAGGCCCCGCGGGCGGCCCGGAACTCGCTGCCCAGGCGGCCCCGATCCCGCGAACTCGGCCTATACTCCCGCCGTTGCGGGGCCCTGTCGGGCCCCGCCTTTATTTTTTTTCTGGGAGCGACCGCGGCGATGAGTGCGACGACGACGAATCAGAAGCTTCTCGACTGGGTGAAGGATCTCGAGGCCCTCTGCCAGCCCAAGGCCGTGCACTGGTGTGACGGATCCGACGCCGAGCACGAGAGCCTGATCCAGCTGATGCTCGAGAACGATACGGCCCGTCGGCTCAACCCCGAGAAGCGCCCGAACAGCTACCTCGTGCTCTCCGATCCGGCGGATGTTGCGCGCGTCGAAGACCGCACCTTCATCTGCTGCGAGGAGGAAGAGTCTGCGGGCCCCACGAACAACTGGTGCGCTCCGGCAGAGATGCGTGCCAAGCTCGAAGGCCTGTTCCGCGGCTGCATGGCCGGCCGCACGATGTACGTGATCCCGTTCAGCATGGGCCCCGTCGGCTCGCACATCGCGCACATCGGCATCGAGATTACCGACTCGCCCTACGTGGTCTGCAGCATGCGCACCATGACCCGCGTCGGCCAGAAGGTGCTCGACACCCTCGGAGACGCCGAGTTCGTGCCGTGCGTGCACTCGGTGGGAGCCCCCCTGGCGGAAGGTCAGTCCGATGTGCCGTGGCCCTGCAACGGCGACAACAAGTACATCGTCCACTACCCGGAGACGCGCGAGATCTGGAGCTTCGGCTCCGGCTACGGCGGCAACGCGCTGCTCGGCAAGAAGTGCTTCGCACTGCGCATTGCCTCGGCCATGGCCCGGGACGAGGGCTGGATGGCCGAGCACATGCTCATCCTGAAGCTCACCAGTCCGGAAGGCGCGGTTCGCTACGTCGCGGCCGCCTTCCCCAGCGCCTGCGGCAAGACGAACCTGGCGATGCTGAACCCCACCCTCCCGGGCTGGAAGGTCGAGACGGTGGGCGACGACATCGCCTGGATGAAGTTCGGCGACGACGGCCAGCTCTACGCTATCAACCCCGAGGCGGGCTTCTTCGGCGTGGCGCCGGGCACCAGCATGAAGTCGAACCCGAACGCCATGCTCTCGCTTCGGGAGAACGGCGTCTTCACCAACGTGGCGCTCACCGACGACGGCGACGTGTGGTGGGAAGAGATGACCGACGAGCCGCCCGCGCACCTGATCGACTGGCACGGCAACGACTGGACGCCGGCGTCGGATACGCCCGCGGCACACCCGAACGCGCGCTTCACGGCGCCGGCCAGCCAGTGCCCGGTCATCGCCGATGAATGGGAGGACCCGAACGGCGTGCCGATCAGCGCCATCCTCTTCGGTGGCCGACGCGCCCACACCGTCCCGCTCGTCAACGAGGCGCGCGACTGGGTGCACGGCACCTTCCTCGGCTCGATCATGGGCAGCGAGAAGACGGCGGCCGCCACCGGCAAGATCGGCGTGCTGCGCCGCGATCCGATGGCCATGCTGCCCTTCTGCGGTTACAACATGGCCGACTACTGGGCGCACTGGCTGCACATCGGCAAGCGCGCCGGCGCCCAGCTGCCGAAAATCTACATGGTGAACTGGTTCCGGAAGAGCGCCGGCGGCGACTTCCTGTGGCCGGGCTTCGGCGAGAACGGGCGCGTCCTCAAGTGGATCTTCGAGCGCTGCGAGGGCACCGCAAAGGCCATCGAGACCCCGATCGGCAACCTGCCGGCGCCGGGAGGGATCGACATCGAGGGCCTCGACGGCGTCTCGCGCGAGGACCTCGAAGAGCTGCTGCGTGTCGACCTCGAGGGCTGGGAGGCCGATGTCCACGGCGTGCGCGAGTACTACGAGGAGTTCGGCGGCCACGTGCCGCAGGCGCTCGTGGACGAGCTCGACGCGCTGAAGGAGCGTCTCGACGCCGAGCGTTAGGAGGCGCGGCATGGGCGCGCCCGGGCCGCTCGCCGGCATTTTCATCGTCGATCTCACCCGCGTGCTCGCGGGGCCGTACTGCACGATGGTGCTGGCGGATCTGGGCGCGCGCGTGGTGAAGGTGGAGTCGCCGGAGGGCGACGACGCGCGGCGCATCGGGCCGTTCGCGGGCGGCATTTCGGCGTACTTTGCCTCGCTCAATCGCGGCAAGCAGTCGATTGCCCTCGATCTCAAGAACGCTGCGGATCGCGTCGTCTTCGACGCCTTGCTCGTACGCGCGGACGTGCTGGTCGAGAACTTCCGTCCGGGCGTGATGCAGCGGCTCGGCTACGGCTGGGAGGCCCTTGCCGCGAAGCACCCGTCGTTGGTGATGGCTTCGGTCTCGGGCTTCGGACAGACGGGGCCCTATGCGGAGCGGCCCGCCTACGATGTGGTGGTGCAGGCCATGGGCGGCATCATGAGCCTCACCGGTGCTCCCGGCGGCGCGCCGGCGCGGGTGGGAACTTCGTTCGGCGACATCGGTGCGGGGCTCTTCAGCGCGATCGGTATCCAGGCGGCGCTGGTCGAGCGCGCGCGCACCGGCGTGGGCCGCCACATCGACGTGGGCATGCTCGACTGCCAGGTGGCGATGCTCGAAAACGCGATTGCGCGCTATCGCACGACGGGCGAGGTGCCCGGGCCGCTGGGGACGCGCCACCCCTCGATCGCTCCGTTTCAGGCTCTGCGTGTCGGCGACGGCTACCTGGTGGTGGCCGCCGGCAACGACGCGCTCTTCGAGAAGCTCTGCACCGCCGTCGGCCGCAGCGCCCTGGCCGGCGATGCGCGCTTCGCCAGCAACGCCCTGCGCACGGAGAATGTCGACGCGCTGGCCGTGGAGCTCGAGGCGGCGCTCGCCGTTGCCGGCGTGGCGCATTGGCTCGAGCGCCTGGAGGCGGCTGGCGTTCCGTGTGGACCGCTCAATGACATCGCGGCGGTGCTCGACGACCCGCAGGTGCGCGCGCGCAATATGATCGTCAGCAGCCAGGACCCGGTGGCCGGAACGCTCGAGCTGTCGGGCAACCCGGTGAAGCTCTCCGGCGTGGACGATCCGCCGACGCGCCCGGCCGCACCGGCCCTCGATGCCGATCGCGAAGCCCTGCTCGCCGAGCTGGGCCTGGGTTAGCAGGCTGCTGAAAGACTCTCTTCGCCATGGTACTGAAGGCATGGGGGGCGATGCGCCAGACGTGCCATCGGGGCCCGAGGAAGGTCAGGTGGCAGCTCTTGCTCACGGCGCCGGCGCATGAGCACGACACCCCCTTCGCCCCCGACCCTGGCGAAGCGCGACGTGCTATTTCAGCAGCCTGCTAGCCGTCGAAGGGTTGCCCCACGGCCTGGGTCGGGTCGCCGGGCAGCTGGATCAGCTCGATGCGCACACCGTCGGGGTCGAGCACGTAGACGACGTCGGACTGGAAAGCCGGGTTCTGTATGCGCGACTCCTCGAGGATCTCGACGCCCGCCGCCTGGAGCTCCACGAGCAGGCTCGTCAGGTCGTCGACGCGCATGGCCATGTGCGTGAGGCCCTGGCGGTTCATCGGTCGCGGCACCTCGTCGGGCTCGTGGCCGGGCGAGACGTAGTGCAGGAGCTCGATGCGCGCGCCATCGCGCTCGAGGAACGTGGAGTGAAGCTCGAGCGGGTCGAGCCCGATGAGCTTCGCCGACGCCGGGTCGTCGACCTGCAGGTGGGAGACGAGCTCGAAGCCCAGCAAGTCTCGGTAGAAGTGGATCGACCGCTTCGGGTCGGCCACGCAGATTCCGAAATGGGAGAGGGTGCGAACCGGCATGTCGCGAGGCTAGAGCGTGGCGCGTCGAGCTGTCAATTGCGCGTGTCCAGCGCACTGCCGCCGAGCCGGGCCGCGAGCGCCGCGCAGGCGTGGTTGCCCGCCGCGATGGCGGGGCGCTCGACACCGCGCTGGAAGAGCGCCGACAGCGCGATCGACACGACGAGGACGAGCGCGACGAACGCGAGACCGCTCGCGGTGCCCGCAGGGGCCACGACGCGGCTGGCCAGCAGCAGCACGCCCATGTGCAGCAGGTACAAGCTGTAGGAGATCCGCCCGAGAAACAACGCCGGGCGGGTTTCTAGCGCTGCGCGCCACCAGGGCAGCGCCAACGCCAGGGCGATGAGCAGCGCCGTGCCCGGGAGTCGCACGGCGATCGAGGCCGGGTCGGCGATGCCGGGCATCAGGATGCCCGCACGAGGCGTGTGCCAGCCCAGCAGCAGCGGTGCGGAATACGAGGCGAGCGCGGCGAGCCAGAGTGCTGTGCCCGCGCCGCGCGGCAGCCGAGCCAGCCAGCCGGTGATGCGCTCGCGCTCGAGAAAGAGCGCGACGCCGAGCGCGAAGTGCGCGGCGTAGAGGCTTGTGAGCGGCATGACGGACATGCCGAGGGGCGCCGCGGCGAGCCCGAGCGCCACGCTCCAATGCGTGGCCCGCGCAAGCCAGAAGACCAGCGGCAGCAGCAGCGACCAGGTCATCTCGATGCCGAGGGTCCAGCCGACGTCGAGCTGGTGAGCGGCCGGCCCCGGGTAGAGGAGGGCGGTGGCGAGCGCGCCGGGCTCGAGGTGCACGCTCGCGCGGCTGCGCAGCCAGTCCGTGAAGGGGGCCGCGGCTTCCGGCACCACGTAGGCGAAGCTCGCCAGCCAGGTGACGATCAGCGCGGCGAGGTACGGCGGATGGATGCGGAAGACGCGCTTCACCCAGAACTGCAGCGTGCCGCTGCGGGTCGTGCCGCGCTCGAGCGAGCCCGCCAACACGAAGCCCGAGAGCACGAAGAAGAGCGCCACCGCGGCCTGCGCGTCGAGTAGCGGCGCCCACGGCCCCTCGAGCAGAGCGCGCCGCGTGTCCTGCGGCAGCGCGATCGCGTTGGTCGCATGCCGCACCACCACGATGCTCGCTGCCACGCCGCGCAGCCCCTCGAGGGCAGCAATGCGCTGCTTCATGCCGGGCCCCCCACGCTGAAACTCGCACGCGGCGGCGAGTTCGGCCGGTTCGTGCCGCAGCTCATGTGCTCTGCTCGTCTTCGTCCGGGTCGAAGCGCCAACAGCCGCGCCGTGTCTCGTTCTCGAGCCCGCGCTGCAGCGCTTCGAGAAAACGCGCGCGCGGCCACTCCTGCGCGCCAAAGCGCTCGAGATGCTGCGTGTGAACCTGGCAGTCGATCAGGTCGAAGCCCCAGCGCGCCAGCTGCTTCACCAACTTCGCGAAGCCGAGCTTCGACGCATCCGACGCGAGGGCGAACATCGACTCGCCGAAGAAGCAGCTGCCGAGCGATACTCCGTAGAGCCCGCCCACCAATCGGTCACCGTCCCAGGCCTCGACGGAGTGCGCGAAGCCGAGCTCGAAGAGCTCGGTGTAGGCTCCGATCATCTCGGCCGTGATCCATGTGCCGTCCTGGCCGGGCCGCGGCACAGCGGCGCAGGCTTCGACGACTCGCTCGAAGGCGGTGTCCAGCGTCAGGCGATACGGTGGGTGACGCAGCCGCTTGCGCAGGCTGCGCGCCACCTGCAGGTCCGCGGGCAGCATCACCATGCGCGGATCTGGCGAGTGCCAGAGGATCGGCAGCCCCTCCTGGTACCAGGGAAAGATGCCGGCGGCGTAGGCCAGCAGCAGCCGCTCCGGAGCGAGGTCACCGCCGACAGCGAGCAGCCCGTCGGGCTCGGCCTCCTCGGGCGGCGGGAAGACGTGCTCCGGGCCCAGCTGATAGACGGTCATTGCTCCGCCATGCGTTGGTGCGCAGTGTCCACCAGCGCAGAGCGGCGCGTGTCGTTGGCGATGGCGGTCGCGCAGACCGGTGGGACGAGAATCGCGGTAGGGGAGAGCATGACGGCGTCGCCCGTGCAGCCTACGCGATTCGGGCGCGGCAGGCGATCTGCACGCGGCCGACAGAGGCTCGGAGGGGACCCGCGGTCAGGCTCGCAGGCGTGCGGCCAGCTCCGTGTGTGAAGCGTACGGCGGCTCGACGTCGCCGGCGCGCCGCCCCCCTGCGTAGTGGGATTTGAGCGTCGCCATGCGGCGCGCCGGGGCCTCGAGCACTCGATCCGGCAGGCGTTGCAGTGCGGAGAGGGCGGCGTCGCGCACGTCCGGACGACGACACGCGAGCAGTGCGTCGCAGCCGGCTTCGAGGGCCAGGCGTGTGGCTTCTGCCGGCGTGAAGTGGTCTGTGATTGCGCCCATGTCGAGATCGTCGCCGAAGACGACGCCGTCGTAGCCGATCTCTTCGCGCAGTAGTGCAAGCGTGGCACGCGACAGCGTGGCGGGACGTTCGGAGTCCAGGGCCGCCGCGACCACGTGTGCAGTCATGAGGCTCGCGACGCCGGCGGTGGCGGCCGCGCGAAATGGCGGCAGCTCGATGTCGCGCAGGCGCTCGAGGGAGTGATCGATCCGCGGCAGGGCCAGGTGGCTGTCGATGTCGGTATCGCCGTGGCCGGGGAAGTGTTTTGCGCATGCGGCCACGCCCTCGCCCTGCAACCCTTCGATCAATGCCGTCGCGTGTCGCCCCACCGCATCTGGCGTGCGCGCGAAGCTGCGATCGCCGATCACCGGGTTGTCCGGATTGGTGTCGACATCCACCACCGGTGCGAAGTCGAGATCGATGCCCAGGTCGGCGAGCTCGCGTCCGAGCGCCGCGCCCAGCGCGGAGGTTTCCTCTGGGCGGTCGCGCTCGCCCAGCCTCCGCATCGGCGGCCACTCGGTCCAGGGTGCGCGCAGGCGTTGCACACGCCCGCCCTCCTGGTCGATCGACACCAGCAACGGCAGCTCTGCCGGCGCCGCTGCGTGCAGCGTCGCCAGCAGGCGTCGCAGCTGCGCGGGGCTCTCCACGTTGCGAGCGAAGAGGATCACGCCGCCGACCTCGCCCCGGCGAATCAGCTCCAACAAGTCGGCCGGTGCCGCAACCCCCTCGAACCCCGCTGACAACAGCTGCCCCGGATGCCACCCCATACTCCACAAAGTAGTCGACCGCGCGAA
>JAFDDG010000132.1 GCA_019310965.1 Deltaproteobacteria bacterium
GCCGCTGTCTCTGGCGGTCGACAACATGGTCTGGAACATCACCAAGGAGAAGATCACCGAGCGGATGATCGTGTCGCCGGATCAGGCGTGGGCGGTCAACGGACCCAACAAGCCCCCGAAGCCGCCGGCCAAGGGCAGCGTGCCCGATCCGATTTCCGACTTCATCAAGACCGGCCGGTGGAAGCCGGCAGAGGAAGCGCAAGCTCCGATGGTCAATGAATTCAAGAAGGAGCATGGCCTTCCGTAGCGGTATCTGAATCTCCGAGATCCGCGCTAGCAGATGAAAACGGGAAGGGAGTCCTTGGCGTCATCGTATCTCTCTGCGATGACTCCAAGGAATCCGTCGACCCTTTTCGTCTTCTGTGAGCTGGCCGGAATGGCAAGGGTCAATCAACAGCTCCAAGGTGCCACTAGGGGCGACTCTGACAGCGGTTTCGAGAATGGTCATGGGGGCTCCAGCCAGGCCCCGGCCAAGGTGGTTGTCGGGACCTAGCAGCCTTCGGATCCGGTGGGGCCATTGTCTCATCGGGTCCGCCCGGGCAGAATCCCCGCTCATGAGCCGTGGATTCCTCGTCGCCGGGCTCTTGGCCGCCGTGACCTTTGCGGGAGTCGCAGACCCGAGCGCAGCCGAGACGGATTTGCTGAGCCTTCCGATGCCGCCCGAGGGCGGACCGGTGGTGGTTCGCGTCGCCTTCGACCTGCGGGACATCAACCGGATCGACGACGAGACGGAGACCTTCGAGTTCGAGGGGGTCCTGGTGAGCGAGTGGCACGACGACCGTCAAGCCTTCGACCCGGCGGTCGAAGGGGTGCGCGAGAAGCTCTATCAGGGTTCCTATCAGTTCGACGAGCTGTCCCCGGCCTGGTTTCCCCAGCTGGTGCTCGTTAACGAGTCGGGCCTCTACGAGAAGCATGGCGTTCAGCTGCGGGTGCGTCCCGACGGCTCCCTGAGGCTCGTCGAGATGGTGAATGCAGCGGCGAAGACGGATCTCGCCCTGAGACGCTATCCCTTCGACCGCCAGCGGCTCGAGGCGATCTTCGAGGTGCTGGGCTTCGACGAGAGAGAGGTCGTCCTGCGACCCATCGAGGCGGGCGAGAGCCCCGCTCCGGAGGCGGCGCTGCGGATGCCCCAGTGGAGGCTCACCGGGATCGCCGCCACGAGCCGGAGTCATCCGGTCTCCCACGCGGGTGCGTTCGGGGTGGCCTCGACCTTCGTCCTGAGCATGGACGTCGAGCGCAGGTCCTTCTTCATGGTGCGCCTCGTCGTGGTTCCACTGCTCCTGATCGTGATGCTCTCGTGGTCCGTCTTCTGGATGGATCAGTCGTCGGTGGGCGATCGCGTCAGCGTGTCATTCATCGGCATCCTGACTGTCGTCACCTACCAGATCGTCCTGAGCGAGACCCTTCCGCGCATCGCCTACCTCACCCTGATGAACGGCTTCCTCAACACTTGCTTCTTCATCATGTGCGCGAGCGTCTTCGTCAACCTGTGGGTGGGCCGGCTCGACCGGCGCGGAGAGTCCGAGCGAGGAGACAAGATCGATCAACGCTGCCGCTGGATCTTCCCCGCGGTCTACCTGGGGCTGCTCCTGCTCATGGGCGTGCTGGCGTTCTTCGTGTTCGAATAGGCCTCGGTGGCCGACCCGCGTAAGAGTCAGCCAGGTTGCATTGCCGCTCCGCGCTGGGATCTCCCGTCTCGATGGACGGGCGATCGAGGCTCTTCCCCGCCCCTCCGCTTCCCCCACTATTGACCGAAACGACCCGATTTGACCGGTTCAGGCGAGGATACGCTTCCGGTTCGAATCCGGTCTCGTGCTCCATCGTAAACGCAGCCCCGCCAAGCAGGCCCGTGCAGTAGACCCGCGGCGTTGGCGAGACTGAGCCCCGCGGCGCGGCCTACTGCGAGGAGCTCGTGGCGGAGAACACCTTGCGCGCGCACAGGAGGCCGTCGATGGCTCGCGGGAAACCGCCGTAGAAGACCATCATGATCATCACCTCTTCGATCTCTTCCGGCGTGACCCCGTGGTTGAGGGCGCCGCGCAGGTGGATCTCGAGCTCGAGAGCGGCCGCCAGCGCCGTGAGAACGGAGATGACGACGAGGCTGCGGTCGCGTCGCGAGAGCTGCGGCCGCGACCACACGTCGCCGAAGGCGAAGTCCATGACCAGGCGTCCCATGTCGCCCTGCTGCTCGATGATCGCCGCTTCGGTGGCCTCGGCACCGAGATAGACCTCGCCGAGCAGCGTGCTCAGCACGTCGAGCCCATCGGCGCGGCGCTTCTCCTCGTCCTTGAGCTCGGCGGGCGCCGGCGGCGTGGTGCGCTGCTCCGTGCCGTCGCGCTCCGCGAAGACCTGGGCCGCAGCACGCGCACCGGCCAGCGCGAAGGGAACGCCCGCGTAGGCGCTGATCTGCACCATGATCTCATCGATCTCGTCGCGGCTGAGGCCGTGGTTGAGGCCGCCGGCGACATGGTGATGCAGCTCCTTCTCGCGGCCGAGAGCGGTGAGGAACGAGATCGCCACCAGGCTGCGGTCGCGCCGCCCGAGCCCAGGTCGGCTCCAGATCTCGCCGGCTCCGGTGTGGAGCGCGAAGCTGCCGAGGGCACCCCAGCTCTCGGAGTGCTCGGCCAGCACACGGCCGGCTTGCTCGGAGCCACTCAGGCTCCGGAAGACGTCGAGGCCGCGCTCGTAGCGTGCCTTGAGATCACTCATGCAAACTCCTCGCTATGCAAGTCGCCGTCGCGCACGGTTGGGAGCGCCATGGCCCGCCGCGTGCAGAAAGCTCTCTGCGTTTCGGTCCGTGTCGGCTCAGTCGGGCAGCGACAGCTGGTACACCCGCGCCGCGTTCTCGTAGAGCACCTTGCGCTGGGCCTTCTCGGGGAGATCCGCCAACGCCTCGTCCACGTGCTCCCGGATGTTTCCGTAGAGACAGGTGGGATGTGGAAAGTCGGTCTGGAACATCACGTTGTCCTCGCCGACCTCGAGAATCGAGTGCGCCGTGCTCTGCTTCTCGAACCAGAAGGAGGCGTAGATCTGGCGGCGGAAGTACTCCGTCGGCCGCAGCTGCATGCCTCCGCCGTGCGGCATGCTCTCGTCCATCTGGTACTCGCTGGCCTGGAGCATGAAGGGGATCCAGCCGATGCCGCTCTCGACGGAGACGAACTTCTGCTCCGGAAAGCGGTCGAGCAAGCCGCTGAAGATCAGGTTGCAGATGGTGCGTCCGTTGTGCAGGAAGAAGGTGGAAGCCAGCGCCGCCAGGTAGTGATCCGGGCGAACCCCGGGCCACACGGCGCCGATGTCCACCCCGCCGGAGCCGATGTGGAAGTTGCACGGCATGCCGCGCTCCTGGGCGCGGGACCAGATCGGGTCCCAGTAGGGGTCGTGGAGCGGCGGGAGCCCCCACTCTTCGGGATTGTCGAGCATGTTGAAGCCGGTCATGCCGAGCTTGTCGTGGGCGCGCTCGAGCTCCTTCGCCGCGAGCTCGATGTCCCAGAAGGGAAGGAGCGCCTGCGAGAAGAGCCGCCCGCGGCCGGCTTGCTGCAGCTCGCCGGCGGCGTCGTTGTAGGCAGTGGTGCAGAAGAGCCGGAGCTCCGGGTCCTCGATCTTCATGATCGTCGCGCCCGCGAACCCCAGGACGTTCGGGTACACCACCTGCATCGCGATGCCCTGCTCGTCCAAAGTGCGAAGCCGCGCCTCCACGTCAACCGCGGCGGGCGTCATCTCGTCCATGTTCGTCAGCGTGAAGATTCCATAGGCCTTGCTGTTGTCGGGGCGAATCACGCACAGACCCGGCGGCGAGAGCTGGACGTCGTCGCCCACGATCCAGTGCTGCCCCCCCTCGGTCTCGGGGTCGTCGACGAGGCGCGGTGCGGTCTCCTTGAAGCGGGCCGGCGCACGCGAGGTCCACAGATCCGGCGGCTCCGTGAAGTGGGAGTCGATGTCGATGATGGGCATGCTGGCGGTGGCGGCTGCGGACATGAAACCTCCTGGCGCGTCGACGGACGTGATCGGCGCATTGTACCAAGGCTGCGCCCCAATCTGCGATGATCCGAGGGCGGACCACGAGGCGCCGCCTGCGGGCGGGCCGAGGAGGAAGCGTGCCCAGCGTGCGAACCGGAGACTTCGACTGCTACTACGAGGACGACGATTTCAGCGACCCGTGGCTCGAGAGCGAGACCGTGCTGATCCAGCACGGCTTCGGCCGCAACGGGCGCTACTGGACGCGTTGGGTGCCCCACCTGGCCGGCCGCTACCGCGTGATTCGCCGCGACATGCGGGCACACGGCGGCTCGACGGACACCGGGCCGGACTACGAGTGGAGCGTCGAGGGGCTCGTCGCCGACATCGTGGCCTTCCTCGACGCTCTGGGGCTGTCCCGCGTCCACTACATCGGCGAGTCGGTGGGCGGCCCGACGGGCATCGCCCTCGCGGTGGCCCACCCCGAGCGCCTGGCGAGCCTCACCCTGGTGTCGGGCGTGCTGCGGCTCGACGAGCCGGTACAGAAGGTACTCGGCGCCGGCTACCCGGACTTCGCGACGGCGATCCGCGAGCTCGGGCCGGGGGGCTACGTGTCTCAGGGACCCGAGCCCGACGATCCCGCCGCACGCGCGGAACGCGCGTGGCACCGCGCCGAGTGGGACCGCACGAACGGATACGCGCTCGAGGGCCTCGCGCGGCTCACCCCCCACGTCGAGGTCGAGCCCCTGCTGGCCGAGGTGCGCGTGCCGACCCTGATCCTGGCACCGGCCGACAGTCCCCTCACGCCCCTGCGCGACCAACTCACCATGCGCGAGAAGATCCCCGATGCACGCATCGAGATCATCGAGGGCCACGGACACAACTTCTACCCCGAGGAGGCCGAGCGCTGCACCGCCGCGATCCGGCGCTTCATCGAGCGAACCGCCTAGAGCGACTCGCCGCAGGGTCACTCCCGAAGAGCAGCAGGCCCGGGAGGTGGTTCCCCGAGAGATCAGGCAGCTCCGCGGGCGCATGGAAGCTGCCGAGAGCCGCAGTTCTCCCGCCCCGAGACTCGAACCCGCAGGCCCGCGACCGGCATGCCGCGTCGCCGGCGGCCCGACTCCGACGATCGCACCTGAAACCTGGCACATGGATGGTACAGTCACCTGCCCAGCGCAGCAGAGCGTTTCGTCGAAGAGGCTCCCGCCTCGACCGGAACCCGCTTGCAGAGCGTCCAGCCAAGAGGAGAATGAGCGCCGTGCATGGTCAGGCCGTCGTCGTCGGAGTCGGAGAGTCGGAGTACTACAAACACGGTGGGTCTCCGGACACGGAGTTCCAGCTCGCCTGCACGGCAATCCGTCGCGCCGCGGACGACGCCGGGCTCGAGCTGAAGCAGCTCGACGGGCTGATCTCCTACATGGACTACCGCAACAGCCCGCTGCGGCTCGCAGCAGCGCTCGGCTTCGACGAGCTGAGCTGGTCGGCGACTCCGTGGGCAGGGGGCGGAAACAACTCCTGCGCGACGCTGCAATTCGCGGACGCGGCCGTGTCCGGCGGCTATGCGAACTACGTCGTCGGGTTTCGAGCACTGGCCCAGGGGCAGTTCCAGCGCCTGGGGTCCGGCGCCGGCCTGATGGGCGGAGGCGCCCCCGAAGGCATGACCTGGGGCCTGCCCTACGGCCTGATGACGCCGGCACAGGAGTGCGCCCTCCAGACCAAGCGCTGGATGCACGACCACGGCGTCTCCCAGGAAGCGCTCGCCAGCATCTCGCTCGCCTGCTATGCGAACGCCCAGCTCAACCCGCGCGCCGTTCGCTACGGCAGGCCGCTGACCCGCGAGGCCTATCACGCTTCGCGCTGGATCGTGGAGCCCTTCCATCTCTACGATTGCTGTCAGGAGAACGACGGCGCCGCGGCGCTGATCGTCACGACGCCCGAGCGGGCCAAGGATCTGCCCGGCAAGGCCGTCCCCATCCTCGCGACCGCCCAGGGCCTGGGCCCCGAGATCGGCCTCAACACCTTCCAGCAGAAATGGTTCCCGGGCATGTATTACGAGAACGTCGGCCGGATGATCTGGGAGCGCGCGGGCGTGAAGCCGACTGACATCGACGTGCTGCAGCTCTACGAAAACTTCACCGGGCCCGTCCTGATGGCGCTCTGCGAGATGGGCTACTGCAAGCCCGAGGAGGTCGACGCCTTCGTGGCCGACGGTGCCCTCGAGGGCCCGGATGCAAGGCTGCCCTTCAACACGAGCGGCGGAAACATCGGCGAGGCCTACATCCATGGGCTCGAGATGGTGATCGAGGCCGTGCGCCAGTCGCGCGGCGATTCGACCTGCCAGGCCAAGAACGTCGAGCTCTCCCTCGCCGTAGGCGGTCCGGGCTATGCGCCCGGCAGCGCCGTGCTCTTCGGCGCGGCCGCTTGAGCACGAACGCACCTCTCAACCAGGAAGCAGACGGAGAAAACGCCATGAGCCGCTACCTCGGGGACGATTGGATCCAGCCGGCCCTCACCCCGAACAACACGCCCTTCTTCACGTCGGGCAGCATCCAGATGCGACGACTGCGGCCACTCGCAGCATCCGCCCGACGACATCTGCTACGCCTGCCAGGGCACGAATCTCACCTTCCGCGCGTGCCCCGGCACGGGTCGCATCGAGAGCGCCGTGCTCGTCCACCATGCGGTCCACCCGGCCCTGAAGGAGCGGGTGCCCTACGTAATCGCCATCGTCTCGGTCGACGGCGCACCCGGCTGCAACGTGCAGGGCAACATCGTGAACTGCGCGCCCGAGACGGCGGAGATCGGCCAGAAAGTCCGCGCGGTCTTCGAGGAGGCCGAGGATGCCACCTCGGGACAGAAGTTCCTGATTCCGCAGTGGGAGCTGGCGCCGGGCGACTGAAAATTCTGCAGCCGAGTCCTCTCCGGCCCGCCAGCAGCCCGGTGCTCGCGGCCAGGTCGGCCTAGCGATCGTCCAGCGGATCGATCTCCACAGCCACGCCCGACTGCAACACCATGCCCGTAAGCGGATCGATGTCGCGCTGCGAGCTGGTGAGCCGGCCGACGTTCGGCCGCGTCCAGCCGTGCGGGAGCCACACGGCGCCGCGACGCAGCGTGTCGTCGATGCGGGCCGTCGCGACCAGCTCACCCGACGCGCTGCGCAGGCGCACCCGGCCGCCGTCACGAACCCCGCGCTCGTCCGCGTCCTCCGGAGACACGTGCAGCTCGACGCAATCCGTGCGCTCGCCGCTCGCAGCGACATCGCGCAGCGCCGAGTTCATCGTGCGCAGCTGCCGCCCGGGCAGCAGCGCCAGGGTCGGAGGCTGCGCAAGCGCGCCGAGCTGCTCCACCAGCGGCGCCGGCGCGAGGCGCCAGCGACCCTCCGGAAGCAGATTGCGCTCGACCCAGCCCACGGGCCGCTCCACGATCTGCGTTGCGCGCGCGAGCTCGTCCAGATCGGCACGCTCGCCGACCAGGGCGGCGAGCAAGTCCTCGTCTCGCGTCGAGTCGAGCTCGACGCCGTCGGGCAGCAGCCCGAGCCCGAGGCGGGCGGCGAGCTGCGCAAAGCACCACCACACGGGGCGCCTTTCAGCGACGGGCCGCACGACCGGACGCGCCAGCTGGCCGGCCACCTCCAGGCGGTAGAACTCCATCACGCCCGAGAGGTCGGCGCGTTCGAGCTGCCCGGTGCAAGGCCACACGTGCGTCGCCAGCTCGACGATCTCGTTTTGCACGACGTCGCCGACGACGAGCACCTCGAGGCTGCGCAGCGCTTCGAGCGTGCGGACGGTTTCGGGAAAGGCGGTAATCGGATTGCCGCCGGGCACGAAGAGCGCCCGGATGTTGCCGGCTTCGATCTCGTCGACCAGCCCCGCACACGGGAACTCGCCGTTGCGGCGCGGAAGCTCGGGCCGGCTGGCCGGCCCCGGCCCGGCCACAGCTTCGCCGGCCCGCCAGCCGGCGCTCGGAATCCGGTCCAGCCGACTCACGTAGCCGGGGTTGAACCAGCCGCCGCCGGGCCGCTCGAAGGAGCCGGTAATCACCTGCAGCGACCACAGGAGCCACTCGTTCACGTTTGCCGACGCGGACATGGTGCTGCCGGTGCCGCTGAGCGCGACCAGCCTCCCATGGCGCCGGATGGCGTCGAGCAGCGCCTGGATCTCGGGCTGCGGCAGGCCCGTGCCGCGCGCAGCCCTCGCCAGATCGAAGGGCGCGACCGCCTCTGCGAGCTCCGCGACACCGCTCGCGTGCCGCGCCAGGATGTCGGCGTCCGCACCTTCGCGCAGCAGCTCGCGCACTAGGAAGGCGAGCAGCAGCGCGTCGGTTCCGGGCCGGATCGCCAGGTGCCGGGTCGCACCGCGCGCCGTCTGCGTCCGGCGTGGATCGACCACCCAGACCTCGCCACGACGCGCGATCGACCGCAGCTTGGCGACGGGATTCGTGAGACCGCTCAGGTGGCCGTGCGAAGCCACCGGGTTCGTTCCGACCAGCAGCAGCAACCGACAGCTCTCGACGTCGGGAACCGGGTGCAGCCCCGCGAAGCCGGTCATCAGCTCGGAGACCAGCGGCTTTGCCGGCGTGTCGAGTGTGGCGCAGGAATAGCGCTGCGGGCTGCCGACCGCGTCGAGAAAGGCGCCGGTCGCCCACCAGCCACAGCTGTCGAACGCGATCGCGGTGCCCAGGTAGCCGGCGATGGCGCTGGAACCCGACTCCTCGAGGACACGCGACAGCGCTCCCGCCAGATCGCCAAGCGCCTCGTCCCACGCAGCGGGCCGGCGCTGCTCTCCGCGCCCGAGCAGCGGGTGGTCGAGGCGACGCTCGTCGTGGTGAAACGCAGCGAGCGCACGACCCTTGGGACACGTGTAGCCCTCGGAGATGGGATGCTGCCGGTCACCGCGCACGCTCAGCACCCGCTGCCCCGATGTCCGAATCGTGAGGCCGCAGGCGGCGTTGCAGATGCGGCAGAAGCTCCGGTGCTCGACCACGCCCTCCGGCGATTCGGTGTCGCTCATCGCCGTTCGACCAGGATGCTCGCAATCATGGTGAGCACCGGCTCGCCGCGCTGGTTGCTGATCACGTTGTCCAGACGCACGATGCCGCGGTCGGTCCGCGACCGGGAGGCCCTGCGCTCGAGGCACTCGATGCGCAGCGCCAGGCGATCGCCCGGCCGCACCGGGTTGGGCAGATTCATCTCCTCGGCCCCGAGGCCCGCCACGAGTGCCGGCTGCACCGGCAGCTGCACCCCGAGCCAAGACCGGATGCAGAACACCAGGCAGCCGGGGGCCACGAGCCCACCGAAGTGCGAGCGAGCCGCCTCCTCCGGATCGATGTGGAAGGGACGAGGATCGAAACGACGCCCGAACTCGAGGATCTCCTCCTCTGTCACGAGGTACTCCGGGCTCTGCGAGCTCCAACCCGGCTCGAAGTCCTCGAAGTAGAATACGCTCGCCTCCGCCACCCGATTTCCCCCTCTACTCGCGCAACCGGCACGAAGCCTTCGACCCCGACTGCGGCCGCGCGCAACGCACTCGACCCGCCCTGCCCTGTCTTCGCAAGCTCTGTCTTCGCAAACTCGGATTCGGCGCTTGCGCCCAAACGCCGCACCCCGGATGCTACCCGGGAATCGATCGCCGCATGGCGACAGACCGGCCGCGCAAGAGAGACCATTTTCTTGCTGATCGGCCCGACAGCCCATTTTTCTGCATTCCCGCCAGGAGGATCCCGTGGAGAACGTCGACCCCCGACTCAGCCGGCGCGAGCTCTTGCAGGCCGGCGCCGTCCTCGGGAGCCTGGCCATCGCCGGGCCGAGCTTCGCCGCCGAGCGAGCTCTCCCCTGGGACGAGTACGCGCGCCACGATGCCGTCGCGCTGGCCGACCTCGTGCGACGCAAGCAGGCGAGTCCGAGCGAGCTGCTCGAGGCCGCCATTGCCCGCACCGAGGCGGTGAACGGTGCACTCAACGCCGTCGTGCTGCGCCATTTCGACCTGGCGCGGCAAGCGGTGCGGGCCGGCTTGCCCCGGGGTCCGCTGAAGGGTGTCCCCTTCCTTCTGAAGGATCTCGCGATCGATCTCGAGGGCACGATCACGACGAACGGCTCCCGCTTCTTCGCCGATGCGCTGGCACAGCGCGATTCGGTCCTGGTGGAGCGCTACCGCGCCGCGGGACTGGTGATCTTCGGCAAGACCGCCAGCCCGGAGTTCGGAGCGACCGCGACCACCGAATCGAAACAGTGGGGCGATACGCACAACCCCTGGAAGCGCGGCTACAGCTCCGGCGGCTCCTCCGGTGGTGCGGCCGCCGCCGTGGCCGCCGGAATCCTGCCCGTGGCCCACGCCAGCGACGGTGGCGGCTCGATCCGGATCCCCGCCTCGAACTGCGGACTGTTTGGCCTCAAGCCCTCACGCGGCCGCGTGACGGATGGCCCGCACAGCTTCGATGCCTGGACCGGCCTTTCGATCGACCACGTGATCTCGCGCAGCGTGCGCGACAGCGCGGTCTTTCTCGATGCCAGCCAGGGGCCGAGGCTGGGCGACCCCTACATCACCCCGCCGCGGCAACGACCCTACCGAGAAGAGGTGGGAGCCGACCCCGGAACGCTGCGCATCGGCCTGCAGACGGGCTCCTTCATGCTGGAGGAGATCCATCCCGATTGCCTGGCCGCCGCCCAAGAGGCCGCCAAGCTGTGCGCGTCTCTCGGCCACACGGTCGAAGAGATCGCACCGCCACCGCTGCCGGCCCGCGAGCTCTTCGCCGCCATGACCATCGTGATGGGCGCCAGCTCGGTCAACCACATCCAGGCACGCGAGCGGGCCCTCGGCCGCAAGGCGACGCCCGACGACCTCGAGCTTCGCAACTGGGAGTCGTACCAGAAGGCGCTGTCGTTCAGCGCGGCACAGCACGAAGCGGCCCGCCAGGACGTCTACGATTTCGGACGCACGGTCGTCACCCACCAGCACGACTTCGACATCGTATTGAGCCCGACGCTGGCGATTCCGCCGCCCCGGCACGGCCTACTCACCCTGTCGGGCGACTACGAGAGCTACGCGCGGACGGGGCAGCAGGCCAGTGCCTTTACGATCCAGTACAACTTCTCGGGCCAGCCGGCGATGTCGGTCCCGCTGCACTGGAACGCGGACGGCCTGCCGGTCGGTACGATGTTCGCAGGCCGTCCCGGTCGGGAGGACACACTCTTTCGCCTGGCCGCACAGCTCGAAGCCGCTGCGCCGTGGGCGGACAAGCGCCCAACGATCTGAGTCGCTGCCCTCGCGACTGCAGGCGCCCCCTCGCCGAGCGCGAGGACTGGCGCAAAACCGCGTGCACCGAAGAGCCGCTAACTCCCCGAATTCACTGGTGGCCCGTCGTCGCGGACCAGCTCGCACGCCATCGGCACCAAGCCCCCGACCTGGGCGAACACGGCATGGCCATCGCGCCGGGCCTGACCGTCACGCGCTGCGCTACAAACAA
>JAFDDG010000133.1 GCA_019310965.1 Deltaproteobacteria bacterium
GTGGCTGTCGAGCGCGCGCTCGAGATATTGCGCGTGCGTGGCGTGCGGCGAACAGATCGCGAGCGCCTGCGGCCGCTCCGCCGCGAGCAGCGTCTCGATGTCGACGTAGGCCCGTGGCTGCGCGCCGGCGATGCGCGCGCATTGCCCGGCGGCCTCTGCACCGCTGCTTTCGTTGGTGGTGAGCAGAGCGACTACCTCGGCGCCCGCCGCGCGCAGATCCCGTGCTACGAACGGGCCCAGGCCTTGATGCGCTCGGCGGGCTCCGACGACGGCGACGCGCAGGCTCGCCACCCGGCTAGAAAAGATTCGAGACGATCTCGAAGCCGCCCACGTATGTGCCCACGAGGCTGCCGAGTGTCGTCAGGATGAAGACGAGCAGGATCTGCAGCAGTCCGTTGCTCCACCAGCCACGCAGCCCCGTGATGTCTTCGGAGACCGTCTCGAATTCGGCGACGCGAGGTGGTCGCAGCCAGGCCTGGACGAAGGCCAATACGTAGCCGGCGCCGATCACCGGCGTGAGCGAAGTAACCGGGGCGACAAAGAACGCCGCCGCGATCGTGAGGGGATGCGCGAGCGCCGCGATGGCGCCGATGGTGCTCGGAATGCCGTTGGCGAGAACCCAGAAGAGGAGGTTCTCGCCGGCTACCTCCGCGCCCTGGGTGAAGCCGATCCAGAGCAGCGAAGCCGCGATGACGCCCGGGATGCCCCAGCCGATCCACTTCCAGAACGGCGAGACCTCGGGGGCCTCGTCGAGCGCCGCGAGATCGACGTCGCCTCCGGAGGTGAGCGCGGCGCGCATGCCCTCGACGTGGCCCGCGCCGACTACGGCGACGACTCGCTGGCCATCGGTTTCGCGAATGCGCTGCGACAAGTAAGTGTCGCGTTCGTCGATCAAGACGCGTTTGAGCTCGGGCATGGCCTGGCCGAGCTCTGCCATCAGCTCCGACAGCACGTCGCCTTCGCGCAGCCTGCGCAGCTCGGCCTCGTCGATCTCCTGGTGGTCGAAGGCGCTCGCCAGGAACTCGGATACCAGACGGCTCTTCTTCCAGAAGGACATCGCCGCCCAGGCGCGACGCAGGGTAATCCGAACGTCGCGATCGCAGAGCGACATCGGGATCCCCAGGCGCTCCGCCGTGTGTGCGGCCTCCATCAGTTCGGTGCCGGGTGCTACACCGAGCGCGCCGCCCAGGCGTTTCTGGTACGACGCGAGCAGCAGGTTGGCGATGAGCGGTGCGAGCTGGCGCGAGCGGATCACCTGCTTGAGGTCGAGGGAATCGAAGCGCCGCTTCTGGGAGAGCGCCGCGAAGCGCTGCGCGTCGAGCTCGACGCAGACGGCGTCGGGGCGTTCGGCCTCGATGACCTCGCGCACCAGGTCGGCAGATTCTCGGGAGATGTGTGCGGTGCCGACCAGCAGGAATTCGCGCCCGCCGAGCGCTACACGGTGAACGTCACGCTGCCAGGTTCGTCCCGCGGCGCCCGCCGGTGCGGCAGGCGCCGCAGTTCCGGAATTCGACGCCGGTGCGTCGTGCGCTGTGGCGTCGCGGGTCTCCTCGCCCTTCATGCGGCGAGCCTAGCGCACGGGAGGCGTAGGCTCGGACGCGGCCGGCGCGGGTTCGACGTACGCTTCGCCGCGGGCGTAACGCGTGCGGCGAGCGCGTATCTCTTCAGCCAGCTCTGGGTCGTGGCGCGTCCTCTCGAGCGCCCGATCCGCGGCTGAGACGGCTTCGTCGAAACGGCCGTCGGCAGCGAGTGCCGCCGCCAGGGTGTCGAGCATGGCCGGTTGGTACTCCTCGTCGAGCAGCGCGGTCGCGATCAGGCGCACCGCTTCTTCCGGGTTGCGCACCTCCGCCTTCCAGGTGGTCGCCAGCAGCCAGGCGAGATCGTTCGAAGCGTGACGCCAGCCCGGTCGCAGCTTCAGTGCGTTGCGGAAGTGGCGCGCGGCGTCACCCGGCCGGCCGAGGCCGGAGAATGTGCGCCCCATGCCAGCCTGCAGCTCGGCGTTGAGGCGATCGAACGCCAGCGCCTCCTCGAGCAGCGGGCGTGCCTCGGCAAAGCGCCCGGCGCGGGAGAGCGCCAGCCCGAGATTGCCTCTGGCGCGTTCCCGGGTGGCATCGAGGGCGAGGGCGTGCCGGTAATGCTCGATGGCCGCGGCGAGTTCACCGCTGCGCGCCAGCACGTCGGCCAGGGCGGCGTGGGGCGCCGCGAGCTTCGCGCCGGAGAGCTCGGAGCGTTGCGGTGCTTCGCGGTGAAGTTCGAGCGCGCGCTCGAGCGGGGCGCGGGCCTCGTCGTGACGTTCCAGCCGCGAGAGCGCCAGCCCCAGATTGGCGTGGCCACGGGCGTCGTCGGTCTCGATGCGCAGGCCGCGTTCGTAGAGCGGGATCGCCAGATCCAAGCGCCCGGCGCGCGCACGCAGATCCGCCAGGGTGAGATACGCCCAGCCGCGTCGTGGGCTCAGCGCCACGGCGCGCTCGATGCGGTGCGTCGCCGCCTCGACGTTGCCCGTGCGCAGCAGCGCCTCGCCGAGTCGCTGCTGGGAAGCTGCGCTCCCCGGCGCGACCTCCACGGCGCGCGCGTGGAGTGCCACCGAGTCGCGCCAGTGCGCGAGCTGCGCGTGGCTGGTGGCTGCAAGCGCGACGAGGGCGATGCCGCCGGCCATCGCCAGCCCGGCGCGGCCGGAGCGGCTGCGGCCCACGATCGCCGAAGCGCCCCAGGTCACCGCAACGGCCAGCCCGATCAGTGGCAGGTAGGTGTAACGATCTGCTCGCGCCTGGTTGCCCACCTGGACGAGACCCAGAACCGGCACGAGCATGCCGACGAACCACAGCCAGCCGACGAGCAGGTAGGTTCGCGTGCGTGCGAACATCAGAGCCATCAGGCTGATCGCGCCGACGAGCGCGGCGGCGCTCGCCAAACGGCCCGCGCCGAGCGAGTCGCCGGGGTGCGGATAGAAGACCGCCAGCTGCGTCGGCCAGAAGCTCTTCTGGACATAGATCGCCAGCGAATCGAGTGCGTTGGCGAGGCGCTGTCCCAGTGGCACGAGCTCCGTCTCCACGAGCGCGCCGCTAGCCGCCTGCGCCTGCCAGGTCGCGACCGACGTCAACGCGGCCAACGCGAACCACGGAAGCTTCTCGACGAGCGCACGGCGGCGTGTCGCACCGCGCCTCAATCTGCCGAGGGGCCAAGCGTCGAGCAGCAGCAGCACGCAGGGCAACGTCACGACGACTGGCTTTGCCAGCAGGCCGAGTACGAGCGCCAGGCTGACCGCGGCGTAGCGCACGCCGTTTGGCCGTTCGACGTAGTGCGCGTAAGTCAGGAGAGTCAGCGCGAAGCCGAGCCCGGCGAGTGTGTCCTTTCGCATGGCAGCCCATGCCACCGACTCCACGTGTAGCGGGTGCAAGGCGAAGACCGCCGCCACGAAAGCGCTCTCCCACACCGCGCCCGTGAGCCGCGCCAGCGCCAGGAACAACACGACGCTCGCCAGCGCGTGCAACGCCAGGTTGCCGAGCAGGAACCCCGCCGCTGCGTCGCCAGCCAGCGTGCTTGTGGCCTGCAAGGAGAGCACGGTTGCCGGAATCCAATTGCCGGCCAGATTCGCCGAAAATGCCCGCGTGACGGCGTCGCCCAACGACTCGGGGCGCAGATCCGGGTTGCGGACGATCACCGTCAGGTCATCGAAATCGACGAACTCGTGCTCGCGGACCCCGGCGTAGACGCCCGCGGTGACCGCCGCGAGCAGCAACGAGATGCCCAGGCTGCGCAGCACGGCTGGAGGCTAGCAGGGTGAGCATCCGTGCCTGGGCCACGCGGATCCGGCGTTGGCGGCAGGCGCGGCTCGCCGCCCGCCGTGCGTGAGCCGCGGACTACACGGGGGGTTCGCGCTCGGACGAGACGTTCCGCGATCGCTCGTGCGGCGATAGAATGCCCGGCACTGTGACCGAATCTCCTTCAAGCGCCCGTTGGTTGCGCTCACGCATCGCGGTGTCGCTGGCTATTGGCCTCGGGCTCTTCGCCGTGATCCACGGCGCGCGCGAGAGCGGCTGGCTCGTCTCCTGGGAGGTCGGCGCCTACGACAATCATCTGCGGCTGCAGCCGCGCGCTTTCGCCGATGCTCCGGTTACCGTCGTGACCCTCGACGAGGCGGATATTGCGCGCTTCGGTCACCCGCTCTCCGACCGGCTGATGGCCGAGATGCTGGCGAAGCTCGGCGCTCTGCAGCCCAGGGCGATCGGCATCGACGTGTATCGGGATGTGCCGGTGGGGGAGGGGCGCGAAGAGCTGCGAACGGTGTTCAACCTCTACCCGCAGCTGGTGGCCGTCGACAAGCTGGCCGACGATGCCTCGCCCGCCGTCGCTGCACCGGAGTTCCTGACGGATCGCCGCCAGATTGCATTTGCCGACGTTGCCACCGATACCGACGGTATCGTGCGCCGCGGGCTCCTGTATCTCTGGGCCGAAGATGGAGCCGCGTTTCAGTCGCTGGCCTTCAAGCTGGCAGCGACCTACCTCTATTTCGATGGCGTGACGGTGAACGAAGATCCCGACGCACCGGGCGTGACGCGCTTTGGCGAGACGTCCGTACCGCCCTTCACGTCGGACTTTGGCGGCTACAAGCGTGAGGATGCCGGCGGCTACCAGTACCTGCTCGACTACCGGTTGCCCGCCGAGGCCGTGCCGCACCTCCGATTGGCGGACGTCCTGGACGGCAACTTCGATCCCGAGCTGGTGACCGGGCGCGTGGTGCTGGTGGGCACCACCGCGCCGAGTGTGAAGGACTCCTTCTCCACGCCGACCGGCTTCTTCGACAACCGGGGCCGTCTCATCTTTGGTGTCGAGCACCACGCTCTGGCTGTCGACCAGCTGATTCGTTACGGAGAGGGTCGCGCCGCGCCCATGGCGGCGCTCTCAGAGAGCTCGGAGCGGCTCTGGATCCTGGCGTGGTGTCTGATGGGGGCGCTGGTCGGTCTGCGCTGCGCGTCGCTGCTGCGGCTGGTGGCGTTGGTGGTATTCGGCGTGGCGCTGCTGGGCGGGGGGTGTCACCTGGCGTTTCTGCGCGGGTTCTGGCTGCCTCTCGTGCCGGCCGTGATGGGAAGTCTCGGCGCCGTGGTGTTCGTCGTCGCCTATCAGACCCAGATGGAGCGCGCCGATCGCGCGCGGGCCATCAGCCTCTTCGGCAAGTTCGTCTCGCGCAGTCTGGTCGACACTGTCTGGGAGCAGCGCGATCTCTTCATGGACGGCGACCGACCGCGCCCGCAGCGTGTGCAGGTAACGCTGCTGCTCTCGGATCTCTTCGGCTACACATCGATCGCCGAGAAGGCCGATCCGTCCGAGGTGCTCGAGTGGCTCGGCGAGTACACCGACCGCATGGCGAAGCTCGTGGAAGACCACGGCGGAATGGTGAACGACTTTCTGGGGGATGGTCTGATGGCCACTTTCGGCGTGCCCGTGCCGCGTGACACCGAGGAGGAGGTGGCGCAGGATGCGGTGAACGCCGTCGAGTGCGCGCTGGCGATGCAGGCGGCGCTGGAAGAGATGAACGAGGTCTGGCGCGGGGAGGGGCGACCCACGGCACGGCTGCGCGTGGGCATCCTGACCGGGCCGGCCGCCGTGGGCCACATTGGCAGCAGCGACCGCATGAAGTACGCCACCGTCGGCAACACCGTGAATACGGCGGCGCGACTGGAGACCCACGACAAGCTCAGCTTCGAAGAAGAGGATGCGACCTGTCGCGTTCTGATCGGTCAGGCAACACTCGACTGTCTGGGCAGTCGCTTCGAGACGAAGTGCATCGGCGACCATGTGCTCAAGGGCCGCGGTGAGCCGGTCACGATTCACCGCGTGTACGGCTTCGCCAGGCGAGACGCGTAGCGAGGAGCCCCGCCAGCAGCGCGGCGTGCAGCAGCGGTGCGAGCAGATCCGCCTTCGTCAGCCACAGGTAGTGCAGCACGGCGAAGATGGCGCCGAGGTATGCGAGGCGGTGCAAGCGGATCCAGCGCTGGCCGAGACGTCTGATCCAGCCGCGGGTCGAGGTGATTACCAGCGGCAGTATGCACAGGAATGCGGCGAAGCCGGCGGTGATGTGGCGCCGCTCGAGAACGTCCTCGGCGATGGCAGCCAGATCGAAGAACTGGTCGAGGGCGAAATAGGTCGTGAAGTGCAACATCGCGTATGCGAAGGCTGCGAGGCCGAATGTGCGGCGCAGCGGCGCGGCCCAGGCCCAGTCCAGCCGTTGGCGCGCCGGAGTTACGGCCAGCGTCAACAGCAGCAGGCGCAACGCCCAATCGCCGCTCCGGTGGGTGAGATATTCGATGGGGTTTGCCCCGAGCCCCAGCATCGCGGCTCGTGCGATGAGCGCCATCGCCGGAAGGGCGGCGGCACCAATGGCGATCCCGTGAAGCGTCTTGCGGCGAAGCGCCAAAGCTCAGTGGTTCTCGCGCAGATCCAATCCCGCGTAGAGCCCGGCCACCGCGTC
>JAFDDG010000134.1 GCA_019310965.1 Deltaproteobacteria bacterium
GGCTGATGTGCCTCATCTGAGGGCTACTGCTCGTGACCCTCCTCCTGGGCACGCTCGGTGTCACATCGAGTGTCATGGAAGGCCCCCGGTCGGCCTGACCGAGACTCAGCGGGAAAGGCGCTCCCGCCGCCAGCCTCCCCCGCTATTGACCGAAACGCATCGATATGACCGCTTCAGTCGAAAAACCTCAATGGAATCAACCCAGCATCTCCTTGCCGAAGTGATGGGCAAATTCGATCAGGCGCTCGATCGGAACGCTCTGATCGCGAAAGGCCAGGACGTAATGCTCGAGAAGAGCCCGCTCGATCGCCGCGACGGCCTCCTCGTCGAGGGGCCGTGCGAGGTCGATCCCGCGAACCTCGGCGCCGATGACGGGAGTAACGGGGCGAATCTCCAATGAGTTCACGATGTCTCTCGCGCAGGCCGCTCTCGGCGGCCTGGTTGTGGGCGCAACCGGGTCAGGCGGTCAGCCCTCCTCGTCATCCTCGATCCAGTTGTTCGGCGCGGTCTCGATGCCCTGTGTTTCGAACACCGCGTCGATCTCGGCCAGGTCGTCCTCGCTCAAGGTGAACTCGAATGCACCGACGTTCTCCTCGACCTCTTCGGGATTACGACAGCCCGCCAGCGCGACACTCACCGCCGGGTGCGTCATCGCCCAGCGCAGCGCGAGCTGCGCGACGGTCTTGTCGTAGCGCGCCGCAATCTTCTTGAGCTCCTCGACCGCGCGCACGTTCTTCACGAAGTAGCCCGGCCCGAACAGCGTGCGGGCCAAGTTGATGACACCCATGTTGCCGCGCCCGGCCCTCCAATCACCCTCGGCGAACTCCATGTCCTCGCTGAAGGTCCCGGTCAGCATCCCGTAGGCGAGCGGCCCGTAGGCCATCACGCCGATCTCGTTCTCCGCGCAGCAGGGCAGGATCTCGCGGTCCATGCGCCGGTCGAAGAGGTTCCAGCCGCACTGCACCACGTCGATGCGCCGGGTCTGGAGGCACTGCTCGATCTGCTCGCGGCGAAAGTTCGACACACCGACAAAGCGCGCCTTGCCCTGGGTCACGATGTCCTCGAGCGCCCGCATCGTCACGTCGAAGGGCGTGTTCACGTCGGGCCAGTGCACCAGGTACACGTCGATGTAGTCGCTGCCGAGCGCCTTCAGGCTGCCCTCGATCGACGTGGCGATCTGCTGCGGGCTGCTGTCGCGCATGCGCGGCCTCTCGGGGTAGCCGATGCCGAATTTGGTCACGACCACGGCCTCGCTGCGCCGATCTCCCAGCGCGCGCGCCAGCTCTCGCTCGGATGCACCGAAGCCGTACGCCTCAGCGGTATCGAAGCAGTTCACGCCCAGATCGAGGGCCCTTTGAACGGCCCGCGCGAACTGATCGGCCTCGATCGCCCCGTAGCCTCCGCCGATCTCCCAGCAGCCCAGGCCCATCGCCGAGATCTGGATCCCCGTCCTTCCGAACTCGCGGTACTCCATGGCGCCGTCCCCACTCGTCGTTGCCCCCGAGACGATTATACGCTCGAGACCATCGACACCGACGCCCGAGAAGTTGCACGGCGATCGGTGCGGGTGCACGCCACACCGGCGAGAACGGCCCCTCTCCACGCGTTCTTGACTCGCCGAAAATTCGATGGGTATGATGCTCGCATCGGCGGAAGGGATTGGCCGCTCGAAATCTTGCACTGCAAAGACTCTGACAACCATTTCACCCAACGCCTGCCGTCGCTCGATCCATCCCCCTCGGAGAATCGACCGCGGGTACTCGGCGAGGATCCCGGCGTGTGAATCGGATCTGCAACGATCCGGCGACGCCTGCGAAGAGGGACGATGACCCAGCGAATCGATCTTCCTCCTTACCCGCGCGGCTGGTTCGCCATCTCGACCAGTGCCGAACTCGCTCCCGGCGACGTCCAGCATCACAAGTACTTCGGGCAGGAGCTCGTGTTGTTTCGCACCGAGGACGGGACAGCGGCGTTGTTCGACGCCTACTGCCCGCATCTGGGCGCCCACCTCGGGCATGGCGGGAAGGTCGACGGCAACGATCTCGTCTGCCCGTTTCACGGCTGGAAGTTCGGACTGGACGGCGCCTGCACCTCGATGCCCTACGGCAAGCGCATTCCGCCGGCGGCCAAGGCCCGGCGCTGGCACCTGCGCGAGAGATACGGAGTGATCATCGCCTGGCACTGCCCCTTGCGGTCGGAGCCGAGTTGGGAAATGCCCGAGTTCGACGACAGCAACTGGACACCGTGCGTGTCGATGCGCTGGGAGATCCTGGGGCACCCTCAGGAGATCTCCGAGAATCAGGCGGATTTCGGGCACTTCATTTTCGTGCACGGCACCCATTTCCCCCGAGCGACCGCCGAGCCCATGATCGACGGGCCGATCCTACGGGTCGACATCGAGTCCGCGCCGGACGCGGTCGCGCCGGAGTACCGCATCGACGGGCCAGAGCTCGTCGGATCCGCCAACGGCCACGGCCCGGGGCTCACCTTCGCGACCATTGTTCCGAAAGGATCGGATCTCACCGCCGTCCAGCGGCTGTACGCGACGCCCATCGACGAGGAGCGCCTGGCACTGCTCGGTGTCGTCACCGTTGGGAAGCTCGGCACCGAGGACGCCACGCAACAATATCTCGACGTGCTCTCGAAGCAGGTATTCGCGCAGTGGGAGGCCGACGTCGTATTCTGGGAGAACAAGGTCTACCGGGCGGCACCGGTGCTCAACGACGCAGAGCAGAGCGTCGCGACCTTCCGTCGCTGGTATCAGCAATTCTACGTCGAGGAGTGAGCCGGACTCGGGAGGGTGCTGCCCGAGCCCGAGACCGAACACGACGCTGACTTCTTGCGTCATTTCTTTCACCGCCAGGATGCTGTGGGCGTCGCTGGCGAAGCCGGGAAGGAGAGCGACTTGCGATTCGGAGTCATGGTCGGAGGGCACGGCAGCCGCATCAGTGTCGACGGGTTCGTCGAGACGGCGCGGGACCTGGAGGCCCGCGGGTTCGACACCATGTGGATCCCGCACGTATTCGGACACGACGCCATCAATGTGGCAACCCTGATCGGGCGCGAGACCGAGCGCATCGAGCTGGGAACCGCCGTCGTGCCCACCTATCCACGCCATCCGGCGGCGCTCGCCCAGCAGGCGATCACCGCAGGCGCGGCTTGTCGGGGCCGCTTCACACTCGGCATCGGGCTCTCGCATCCGCCGGTGATCGAGAAGATGCTGGGCCTCTCCTATGCGCGGCGCGCTCAGCACATGCGCGAGTACATGGCGGTGCTCGGCCCGCTGCTCCGGGGCGAGCCCGCAAAGTTCGAGGGAGAGGAGTACCGCGTCGCCATGACGGTCGAGGTGCCCGACGCAGAGCCCGTGCCCGTGGTCCTCGCTGCGCTCGGCGATCGCATGTTGGCGATCGCGGCACGCGAGGCCGCGGGAACGATCCTCTGGATGGCCGGCTTCGGCGCCATCGAACGGCACGTGGTTCCGAAGTTGCGCACGCTTGCCCAGCAGGCGGGAAGACCAGAGCCACGGATCGTCGCGGGAATGCACATCGTACTGACGTCGAACGCCGGCGCGGCGAACGAGCGCATCGACCAGCTGCTGGAGCAGTACCGGATGATGCCGAGCTATCGGGCGATGATCGAGCGCGAAGGCTCTGCGACGCCGGCGGATTTCGCGATCATCGGCGACGAGAAGGTGCTCGACGCCGGGCTCGAGCGGTTGCGGAGCATCGGCGTGACCGACTTCGACGCGAACATCCTCGATTTCGAGGAGGGGAGCACCGAGCGCACCCTCGACTATCTGGAGAGCCGGCTGTGAAGTACGAGGAATACGATCTCAACGACTTGAGCCTTCCGCGCGCCGAACGCAACGCCGCATTGCGCTGGCTGCGCGACAACGATCCCGTCCACTGGGACGCAAAGAACGACCTCTGGCTCCTGACCCGCCACGAAGACGTGCGCCACCTCGCCAAGGATCACGAGCGCTTCACGAACGGCCCCGGCGGACCGTGGCATTCCTTCGAGACGGAAGCCGGCTCGATCGAGAACATGGATGGCGAGCGTCACATCCGCACACGCAACCTGATCAGCCGCGGCTTCACGCCGCGCATGGTCAGCGACTTCGAACCACTCGCGCGGCAGTACATCGACGGCGCCATCGACGCCGTCCTGGAGAAGGGAAGCTGCGATCTGGTCGCGGACCTCGCCGTCCCGGTGCCGTCGCGTGTGATTTCCCACATGCTGGGGATCGCCGACGCCGACCTCGACACGTTCTCGGACTGGTGCGGCAACATCATGGAGGGGATCGGTGCGGAGCCGGGCTGCGAACGCGAGCGTCGTTCGCTGAAATCGGCGGCTCAAATGTGGCAGCACCTGGCCGCTGCCATCGAGCAGCGCCGCATCACGCCCGGGGAGGACATCCTGTCGACCTTGATGCAGGCACGTGAGGAGGGCGGCTTCGGCGACGAAGACAGCCTCGCGACCGAGGAGCTGCTCAATTTCGCGATGCTGCTCGTGATGGGCGGCAACGAGACGACGCGCAACGCGATCTCGGGCGGAATGCTCGCACTCTTCGAGCACCCGGACGAGCTCGAGCGGTTGCGCGCCGACCGCGGGCTCATGCCGACGGCCGTCGACGAGATTCTCCGCTGGACGACCGTCGTCCGCGCGCTGAGGCGCTGGGTTGCGGCCGACACCGAGTTCGAGGGCACCAAGCTGCGCGCAGGCCAATCGGTGGTGATGAGCTTTACGTCCGCCAACCACGACGAGCGCGTCTTCGACGACCCAGACTCGTTCGAGATCGACCGGACGCCCAACGAACACCTCACGTTCGGTTTCGGCGCCCACCGCTGCATGGGCGCGAACCTCGCCCGAATGGAGATTGCAGTCGCACTCGACCGCATCCTGGATCGGCTACCCGATCTGCGCCTAGCCCCGAGCGGCGCGGTGGTGCGCGGTGAGAGCGCGCTCAGCGAGACGATCTTGTCCGTGCCGCTCGAGTTCTAGCCAGCACGCGCCCCGACCTCCCCGATCAGGAGTCGAATTCGAGGACTCCGCGGGCCAGACGTCCCTTGCCCATGTCCTCGAGCACCTGATGGATGTCTTGCATCGGGTAGAGCTGCGTGACGAGTTCATCCAGCTTGAGCTTTCCGGCCAGGTAGAGGTCGGCGTAGCGGGGAATGTCGCGGACGGGCCGACTCGAGCCGTAGCGACAGCCCATGATCGCCTGGTCGAGAAAGATCGACTCCGGCTTGAACTCGAGGTTCGTGCCGAAGGGCGCGACACCCAGGATCACCAGGCTGCCGCCCCAATCGAGGCAGCCGAGAGCTTCTTCCATCACGGACTTGATGCCCACGCACTCGAAGACATAGTCCGCGCCGCCTCCCGTGAGATCGCGGACCGCTTCTCCCATGTCGATGCCGGAGGGGTCGAGAAAGTGCGTAGCGCCGAAGTCGATTGCGATCCCGCGTTTTTCGACATTGGTGTCGACCGCGATGATCGGGTGTGCTCCGACCAGGCGGAGTGCTTGAATGGCGTTCAAGCCGATTCCGCCGACCCCGACCACGACGGCCCGCTCGCCTGCGCGCACCTTGGCGCGGTGGAGAACGGCGCCGGCGCCGGTGAGGACACCGCAGCCGATCAGCGCGGCGGAGGCGAATGGCACCTCCTTGGGAATGGGGATGGCCTGGTTGGACCTCACCAGCGTGCGCTGCGCGAAGCAACCGAGGGTGGCGAAGGCGTGGTGAGCAACGCCCCCCAGCGTGAACGGCGTCGAGAGCTTGCCAAAAGACTCCCGGCACAGCGTCGGGCTGCCGGTCGCGCAGCGTGCACAGGCGCCACAGCTTCGCAAGGTGGAGAGCACCACGTGATCCCCTTCTCGAACCGACGTGACACCCGCACCGACCTGCTCGACGACGCCCGCACCCTCGTGGCCGAGCACGACGGGGGTGGCAAAGGGGATGGTGCCGGTCACCACGCTGACATCGCTGTGGCACACGCCCGCGTTCACGATCCGGACGAGCACCTCGTCGTGCCCGGGCTCGCGCACGGCGAGTCCCTCCACCACGCACAGCTCCTTTCCGTCCCAGACGATGCCCCTCACTGCGCGCCCTCCCCGCCCCGGCCGCGAGGAGACTCACGCCAAGGCTGGGGCGAGAGTAACGCCTTGCAGCGCAGACGCAGGCGGCGCGCGCTTCGGCGCGTTCGCGGGACAGGTTTTCGCGAGCTGCGTCTCCTGCTCTCGCACGGCCTCGAGCGGCCCGCGTGGCGGGGCTCGTCTCGCACGGAGGCAGCCATTTCGGCGAGCGGCAGGTCCAGCCGGGATGTGGAGCGTGCTAGGACCGGACCGTCACGTGCACCGGAATCGAACTCAGTCGCGGCAGGCCGGAATGAGGCTCCTCGTAGTCGAGG
>JAFDDG010000092.1 GCA_019310965.1 Deltaproteobacteria bacterium
GCCCGTTGCGCTCGCTCGAGCCGATGGCTCGCGGCCCATCGCTACTCATTTGGATCATGCCGCTGTCGTACTCGTGGCGACCGACGTCCTGGGCGCTGATGATGTTTCCGATCTTGACGCCGGGCACTGGGACGCCTGCAATCGCGGCCCGGATGTCTTTGCCGAAGGCGCAGCAGGGCCGGAGGCTCTTGCGAACCGGGATATCCGGGATCTTCGTAGTAACGACACCCTTGATGTAGAGGTCGTCGTCGCTGGAGTCGCCCAGGGCAGCCGCGACCCCCAGCTCGGTCGGGCTCCATTCCGCCACCCAGCGGGGCTCGTTGACACAAGCCGTGTCGAGAAATAGCAGGGCAACGAGGGCAGCGGCACGGCGAGGGCGCATGGCGACCGGATGCTACCTCCCCGCAGTCTCGTCTGCCGGATCATCTTGACGCTACCATTGGCCAGACTTCTCGGTGCGCATTCACGAAGGGCTCGATGGGGCACGCAGCCCCTCAGCCAGGAACCTCTGAGCGAGAAGAAATCGAGTTGATGATCCGCCCCCGCCGCCTGGCACTGCTGTCACCGATCCTGGCAACGTTAGCCGTCGGCTGCGCGACGCCGATCGGCGTGTACCCGTTGGACCAGCGTGCGATTCGTCAGATCCTCACCGTCGATGCGATCTCCGCCGAGCAGCCGAGCGTCACCTCACGCCAGGTGCTGCTCCGGCTCGGGCTGTCCGACCGCTTCCGCCACGATCCGGAGACCGTGCTGGCAGAGCTGCATGCGCTGACGATCGAGGAGCTGACCACCGATCAGCTGTTCGCCCTGGCCGAGTACTCCTACCTGCACGCCACGGCGCTCCAGCGGGCGTGCACACGAGCACCGCGAGTCCGGGGTGCTCGACCCCGGCGGCCTCGCAAGGAGTCGAGCAAGCCGGAGTGCAGCGCCGCTCGACGCTACTACGTGGCGGCATCGATGTACGCCTATGCCTTCGCGTTTCCAGAAGCGTCCCGCCCGCCACCCGGCGATCTGGACCCGCGATTGCGCACAGCGGTGGATATCTACAACCTGGCGATCACTTCGGCAGTGCGACGCTTGCACGGTGTAGTCGCCCCCCGCGACGTCAGCTTCCCGCTTCACCTGGGCACGCTCGAGCTGGTGTTGGATCGGCAGGGCTTGCGTTACGCGGACCGACACCTGGTAGATTTCGTACCAGCCGCACAGCTCGGTGTCCGCGGCCTGCGCAACCGCTACCGGCGACACGGAGTGGGCGCGCCTTTCGTCGCCAGGGTGACCCATGCCGACGCTGTGCCACTGAGCAGCGCCCGCATCATGGAAAACGTAAGGGTGCCCGTCACTATCTTCATCCGCTACCAGAACCTGAACCGGGGGCTGCGGACGGGGGAGCTGCACGGGCGCATCGAGGTATACGACGAGAGCCGCGCCTCGGAGGTCGAGGTGAACGGCCGGCGCGTTCCGCTGGAGTACGAGCCCACTGCCGCCCTCGCCTACAGCCTGGAGCATTCGCGGCTGTGGGACTTCGAGCTCGCCGGTTACAGGAGAGGTGACGTCCTGCCCGTGGACGATGGCCTCGTCATGCTGGGCCCGTATCAGCGAGGCAAGATTCCCGTCGTGTTGGTGCACGGGACGGCTTCCAGCCCGGCGCGTTGGGCCGAAATGCTCAACGAGTTCCAGAGTGATCCGATCCTGCGCGCGCGATATCAGTTCTGGATCTTCATGTACACCACCGGCAATCCCATCCTCTATTCCGCGAGCCTGCTGCGCGAGTCGCTCCAGAACGTGTTGGTGGAAGTCGATCCGGATGAACGCGATGCCGCGCTTCGCCGCATGGTCGTCATCGGGCACAGCCAGGGGGGGCTGCTGACCAAGCTGCAGGTGATCTCGAGCGGCACGCGCTTCTGGGACAATCTCACGGACCGTCCGTTCGAGGAGGTGGAGATCCACGAGGAGACCCGCGAGATCCTGAGCAAGGCGCTCTTCTTCGAGCCCCTGCCCTCCGTCGAGCGCGTGGTCTTCATCTCCACGCCCCACCGCGGCAGTTTCCTGGCCGGAAACTGGATGGGGCGGATTGCATCGAGCCTGTTCACCGCACCCCAGGAGCTGCTCGGCGCCGGCCTCGATCTCGCCCGCGCCGGCGTCGACGTGGTGGGCTCGGCCGTCGATCGAACCGGCGAAGCGTTTGCCCGATCGAACGACGGTGACGATGCCATGCTGCAGCGAGAGATGGAACGCCTGCCCAGCAGCGTCGACAACATGAACTCGAAGAATCACTTCATTCGAACCCTGCAGAGCATCCCCGTTGACGGCAGGGTGCGTGCACACTCGATCATTCCGGTGCGGGGTGACGCTCCTCCAGAGGGGCAGAACGATGGCGTGGTCGAGTACGAGAGCGCTCACATCGACGAGGCGGAGAGTGAGCTCGTGGTCTATCGATCTTCCCACTCGACCCAGTCACATCCTTCGACCATCCAGGAGACTCGACGCATCCTGCTGGAGCACCTGGAGGGGCGCTGAGGGACACCCTGGCCACACCGGCATCGCAGCAGAGAGATCTCCGCCACACCGAAGCCGTTCACCACCTGCCAGGGCTGGCAACGCGACGCCGTGGCATAGTCCGAGAGGTCGAAGATGAGCCCCTCGCCCTCCCCGGACACTGCCATGCACGCGGTCCAGCGCGGCGCCGCGCTGACAGAGCGGGTCTTCGCAGCTTGCGCAGAGCGGCTCTTCGGAGATGGCTGCGCGTTCTTCTTCCCCTACCTGGCGCTCTATGTGGTGGGCTGGGCGGTCGATGTCGACGTCGGCCTGCTGCGCCGGGCCTTCGTCGGTTTGCACGCCGCCAACGCCGCGCTGCTCGTCGTCTTCGTCTGGCGGCGGCGCGCCGCGCTGCGGCCGGGCGACGCGCTGTTCTGGACCGCGCTGGCGGCGCTCTTTCTGCTGCCGGGGGCCTACCTCGAGTACCCGTCGGATCCGTGGGAGCACTTCCGGCGGATCTACGAGTGGCAGAACGTCGATACCGTCGACGAGTACCGCACGACCTGGAAATTCGCCTACTTCTGGGGCTACTCGTGGCTCGCGGATCTCGGCCCGCTCGACCGGCGCGCGGGCCTCGATGTCTACGCTGCGTTCTGGCTGCTGCTGACGGCGGTCCACCTCCACGTCCTTGCGGGCCGCCTGGGCTTCGACCGCGTCTGGTCGAAAATCCACGTCGTCGCCTACTTCCTCTTCATTGGTATCGGCCCGCTGGCGTTCCGACACCACGCGCTCTCTTCCACCCCGCTCGCCTACATCGCGTTCCTGCGCGCGCTGGTCTGCTGCATCGACTTCGTCGAGCACGGGGAGCGACGGGCACTCCACGCGCTGCCGTTGCTGGGGCTGCTGGCCCTCGCCAACCACCGCCAGGAGGTGCTCTTCATCGCGCTGAGCGGCGCCGGAGTCCTGTTGCTGGCGTGGTTTCGGGGCCATCCACCGGCCGAGCGCGCCCGCCTGCTACGGATCTCCGCCTGGGCGCTGCTTCTCGCGTTCGCCGCTGGGGCGTTCGTTCGCCAGCTCGCACCGTGGGTCTACGGGCCCGGCTTCGACTTCCAGCTCACCGGGTTCGGCGGCTTCCGAGTCTGGCAGCGCTGGTACTTCATGAATGTCTACGGGGTCCACGGAGCACTTGCCGTCGGCTTCGCGGTGGTGCTGCTCCGATCGCGGCCACAAGTGGGATGCCTGACCCTGCTGCCACCGGCCGTGCTGCTCACGCCGCCCACCGCGCTGGCGATCAGCTGGCTGCTGACCGACCACGGCGGGCCGCCGGTAACCCACCGATTCCTCTTCGCTTTTCCATGGAGCTTCGCGCTGGTCGAGGGGCTGCGCCGCCTCGTCACCGGCACCCTCCTCGCGGCCGAGGGCCCCCGCGCACCGACCCGGGGCCTCGTGGCCACTGCCGCGTTGCTGCTCGCGCTGGCGACGCCGCCCTTCTACCCGTGGCAGGGGCGGCTCTTCCACCTGGTCCACCGCCCGGCCGACGACCTGGCACTCCGCTTCATCGACGAGACGGCGGACTGGTTCCTGCGCAACCGGGAGATCCCGCCCGACTGCCGGATCCTCACCGACCCGGTGACGCAGTTCGGTCTTCTCTCGCACCTGGGTGCGCATAGCAGGGCGTACGTCGACTCGCGACGTGCTCCGCGCTCGCATACCGCGACAATGCGCGAGCCCCGCGAGCTCGTGGAGCTACTGCGCGAGGCGCCGACCTGCGGTGTCCTCGTCGGCATCGACGCCGAGATGCCCGACACGCCGCCCTCACCGATCTCCGCTCTGAGCCGGCACTGGGACCATCGGCTCGCCGTACCCAGGAACCACACGGGCGACGGCTTCCGGCATGCCGCCGAGGCGCTGCGCGCCGCGGGCTGGACGCGAACCCGCGTGCCCCCGTGGTACTGGTTCTACGAACCGCCAGCGGGCTGAGATGCGGCCCCACCGGCGAGCTCAAGCCCGCGCCGCGACCACCGCCAGGTTGTCCTGGCCGCCCGGATGGCCGTCGACTCCGGCGAGCGCCAGCTCGACCACGTGCCGCACGTAGGCCTCCGGCTCGTTCCCTGCCGTGCACCAGAGATCGGCCATGATCCGCGGGGTGACGGAGGTCTCGGGCTCGCCGTAGTGGCACTCGTCGATGCCGTCGGTGTAGGCGAGGAGCAGATCCCCCCGAGACGCCGCGAAGACGAAGGTGTCGGCCACAGCCGGATTCAGGCTGCCGGGGCCCGCCGACGAGACGTAGTGCGATCGGCGCCGGGCGATCGGCTGGCGATGCCCCCCGTCGTCCACGATCGCGAACGTGGAGTCGCCGAAGCTCAGCCCAAAGCCCTGGCGAGTCGCGCGGTCGTAGACGGCAATCAGCAGGCATGTCTGCGATGCGGAACCAGAGGGGGGCAGCCCGGGGGACAGCCGCCTCAGCAACGCAGCGAGGGCGTCGGGAGCGGCGGGAATGGGCGGCAGCCTGCTGGCCAGCTCCCTCGAGATGTCGTGGCTGGACTCCCGACCGAAATGGGCGTCCGCCACGGCCAGGAGGACGCGATCGCCCTGCTCCGCGGCGAGCAGCGCATCCTCGTTGGGATGGCGGGCGTCGCCCTTCGAGCGCAGCGAGGGTGACGCGGAATCTGCGCCGACACTGATCGCCCATACCGTCCCTGCGGACAGTCGCCCCAGCGCGTAGCTCCCGTACTCGATGTGGTCGTCGCCGAGCTCCAGCGCAGAGCGCAATTTCTCGGGGCCTGCCGCGAGCCGGCCGCTCACAGCAGACGGGGAGACTCGGCAGCGAATGCGAGCTGGCCGGAATGCGGAATCATGCACGGCGAAGATTGGCTCCCCACGGCCCGGATCGCCAACCGGCACAGAGGAGTCATCGCGTTGCGGCGCCCGGCCGCCTTCGTTCTCCCGACCCGCGTCTCGTGCAGGCAGCCCGGGCCTCCCCCCGACGAACCGAGCTTCTCGATCGCCCTCAGGCGCCTCCTGAACCTCTGCACCTTGCTTGTCGGCCGCACCCGGATCCCGACGCGGCGCGCCCGGAGCGGGATCTACGATCCGCCAACGCGGCGCCGCCGCGAGTGAGCGGAGAGTCCGATGAGGCCGAGCCCTACGAGCAGCGCAGTGACCGGCTCCGGTGATTCCTGCAGGACGTCGAACCAGCCGAAACCAAAGCGCAGCTCGTCGATCGCCCCGGCCGTATTGGATAGCTGCGCCCGCACGAAGTCCGTCTCGAAGTCCTTCAAGGTGCCGCTCGCGATGGCGGTGCCCGTATCGGGCTCGGCATCCAGGTCCGGGTCGGTCCACAGCCAGACGTCCTCGTCGCCGGCCTGGAAGTCGATGCGCACGACCAGGAAGAGCTGCGTGGCGGCAGAGACGCCGGTGTCGGCAACGAGCCCGTCCTGATCGCTCAGCAGGATGTTGGTGCTGCCGCTGTCCTTGCCCCCCTGGCCCACGAAGAGACCGTCGCCCAGGGAGACGTTGTTGACCGCGCTTCCCGAGCTGCCGTCCAGCAGGAAGCTCGCCCAGACCGTCTCCGTGGCCGACCCGACCTTGTCGTTCAGCTGTCGCTCCGCCTTCTTCGTGATGCTCCCCGAGGTCAGTCCGATGCGGTTGCCAGTCACCGACATCGAATTGCCCTTCGAGTCGACATAGGACATGCCCCCGGTGAGCACTTCGACGTCGCTGTCGCCCGACCACGAGCTCTTCCAGTCTCCCGTCCCGCCACTCTCTCCAACGAGCGGGCCGGGGGCGTAGTCGAAGCCGTCGTAGGCGATCGGTGCGGCAGCGGCGCCCACGGCGAACCACGCCGCGAACACGATGCTCGGCAACAGAAAGCCTGTCCGGATCATTGGGACTCCCAGCAGGAGGGCCGGGGAATCGTGGGCCCACGCCGTGCCTACCCTTATTATCGGAACGGAGGGGGTAGGACCTGAGCCGGGTGCCCTGCGTATCCATCCGAGGACGGATGCGGCAGTTGGCCCCGACGGGCCGCATACGAGCTGCGTGTTGCCAGCGCACCGGCGAGCCCAGCCGCCCCGCCACCGGCGCACTCCGCGTCAGCCGGTGCCGCAGCTCGTGACGCTGGGACGCTCCGGAGCCTGCGAGTAGATAGGGAGTGCCCGCGCTGCTGGTCGATTGCGCCGAGCAGAGCCCTTCTTCCGCGTGGGCTCAGGCGCGGAACTCGAAGCCCTCGTAGTCCGCGTTCACGACGGCCTCGACGCGCTCGCGGTAGAGGGGCTGCCCGCCCGTGTAGGGCATGACGACCCGCGGCTTTCCGGGGATGTTGGCGCCGACGTACCAGGAGTCCGCCTGACCAATCAGCGTCATTTTCGAGACCTCGGCCACGTGCTCGACCCAGGCGTCCTGCGCAGCCTCGGTCGCCTCGATGCGCGTCTCTCCCCGCTCGCGCATGCGTTCGATGCAATCCGAGATCCAGTCGACGTGGTGCTCGATCGAGACCGGCATGTTGACCAGCACCGAGGGGCTGCCGGGGCCGGTGATCGTGAACAGGTTGGGAAAGCCCGCGACCTGCAATCCGAGGTAGCTGCGCGGTCCCTCCGCCCAGGCGTCGGCCAGCTTTCGGCCGCCGGCGCCCTGGATGTCGATCTTCAGCAGGGCACCCGTCATTGCGTCGAAGCCCGTGGCAAAGACGAGGACATCGAGCTCGTACTCGGCATCCTGGGTCCGCAGGCCCATCGGCGTGATTGCCTCGATGGGAGCGCTGCGGATGTCGACCAGGCTCACGTTGTCCCGGTTGAAGCTCACGTAGTAGTCGGAGTCGATGGGCGGCCGCTTCGATCCATAGGGATGATCGGTGGGACACAGGAGCTCGGCGGTCTCGGGGTCGTTCACGGATGCGCGGATCTTGTTGCGAATGAACTCGGAAACGAGCGCATTCGCGGCCGGGTCGGTCATCATGTCGCTGAAGCCGCCCCACAGGAACTTGAAACCGCCCTCCTCCCAGAGCTCCTCCAGGATCTGCTGGCGCTCTTCGGCGGAGACATCCAGCGTTTTGCGCTCGATCGGGAAGTAGGGAAAGCCGGCGGGAGACCGACGCGTCCGCTCGAAGATCGCCGAGTAGTTCTTCTTGATCTCGGCCTGGTCCTCCGGCGCGAACAGCGTGTGGCGAGCCGGCACGGTGAAGTTCGGGGTGCGTTGGAAGACGGTGAGGTGAGCAGCCTCGGCGGCGATGCGCGGCGTAGCCTGAATTCCCGTCGAGCCCGTCCCAATGATGCCCACTCGCTTGCCCTTGACGTCGACCCCCTCGCGGGGCCAGGCGGCCGTGTGGTAGGCCTCGCCCTGGAAGCTGTCGCGACCCGGGATGTCGGGGAGATTCGCGGCGGAGAGGCACCCCACCGCGCTGATGAGGTAACGCGCCCTGACGCGCTCACCCTGCTCGGTGCAGACCTCCCAGCAATTCGCAGCGTCGTCGAAGCGGGCGCTCGCCACACGCGTCGAGAACTGGATATCCCGCCGCAGGTCGAAGCGATCGGCGACGTGGTTCAGGTAACGCTCGATCTCGGGTTGCTCGGGGTACTTGCCCGACCACTCCCACTCCTGCGCGAGCTCCTCTGAAAAGGAGAAGCAGTAGTAATAGCTCTCCGAGTCACAGCGGGACCCGGGGTAGCGATTCCAGTACCAGGCGCCGCCCACGCCATCGGCGGTCTCGTAGACCTGCACATCCATGCCCATCACGTCCCGCAGCTTGTAGAGCGCGTAGAGGCCCGAAAAACCCGCGCCGATGATCACCGCGTCGAGCTGGCGGGTCTCGCCCTCTCCCCGATTGCCTTTCTGAGCCGACATGACACCTCCCCTCCAGGACCCTGGCAGATTCACGGTCATTGTATCCTGACGATCAGCGCAGCGTATACGAGCTCGGGTTCCGAGCCGCCGAGCCTCGGCGATTCAGCCATGACGACCCGCGGCCCTCAACGACGAGTCATCTCCACCGCGAGCATATGGCCGTTCGCTGCGCGGTAGGGACGCGGAAAGGGCAGATTCTCGACGTCTGCCGCCCCTGCCTTGGCAAGCACGGCCTGCGCAGCCGCCCGCTGTTCGCTCCGCAACTCTTGTGCCGGCACGGTGCTCCCCTGCCCCTCCCGATCCTCTGGGCAATGTCTCGAATCTGACGACCGGTGCCCCTCAGTCACCACCCGGCGCAGCCTGCTGCATGGCCCGCCAGACCTTCTCCGGGGTGAGCGGCATGTCGATGTGCCGAATACCCAGTGGGGAAAGCGCGTCCATGACGGCGTTGACGACCGCCGGTGGTGCGGCCAGCGCGCCCGACTCCCCGACGCCTTTGGCGCCCAGCGGATTCACCGGCGTGAGCGTCTCGGTGCGGTCCATCTCGATTGCCGGGAGCAGTGTGCAGGTGGGCATCAGATAATCCATGAAGGTGCCCGTGAGCAGTTGGGCGTCCTCGCTGTAGACCGCCTCTTCGAGAAGCGCCTGTCCAACCCCCTGCGCGATCCCACCCTGGACCTGACCCTCGACGATGAGTGGGTTGATGACGCGCCCGCAGTCATCCACGGCGATGTAGCGCAGGAGCTCGACGGCACCGGTGCTGGCCCCCACCTCGACCACACAGATATGAGCGCCGAAGGGATAGGTGAAGTCGGGCGGGTCGAAGGTACTGGTGGCCTCCAACCCCGGCTCCACGCCGGCTGGCCAACCACCTCCGTAGGCCAGAGCCACGACTTCTGGAAAGCTCATCCCACGCTCGGGCGAGTCCCGAAGGCAGATCCGACCTTCCTCGAAGAGCAGGCTCTCTGCGTCCGTCTCCAGGCGGTCTGCTGCGATGCGCTTCGCCTTCTCCTTCAGCTTTCGCAAGCAGAGCAGGAGGGCGCTGCCTCCGACCGCCATGGAACGAGCGCTCATGGTGCCGATCCCGTACGGCACGGCGTCGGTATCGCCGTGAATCACTCTGATGTCGCCGATGGGCACCCCCAGCTCGTCCACAACCAATTGGGAGAATGTGGTCTCCACCCCCTGGCCGTGGGGCGAGGTGCCCGTCAGAACCGTCACCGTGCCGCTCGGTTCCACCCGAACCGTGGCAACCTCCCAGCCGCCGGGGGCAAACCCCGGAACCATGTGAGCCGTCGGCCCGAAGCTGCACTGCTCGACCCATGTCGAGAAGCCGACACCCAGGTAGCGTCCCTCCCCCCGCAGCCGCTCCTGCTCGTCGCGAAGCCGCTCGTAGTCGAGCTTCTCGAGGGCCCGGTCGAAGGTCAGGTCGTAGTCCCCCGTGTCGTACACCGGGCCCGTCGCAGTCGCATAGGGAAATTGCTCGGGCCGGACGAAATTGCGGCGTCGCACGACTGCGGGGTCCAGGTCCAGCCGCCCGGCCACCAGGTCCATCAGACGTTCGAGGTAGTAGGTGGCCTCGGGTCGCCCGGCTCCGCGATAGGCGTCCGTCGGGGTCTTGTTCGTGAAGACTCCAAGGACTTCGACCTGGCAAGCGGGCACCTGGTAGCAGCCCGTCATATTCGTGGCAGTCAGAGTGGGAATGACGTGCGTCAACATCTGAAGGTACGCCCCCAGGTCGGCCGTGATGTGCACCCGCAGTGCGGTCAGCGTGCCGTCCCGGTTGACGCCCGCCTCGAGAGTGGCTCCTTGGCCGCGGCCGTGTGTCGTGGCAAGCATGTGTTCGAGGCGGTCCTCGATCCACTTGACGGGCCTTCCCAGTCGCATCGACAGCGCCGCTGCCAGAACCTCCTCCGCGTAGACGTTGGCCTTGGTGCCGAACGCGCCCCCGACATCCGGCGCAACGACCCTCACCCTGTTTTCCGGCAGGCCCAGCATCCGCGCCAGGTGGCCACGCAGGATGTGGGGGACCTGCGTCCCGACCCAAGTGGTGAGCTTGCCCTCGGCCGGCTGATAGTGGGCAACGATGCCACGCGTTTCCATGGAATTCGGAATGACGCGCGGGTTTTCCATTCGCTGGCAGACCACGAGATCGGAGCGTCTCAGAGCGTCGTCCACGTCGTCGCCCAGCCGCAGCCGATACGCGATGTTGTCACCGAGCGCTTCGTGCAGCACGGGCGCATCGGGCTCCATCGCCTTCTCGGGGTCCACCAACGCTGGCAACGGCTCGTACTCAACCACGATCCGGTCCAGAGCATCACATGCCACGTACGGGTCCGAGGCCACGACGGCCGCCACGCCCTCGCCGGCAAAGCACACCTTCTCGACCGCCAACACGTGATGCGCGGGGACCTTCAGGTCCGGTATCGCTGCCGACATCGTCGGTAGAGGCGGAGCGAGTTGCGGAGCGTCCTGGCCCGTGACGACAGTCACGACGTCGGGCAGCGCGAGCGCGGCGCTCGTGTCCATGCTCCTGATGCGCGCATGGGCCTCGGCGCTGCGCAGCACCCTCATGTGGAGCATGTCGGCCAGGCGAATGTCGTCGACAAATGTGCCCTGACCGCTGAGGAGCCGCGGGTCCTCGCGTCGCCTCACGCTTGTTCCGACCAGCTTCACGAGGCGCGGCTGAGGATGGCACCACTCGTGCCGGCCGAGACCAGAACGTTCTCGACGGCCGCGACCTGGTTGACGGCGGTGCCTCGGACCTGACGCACGGCTTCGGCGATGTTGTTCATGCCGTGGATGTAGGCTTCGCCGATGTGACCCCCGTTTGGGCTCACGGGAAGCGTGCCATCGATCGCGATGTGACCGTCCTTCACGAAATCGGCGGCCTCGCCCTGCTTGCAGAAGCCATTGGCCTCGAGGTGCCAGTAGATCGCGATCGTGAAGTGGTCGTAGAGCATCCCGACCTGGATGTCCCGAGGGCCGAGCCCTGTGCGCCGGTAGAGCTCCCGCGAGCAGGCGATGCCGGCATCGAAGCTGCACAGATCTTCGTGGTAGTAGTTGGTGACGGTCTCGAACTCGAACGGCACGGCCTGTGTCGCGTGCAGGATCCGCACCGGGGGTTGCTTCAGATCGCGGGCTCGCTCGAGGCTCGTTACCACCACGGCCACACCCCCGTCGCTCTCCTGCGTGCAGTCGAGCAGGCGGAAGATCGGCTCGACGATCCAGCGCGAGGCCTGGTGATCCTCCAGCGTGATCGGCCTCTCGTAGAACCAGGCGTTCGGGTTGGTGGAGGCGTACTTGCGCAGCTGGACGGAGACGTGGCCGAAGTCTTCGTTGGTCACGCCGTAGCGGTGCATGTAGCGCTGCGCCTGTACGGCGGTCCAGGCGGCGGGACTCGCCGAGCCAAAGGGAAGGCTCCACTCGATGAAGCCCGTGCCGGCACCGGGTGCGCCGCCCACGGCCGACATCTTGGACGCGCCGAAGCGGTACTCGGAGCGCTCGTTCATCGCCCGCCAACAGACGACGACGTCCGCGAGCCCCGAGTCGACCGCCGCCATCGCGTGCGCCAGGGGCCCGACCGAGCCACCGCCCCCGTGCCCGACGCGGGAAGAAAAGCGCAGGTTCTCGACGCCGAGCGAGCGCACCAGATCGACGTCTTCGTTGTTGTCGATCGTGAAGGTCGACATGCCGTCGACGTCGGCGGGAGTCAAACCCGCATCGTCGAGGGCCGCCTTGATGGCCTCGCACGCGAGCTGAAGCTCGCTGCGCCCGGAGCTCTTCGAGAATTCGGTCTGGCCGGTTCCAACGATCGCCGCGTTCGAGCCATTGGACGACGCCATCACGAAGCCTGCCGCGGGCGGAACTGGTGGACCGCGCCACCCTCCGCCGTCTCGACGAAGAAGACCTCGAGCGGCATGCCGATCTCGATGGCCTCGGGCGAGACGTCGCAGAGGTTGGAGAGCATCCTCTGCCCCTCCTCGAGGTCGACCAGAGCGATCAGGTAGCCGGGCTCGAACATCGGAAGCGGAGGGTGCACCGGCTTCGCCCACGAGTAGAGCGTCGCGCGACCCGAGAGCTCCACCTCCTCGCGCTCGACGCTCTGGCAGTGGGGACACATCGGCCGCGGCGGATGGCGCCATGCGCCGCAGTCCGCACAGCGCTGACCCATCAACACGCCGCGCCGGCAGCCCTCCCAGAAGAAGGCGCTGTCGCGCGAGCCGTGGGGCGCCGGGCGTTGCACTGCGGGGGTCGCGTCACTCATTCGGGCTCCCAGGGCGACTTCGCGGTCTCCGCGCCTTCGGGCGCCAACATCGGGTTCACCGTCTCGTCGCCGACCGCGCCCGACTCGAACAGCGCCTCGATCTCCGCAACGTCGTAGCCGAGGTCGGCCAGCACGTCGCGCGTATCCGCGCCCACGATGCACGGCGGACCCTGCACGCGTGCGGGCGTCTCCGAGAACTCGAAAGCCAGACCGACCTGGCCGAGCTCCTTCACCACCGGGTGCGGGAAGCGGGCGATCCAGGCTCGCTCGAGCGACTCGGGATCGTCCCACATCTCGATCCCGGCACGGTCGGACGACACCTCGCAGGGAACACCGGCCGCGTCGAGCACGCCCAGCCAGTCGGCGGCCGAGCGGGTGGCGAGCGCGTGCTCGACGATCTTCGCCACCTCGTCGTCCGCCGCCTCCCGCGCCTCGGCCGTCGCGAAGCGGCCTCCCGCCTCGAGGGCGCCCTCGCCGAGCACCCGGCCCAGCGCCTCCCAGTGTGCGTCGCTGACGAGCGATAGGCACAGCCACCCGTCGGCGGTCGGGTAGAGTCGGACGCCGGCCGAAAAACCCGTCTGCATGGCGTCGAGCAGCGGGCGCTCGAAGCCCGTGCCGTCCGCCCGCGCGATCGCGTACGACGTGTTGAGCAGCTGGGCATTCACGATCGCCGTGTCGACCCACTGTCCACGCCCTGTCTTCTCGCGTTCGTAGAGCGCCTGGCAGATCGCGGTCGCGGCCAGGAAACCGTTGCCGGTATCTCCCATGCTGGTGAGTGACCAGAACGGTCGGCCGCCGCGGTGGCAGCCGCCATCCTCCCACTCGACGCCCGCCAGGCATGCACCCGTCTGGTCGTTGCCGGGAAGCTGCTCGCGCGGCCCGCGCTCGAAGCCCCGGCTGTGGCAGTAGACGAGGCCTGGGAACTCGTCCTTCAGGCTGGCGTAGTCGATGCCGAGCTTGACCGCCGCCGGGTAGCGCATGTTGTGCATCAGCACGTCGGCGGATGCGATCAGACGCCGGACGACGTCCTTCGCGTTCTCGTGCTTGAGGTCGATCGCGATGCTGCTCTTGCCGCGGTTGCAGCACATCGCGATCTGGCACTGGTGCCAGTACCAGTCGTGCTTGGCATTGATCTTGATGACGCTGGCGCCGAGATCGCTGAGGATCTGCGTCGCGTACGGTCCGGCCACAGCCAGGCCGAAGTCGAGCACGCGGATACCTTCGAGCGGCCCGCCGGCGAGCGACTCGCCCTTGCCCGGAGCAGGCGTCGGGGCTTCGGCCGCGGCAGCGGCCTCCGCACGCACCTCGTCGGTGTGCTGCCCCGCCCTCGGTGCCGGCCCCCGGATCTCCCCCGGGCTCGTATCGAGCCTGTAGGTGATGCCGACGCCGCGGATGCGTCCGACCTCGGGATCCTCGATCTCCGCGACACAGCCATCATCGAACAGCAGCGGATCCGCCAGCCCTTCTTCGGGCGTGAGGATCTTCTGGATGCAGACGCCCGCATCGGCGCCGGCCTGCGTCCACTCGTCGGCCGTGAACTTCTTGATGGTCTTCGCCATCGGCTCCCAGTAGTGGTGGAGCACGAAGATCTCTTCGGTGGCGAGCGCGATGCGATCCGGGTCGTCGCGCACGCGCAGATCGGGGTGGGCGTCGAGCGTGTCGCCCTCACCCGCCGCCAACACGAAGCGCGGGTTCGGCGGCCAGCAGTGCACCCAACGCCCGTCCTTGCACTCGAACAGGCCCTTCTGCGAGCGGCTGTCGCCGACCCAGGTCATGAAGCCAGCGGCCTCGAAGTCCTCGGCCTTGCCGAAGGACATCACGCCCGCGGCGAGCGCACCGCGCAGCAGCGACGTCTCGACCCACTGCCCGCGTCCCGTGCGTTCGCGCGCGCGCAGCGCCGCACTGATGGCCGTGACCGCCGCATAGCAGGCGCCCAGGCTCGGGAAGCGCGAAGCCGGGAACAGCGGCCCCTCGCGCGGTGCTCCCTGCATCTCTTCCTGCGGAATCTCGAGATCCGGGAACAGCGGCTCCCGGCCCGCCAGCCGCGGCGCCGATCCGCCCGGCCAGCCGCGCTGTTCCCACTGCAACCCGCTGCGCGCCGCAACCAGAGCGTCGTAGCCCGGGCGATCGGAGTGGCGGTTGTCGCGGCCATAGCCGGTGATCGAGCAGTAGACGAGAGACGGATTCGACTGCGACAGCGCGCTGTAGTCGATGCCGAGGCGCTCCGTCACACCGGGCCGGAACGATTCGACGAGCACGTCGGCCCGGTCCGCCAGCTGCCGGAACACGGCGAGATCCCCCGCGTCCTTCAGATCCAGGATCGCGCTGCGTTTGCCGCGCTGCCAGATGCGGTAGCCGAGCCCGTCGCGAAACGGATCGCCGCCCGGCGGCTCGATCTTGGTCACGTCGGCGCCGTGGTCGGCGAGCAGCATCGTCGCCATCGGGCCCGAGATGCCCCAGCTGAGGTCGAGTACGCGGATTCCGTCCAGTACGCCTGCCATGCGTCTTGGCTCCCTGGGACTTCAGGAGATGCCGTACATGCGCGCGCCGTTGCCCCACGTGATCGCGCGCACTTCGTCTTCCGGAACACCCTCGAACTGCTTCTGGATCTTCTCGCCGGCGTTCGGCCAGTTGCAGACGGGATGCGGAAAGTCCGTCGACCACAACACATTGTCGATGCCGATCTGGTGCCGCAGCTCGATCCCTTCGGGCTCGTGCACGAAGGTCGCCGCCATCTGGTTGCGGAAATAGGTCGACGGCAGCTCCTTCACGCCCGGGAAGTCGTAGTGAAAGTGCATCCGGCTGTCGAGGAAACGGATATAGCCCGGCAGCCAGAACAGTCCGGGTTCGACGAACACCACGCGCAGCTTGGGATGGCGCTCGAGGATGCCGGTCAGGATGTACCACTCCAGCGTCTCCGCGAGCGCGAAGCCCGGCAGCCCGGTGAAGATGCCCTTCTGCGGCGTCGGGTCGCGGCGGAAGACCTCCCACAGCGTCCCCCTCAGGCTCAGATGATTCGCAACCACGGCACCCGTCTCCTCGAACGCGTGCCACAGCGGCTCGTAGCGCTCGTCGTGGTAGTCGGGCATCCCGAGCTCGCTCGGAAAGTTCGGGATCTGGATCGAGCGCGCACCGCGCTCCGCCAGGCGATGGATCTCGGAGACCGCATAATCGATGTCGATCAGCGGCAGCTGATACGTGATCAGGATGCGCTTCGGATCGATCGAGGCAAACTGGAAGAGTGTGTCGTTGTAGGCCGTGGCGCACTCCTTCCAGTGCTCGCCGACCTGATACACCTTGCTCGTGAAGTCGAACTCCGAGTACATCACCTCGCATTCGACGCCGTCGGCATCCATCGCGTCGAGGCGCGCCTTCGAATCGAAATAGCCCGGATGGCGCGCGGCTTCGAGGTCGACGAAGTCCTCGAGCTCGAGCTTCTCGCCCCCCTGCACGCTCTCGAGCTGGGCGTCGTACTTCGCCATCCCGGCGTCCCAGGCCTCGTGGTACTTCGCGGCGAGATTCTGCTTGACCTGATCGCTGGTGATCACGCAGTGCGAATCAGGGAGAAGAGTCGTCGTTGCTCGGACATGGTTGCTCTCCTTGGATGAATGGTCTCCCGGCGCGCCTATAGTAAAGAAAATTTTGCATATGACAAAGAAAATTTCGTATATTGCGGCCCGTGGCCCCTCGCGAAGTCTCTCATATCAGCCGACACCTGGTGTCGGTCTCGTCGGCGGTCCGAACGCGGATCAGCGACGGCCTGCGCGAGCGAGGGCATCGCCTGACGGTCTCCGTGAGCCACCTGGTGCCGAATCTACCCGCGGAGGGGCTGGGCATGTCCGCCCTCGCAGAGCGAGCGGGGCTCAGCATCCAGCGGGCCGGACAGCTCGTGCAGCAGCTCGAAGACGACGGCTATCTGACGCGGGTGCCGGACGCACGGGACGGACGCGCCCGGCGCGTCGTCTACACGCGCCGCGGCCAGAAGCTGCTGGGCGACATCGAGGCCCTACAGGTCGAGATCACGGAGCAGCTCGACGAGATCCTCGGCAAGCAACGCACTGAACAGCTACTGGTCGATCTCGCGGAGCTCGATCGCGAGCTGAACCGCAGCGAGAGCGGTGTTCGTGTCGTGACCGGCTAGCAGAGCATCGCGTTGAGCCAGCGCGCCGTCCGGTCCCACATCTGCTGGCGCGTGTTCGCGACGTTGTGGCAATGCCACGAGTCGGGCAGCGTGTAGGCCACCGTCTCCGACGCGTTCGGCAACATCGGCGGCACCTGGTGGGCCGCGAGCAGATCCTTGTCGCCCATCGCGATGAAGCAGGGCACGGCGATCTTCTCCGCGTAGGGAGCGTAGGCGCCGGGAATCATCGTGAGCAGCCCGCAAGTTGCGAGCAGGTTGGTCGCCACGCCGCTCAGCAAGCGCTCGGCGAGGGGGGGCGCGCTGCCGACCGAGAAGGCAGCGCTCGTCCCCGCGTCCTCCTCATTGGCCGCTCCGGGATACGGCGTTCCGAAGCGCGCACGGACGAGCTCACCGACGTGCGCCCGAGTCCGTTCCGGATCGTTCGCGTAGCTCGGCTCGTCGCCCTGCAGGAAGGCGGGCAGGCCTCCCGACCCGAAGGATTGCAGCACGAGCAGGCGATGCGGCCCGTGGTTCGCCTGCTGCGCGACCGTCAGCGCCGAGCCCATCGAGTGACCCACGCCAACCGAGACGAGCTCATCGGTGGCCACTCCGAGGCTCCGGGCGACGCGCGCCATCACCTCCCTCCAGGCGCACTGGTTGCTGCGCGCGATCTCATCCACACCGAGTGAATAGCCGTCCTCGAGGCGCTCGGGCTTCGAGCTGTCGCCCACGCCGACGTGATCGAGCGCGGCGACCGCATAGCCGAGCCCGGCCATGTGCTCCGCGAAGCTGTAGGTGCATTCGACGGGGTCCGACGGATCGCCCAGATCGAAGTAGCGACGCGTGAGGAAGCCGCCGGGCAGGCAGAAGAGCAGCGTCGCCGGCGCCCGCAGCGCCTCGCGCGGCGGCAGCACCACGTCGACCGCCACCTCCAAGCAGCCGTCGAGATCGACGGCCTCGGACACGTCGACACGCCACGTCGCTCGCTCGTTCCGGCTTTTCACACCGACGAGACTAGTCCAGAATGCAGCCATTCTGGGAGGAAACGCAGATGAAGATCCTTGGCATCAATCGCGTCGAGCTCGTGGTCCAGGACCCGGACAAGGAAGCCGACGGCCTCGCCGAGCTGCTCGGCCTGGAGTTCGACCGCTCCACCACCGAGTCGCACGGCGTGCTCTCGCGTACGGACTTCGGAGCGGGGCTCGAACGACTCGGCGATGGCGCAGATCCTCGAGGAGCGGGGCGAGGGCCTGCTGACGATCGTCTTCCGCGTGGATTCGATCGCGGGCGTGCTCGAGATGGCCGAGCGCAATGGGATGCAGGTCGCGGCGGACCTCGACCTGGGCGATTCGATCCCCGGCTACAAGGCGTATCGGCAGGTGTCGCTGGCCACCGATCGCTTCCCGGCAAAGGCCTCCTTCACCTTCGCGGAATACGACGAGGCGTAGTGCGCCTCGCGGCCCCGATCCCGCCCGCCCCCAGAGCGACGAGGAAGAGAGCGGTGCCGACGGGTCCCATGAGAGGCACGCCGGAGGAGACGGAGAAAGTTCCTTCCACCACCGGCGTCCCGAGGTTGAACTTGAAGTCCGGGCCGAGGAATCCCGAGGACTCGAAATCGACCCCGGTGAGTCCGAACGCGCTGAGGTTCTCGAAGCCCGTGACGTGCCGCGCTACCTCGACGAGTTCAGCTACCGCTTCGACCGTCGCTGGCGCGAGGGCGAACTCTTCGGCTTCGTCCTACGCCGCGTCGCGGGTGGGCAGCCGCTTCCCTATCGACGGCTCGTGGCGGAGGGAACGGCATAGGCAGAGGCGATTCCAGCGCTGTTTTTGCGTCCGGTAAGGGGTATTCAGTCAAATCCCGCGGGGACAAAGAGCTTTCGTTCATCCTCCACCCCTAGTGGGAACTG
>JAFDDG010000135.1 GCA_019310965.1 Deltaproteobacteria bacterium
TGTCTGGATCTCTCGCGCCGCGGCTTGGAGCGTCGTGGCCGGCGCGTCCCGCCGCACCAGGTCGAGCATGCGGTCGAGGTCCTTGGCATCGAGCATCCCGGGCTGCGGGAACGTCAGCTGGTAGATCGGGTCGTCGGGAACGTCGTCCCAGCGGATCAGCTCGTTCACGATGTACTCGTTGACGCGGAACGGCAAGACCGCCGACACCGCCTTCATGGCTTCTCTCTCGCTGGGGGCCAGGCGCTGGAGCTGGTCGATCCGGTCGATGTCGGACCGGACCAGAGCGCGATAGCGAGGAGGCGTGGCTCGGGCGGTCATGCTCGTCCTTGCAGTGGGTTCAGGCGGATCTCTCGGACGGAACGCAAGGATAGGACGCGAGCTGCGGGTTGGGGGCGCCGCTGCGGGCCGCTGGATTCGCCGCCGCCAGAGCGCTGCAGGAGGCCTTCGCAGCCCGGCGCATGCGGCCCCCGCGGGGTCGCATGCGCCGGCGGGGTCGGACATCCTGGCTTGACACTCCTCTATATTTCTATAACCTTGGAAATATCAAATTCATGCCATGCCCGTGCGCGCCAACCCGGGTGAGGAGGCAGAACGATGGCGACGAATCAGCGACCCCAGCAGGCAGACGAACTCCGCGAGAAGGTGCGGGAGGGCTACACCCACGTTGCACAGGAGTCCACCTCGGCAGATGCAGAGCGCGCGGAGGCGATGGCGCGTCGCATCGGCTACAGCGACGAGCAGCTCGAGGCCGTGCCCGAGGGCGCGAACCTCGGCGTGGGCTGCGGCAACCCAACGGCCATCGACCGGCTGCGGCCCGGCGAGACCGTGCTCGACCTGGGTTCCGGCGCGGGCATGGATGCCTTCCTGGCTGCGCGCCAGGTGGGAGCCAGCGGTCACGTCATCGGTGTGGACATGACCGACGCCATGTTGGACAAGGCGCGGGAGAATGCGCACAAGGTCGGGCTGGAGAGCCGCGTCGAGTTCCGCAAGGGGAACATCGAGGCGCTCCCCGTCGAGGACGAGAGTGTCGACGCGATCATTTCGAACTGCGTGGTCAACCTCTCGCCGGAGAAGGAGCGCGTCTATCGCGAGGCGTTCCGCGTGTTGCGGCCCGGGGGGCGGCTGATGATCTCCGACATCGTGTTGGACCGCCCGCTGCCCCAGGCGGTTCTGGACAGCATCGACGCCTACATCGGCTGTGTCGGGGGTGCGAGCCTGCGCACCGAGTACCTCGAGACCATCGCGAAGGCCGGCTTCAGCGAGGTGCGTGTGGAGCGCGAGGCGAGCTTCGTCGACGCCCTCTCGTTCGATGACCCGCCGGTGCGGCAGGCGATGGAGCGCCTCGGCATCGACGAGGAGCAGGCGCGGGGCTTTGCCGATGCGGTCACCAGCCTCCACATCTTCGCGGCGAAGTGAAGCGACGCGGGAAGGAAGCAGGAGCCGCTGCGGGTTGCTGACGCCCGGCGTCCTCACCTCGGGTTAGAATGCGTGTGGAGGAGGCTCCACATGAGACCTGCGGCACGCATGGCTTCGATCCTGGCGCTCATCGCGGCGACGAGTGCGGCACCTGCCGCGGGACAGACGGCGACCCGCTGGCAGGACCCCGGTGCAGCCGGTGTCTTCTTCAACGACTACGACCCCAACTTCTACACCGGTTTCGCACCGCGCGTACAAGATGGACATCGCATCAAGATCCATCTTGCCCGCGGCAACCAGCTGCGCGTGCGCATGGTGCTGGCGCCGGAAACGATCGATCACTATCTCGAGGACCAGGTCGCACGACACGACCTCTACCAGGAGGTCATCGATGCGGGCGTCATCGAGCTGACGTCGAATACCGCCTGGGAAGACTATCACCAGCGCTTCGACGAGAAGGGCCTGCACGCGTTGGCACGGCGACGCGGCAGTGTCTCCGACGCGGAGTGGCAGCGGCTCAACCTCGAGGCGCTGGATCGCCTCAACCCGGAGCGTCTCTATCACATCCAGATGGACTGGAATGCCCTGGTGACGCGCTGGCGCAAGCTCCTGGCGACGGCGGAGCCCGGCGACGAGCTCGGGGCGCAGCTCGAGCTCGTCAACGAGCTCGTCCCGCGGCGCCTGTTTGTCTACGAGCTCGAGGAGACGCAGGCGCAGGCCTTCACCGAGCTGCTGCTGCTGGCTAAAAGTGACGCGGCGGCGGACTTTGGCGAGAAGGCTCGAGCCTTCTTCCACGATCTCACGAGGGGTATCTATCGCGCTCACCTGCGAGACGAAAAGCTCGACTACTGGGAGTTCACGGCCATCTACCCGGCCGGCACGTATGACACCACGACGAGCTACGACGGCAAGCCCATCCCGATGATCACGACGCCGGGCGTGTGGTTCTTGATGCCACGCATGCACGGCACCGGCATGGTCGGGATGGTGGATTACATCTCTGGAGCCGGGTACTACGGCCTCATCCCGATGTTCCCCTACGAGTATGCTGGCGGCAGCTCCTACAACTCGATTCACAACACCGGCATCAGCAACTGGATTGCGGGCCACAAATTGCTGCCGAAGGAGTGGGTGGAGTACACCGAGGGCAGCCGCAACGGCAAGCCCTACAATCGCGTCGCGCTCACCAGCCGCGGTCCTGTCTCGCACGGCTGTACACGGCTGGGCTCCGGGCATCTGGCAGAGCTGCGCGAGCTGCTGCCCAGCGTGTCCGAGGCGATGCAGGGCATCGTGCACTATCGCAGCCCGTCGCACTGCTACGACGTCTTCGACCGGCGCGGCGATGGAAACGTCGAAATCATGGGAGTGCAGTACTACTTCGCCTTCCGCCATACCAATGCACGCGTGGCGAAGCAGATCTGGGCGCAGAACAACCGCGAGGACTTCTACGCGTGGATGTACGGCGGCGACATGAACTACGGACCGATCGGGCAGGTGACCTTTGGCGACGTGTGTGAGGGCAGGTTCGTCGGACACAGGACGCGCGAGGGCAAGCACTGGCAGGGGCTCACCTTGTACGAGGCGCCTTACCACCCGGAAGCGATCCAGTTCTACAAGATCAAGGGCGTCGATCGGTTGAGCCACGAGGGCATGGACTTCAACCGCGAGCTGCGGCGGGTCGGGTACGGCTACCAGGTCGACCGGAAGCTGTTGCGCCTTCCGTGAGGAGCTCGCTCACCAACGCGCGGGTGAGCTTTGCGATGAAGGGCCCCCGGTAGGCCGGAGTGCCCTCGATGAAGACGCTGAGTGCAAGCTGGTGACCGCTGCGGTGCCGCACGATGCCGGCGTCCGCGTAGATGGGCCCCCATGTGCCGGTTTTCGAGTAGACCTCGAGGTCGCCAGCGCCGGGATCGGCGCCGCCCGCGATGCGTTTCCAGAGGTAGGGTTGGCGCCTCGGGTCGCGGCGCATGCGTGCCAGCACTTCCGCCGAGGTGGCGGGTGTGAGCGCGAGACCCTCTGCCAGCAGCGCCAACAACCTCGTGGTGCCGTTCGCCGTCATGGCCTGGCGATTGCGGAACTGCCCCGTCTGGTCCGGAAGACTCCCGGGCACGTTGCGATCTTCGAGAAACTGAACGTCACGCCCGTGCAGGTCGCCCCCGCCGTTGTAGGTGGGATGCACCAGGTGGAGGTCCGCGATGCCCAGCTCCTGGAGCCAACGCTTGACCGCGTGGCGTCGGTAGGCGAATTGCGCGTACTCCTCGGCGCTCAGGCGCGGGCCGGGCTCGGTGCGCGTGAGCCGCCGCAATACGCGCTGTGTCGCGCTGTTGCTGCTGTGGTAGATCATCGCCTGGAGCTGCCGGTCGAAAGCCGTATCGATGTCGAGGCGACCCAGATCCCGCCAGGCATACGCGGCCATCAAGTAGGCGAACTTCGGCACGCTGGCGGGATAGACGGATGAATCGCCGTTCCAGTGCGCCAGCTGGGCCGGGCCCTCGCCGGGAAGATCGATGAGCGCTGCGCGGATCGTCTGCTCGTGCAAGGCGGAGTCCTGGCGGCGCAGCTCCCCGATGGCTTCGTCCAAGACCCCCTGGAGCGAGGCCGACGCCTGGATCGAGGTGAGAAACCCCGCGGCGGGTCGCTCGGGGGCCGCGTCGGCGTGTGCCAGCAGCGGGAGCGCACACAGCCAGCCCAGCAACAGACTCCCGGTTCCTTGCATGCCGGCAGGATAGCCGTGGCGGTGGCGCCCTCGCATGTCAAGATGGGTGCAAGAAGCGGGGTGAAATGCGACAAGGAACCTTCTGGCTGGCCGCAGCGCTGGCGGCGATCACGCTCGTCGCAGCGGGAGGGGGGGCGGCGCGCGGCCCGGTGCTGACCGAGTCCCAGGCGAGCGAGTTGGAGCGCAACTGGCAGCTCGTGCTCGCAAAGCGGAAGGGTCCCTACACGCGGAACTACTGTGTCTGCCGCAACGGCGAGCGAAGACCGGTCCAGCTTCCCGATGGTCGCATCGTGAGCCCGTGCGGCGGGGCCGCGCAATTCTGCGCAGCGTGGCGCGAGCCGTGGGCCGAAGCGCTCGCGCAGCAGGGGCTCTACGTCGGCAATCTCTTCGCGCGGGACCTCTTCACGTGGGACGATTTTCCAGATCACCACGACCTGGTCCGTGGCTACATCCTCGAGAAGTTCCTGGTCGAGACTCAGCCTCGGCACAAGCTCGCGGTGATGCGCGCTTACGGTGGCCTCGCCGGCGCCGAATACGAGGCACGGGCCGCGCCGCGCTTCTTCGAGCGCTACCTGGATCTCGAGAGCTTCGAAGAGCCCCGCCACTACCTGCTGGCCTACGAGCTGCAGCGTCGCTTCTTCGTGCGAGACGACCAGGGTGCGATCGGTAAGGCGCGCAACCTGGCCAGCGCCATTCACAGAACCCGGGCCGATTTCAAGCCGCTACGCGACGCGGTGCACAACCAGATCTCGGCGGCCCACATTCCGCGCATCGAAGCCTACCGGGATGGCCTCGAGGCGGGGAGCCTGCGGGATCGGTGCGACGAGCTGATCGCGGAGATCCGCAAGCTGACGCACCTCGACGCCGACGCCCTGCTGGTCCAGCTGGCGGAGCTCGAAGACGTGGGCGCGCGCGAGGCACTCGCGCCGCGCGTGCCGCGCGGCGACGCGGATGCGGTGGCTGCGACGGCTGCGCTCGGCGAGCTGATGGTGGCGGCGCGACGCCGTGTCGAAGCAAAGCAGGGCTCGCCTGCGGACCGACGCCGTCTGGTGGATGTCGCGATCACCGCGGCCGCCGTGATCCAGCAGCGCGGCGAGAAGCGCTTCAGCGGCAGCGCCGCGCTCTCTGCTCGCCAGCACGTCGAAGTGCTGCTCGGCCTGGTCGACGCAGCCTACGGCGCTGGGCTCCTGATGGAGCGCGAGCGCGCCGCGGCGACTGGCGAGCTGCGCGGCCTGCTCTCGCAGGGCGCTCCCACGCGGCAGACGCTGAAACGAGATCTGGCGCGGGCGGCGCGGGTCGTCGAGTGGGCCCAGGCGACCACGCGCTACGCGCTCGAGGAGGTGTGGCTGCCGTGGAGTCACGTCGTTCCCGAGATCGGTCACATCCCGGACGACGTGCTGCGCGGCTCCCCGCTGATGCTCTTCGCGGCGACGCTCGAACGGCTCGAGACATTCGCAGCCGCTGGCAAGCCGGTGCGTCACGAGCTGTTCGGCGAGACCGTGGAGCGCGGTGTTCGCGCGCTCAACCCGGGACTCGCCGTCGGCACGCTGCGCGTCGCGCCCGCCCCTGGCGATTACTCGCGCGACGAGGTGCTGGCGTTGCCGGAGACGCCGGCCGATCTCGACCCCGCGGCCGGCATCCTGACGCGGGGGGAGGGCAATGTCGTCTCCCACGTCCAGCTGCTCGCGCGGGCGCTCGGCATCCCCAACGCCGTCCTCGGTGCTCGACCCTACGAGCGCTTTCGTCCGTTCGATGGGCAGCGCATCTTCTACATCGTGACGCCCGGGGGTCGGGTCGTCGTGAAGGCCGAGGCCGAGCTGACTTCCGCCGATCGCGAGATCCTCGGCGAGTACACGCGCAACCGGGAGCGCGGCGGTGACGGTGCACTGGGTGAGGGCGGCGGCAAGCTCGATATCGACGTGGAGCGCCTCGATCTCGCATCGAGAGATGTCGTCGACCTGGCCTCCCTGCGGCGTGGCGATTCGGGTGTGCGCGTCGGGCCGAAGGCCGCGTTTCTCGGTGAGCTGAAACACCTCTTTCCCGGCAATGTGGCGCGCGGTCTCGTCGTCCCATTTGGCGCGTACTACGCCCACTACCGGGAGACCCAGGTCAGCGTGCCGGCCGAGCTCGCCGCCGCGGGGCTGGTCGAAGCCGGCACGCCGCTGCCGGAGTTCGTCGAGCAGACCTAC
>JAFDDG010000093.1 GCA_019310965.1 Deltaproteobacteria bacterium
CACGCGACATCCGAATGTTGCGTGCTTCCACACATCCACGCCGACGCGGAATGCAGATTTCTCGATTGGCCATTCGGTGGTTGAAGCATGCTTGACTCGATCATTCCGCCGAACGCTCTCGTCTACGGAATGCAACTTCCGGTCCAGTCCACCAGCAGTATATATGCCGAAGCGTGGGAGTTGGATGCCGATGTCGATGCCATCGATGCCATCGCCCGCAAGGCGGACGAGACGGGCTTCTTCTACCTCGGTGTCTGCGATCACACCGCGATCCCGAGAGCGCTGCAGTCTGCCATGGGAACACAATGGTACGACACGATCGCCACGCTCGGTTATCTGGCTGGAATCACACGGAAAGTACGCCTGCTCTCTCACGTCTACGTCGTGGCGCACCGTCATCCCCTATTGGCCGCAAAGTCCTTCATGACGCTGGATGAGCTGTCGAGGGGGCGCGTGATTCTAGGTGTGGGAGTCGGGCACGTGGAGAGCGAGTTCGAGGTCTTGGAAGCCGACTTTCGGCATCGCGGTCGCGACACCGACGAAGCCATCCAACTGATTCGCAAGGCATTCGATCAAGAGTATCCAGAACACCAGGGTAGACGCTGGTCGGTCGCCGATGCCGGCCTGGCACCACGGCCACGCCAGGCCCGCATCCCCATCTGGGTCGGCGGCTCCTCGCAACCGGCTCTGCGTCGGGCCGCCGAGCTGGGGGACGGCTGGCTTCCCCAGCAGGCCGGACTCCAAGGGCTGAGCGATGCGATCGCAGCTCTCAGAGAGCGCCGCAAGCAGGCCCTCGGCGCTGCACCGCTCGACATTGGCGCCATCACCGAGCCCTTGTACGTGGGGCAACCCTCCTGGGAGATCGATGGAGAGGTCCTCAGCGGCAGTCCCGAGTACATCGCCGAGCGCCTGCGCGAATTCGGCAGCTTCGGCGCCAACCATCTGCAGGTTCGCTTTCGCAACCGTTCGCTGAGCGAGCTGCTCGATCAGATGGAGGCGTTTGGCAGCCAGGTGGCTCCGCTGCTCAACGGCTAGCTCGAGCGAAATGCCCGCTCGACTCTCACCTTTCGAGCCAGGACGCAGAAGCCCGGCGCTCGTAGCCGGTGGATCTCGGCGTTGGAGGCGGTCCCAGGCGGCGGCAGACATATTGAAAACGAATTTCATTTCCAGTAAAGTCCCCGCCGCTCGCCAGGACCATCCCATTCCACGAGGTTGAGCCGACATGACGTGCGCCACGAGCTGTCCCCGAGGTCCCGCCATCCCGCTAACCCTCGTGCCGCAAGGGCCGGCCGTCGAGGTCTGCTTCTTCTCCCTCGACGACCACGCTGCCAGTCGGCTCCGCGATCTCGGCATCCGCGAAGGAGCCGAGATCCACATCATCAGTAACCAGCAAGGCATGATCGTCGGCATTGGAGCGTCGCGCATTGCCATTCCCGCCGATCTGGCGGCAGGGGTCTTCGTCGAAGAGATGCCGCAAAGATGAGCACGCTGAGAGACCTGAAGCCCGGCGAGCGCGGCGTCGTCGTCGGTTGGGCTGGCGCCTCACCGCCGACCCGGCTGCTGGAGATGGGGGTCCTGCAGGGAACGGAGATCGAGGTCGTGAAGCTCGCACCCCTGGGCGACCCCATTGAAGTCAAGCTCCGCGGCTATCACCTCTCTCTGCGCAAACAGGAAGCCGAGCAGATCGAAATAGCCCGGGCTGGCGAATCCTCGTGAGTGAGCCCGCGCGCACCCCGATCAGCGCTGCGAGCGCCGTGCCGCAACCGGAGCGCCTGGTGGCCCTGGCCGGAAACCCCAACGTCGGCAAGACCACCGTCTTCAACCGCCTGACCCGACTGCGCCAGAAGGTGGGCAACTACCCGGGAGTCACCGTCGAGCGCAAGACCGGCTCCATGGTCGGGCCCGATGGTATGCCGATCACGGTCATCGACGTCCCCGGCACCTACAGTCTCAATCCCCGATCCCTCGACGAGGAGGTCGCCTACCGCGTGCTGATCGGCGCCATCGAAGGTTCCCGTCGTCCGGATCTGGTGGTGTGTCTGATCGATGCCAGCAACCTCGAGCGAAACCTCTATCTCGCGAGCCAGGTGCTGGACCTGGGCAAGCCGACGATCGTCGCACTCAACATGGTCGACGCGGCCGAGGGGGCCGGCATCGAGATCGATGCCCAGAAGCTCAGCGAGGAGCTGGGCGTTCCCGTCATCCCCATGGTGGCCTCTCGAGGCGAGGGCCTCGAAGAGCTGCAGGCCGCCATCTGCGGTCCACTCCCGATTCCGGCGAGACGGAAGTGGAAGCTCGACCTCGCAGTCGAGGAGTCGACCCATGCACTCGCGCACCGGCTGGAGCGAGACCTTCCGGGTCTCTCGCCGCAGCAGCGCTTCAGCGATGCGCTTCGGGCGCTCACCCAGAAAGGAGCAGCGTTCTTCGAAGTTCACCATTCGCCCGCGTTCTGGTCGGAGGTTCGAGAGGCCCAGGCGGCGCTGGATCGCGCGGGGGTGTCGAGCGAGCAGGCGGAGATCTCAGGCCGCTACGCGTGGATCACTCCACTGACCGGGCGGGTCGTCGAACGGACCTCACTGCCGACGACGGCGCTGACCGACCGGATCGACGCGGTCCTGACCCACCGGGTCGCGGGGCCGCTTTTCTTCTTTCTGATCCTCGCGCTGATATTCCAGTCGGTGTTCGCTTGGGCGGGGCCCTTCATGGACGCAATCGACGGGGCGACCGCGAGCCTCGGAGACCAGGTGGGCGCGAGCCTGCCGCAGGGGCCGATCCGCAGCCTGCTCATCGACGGCATCATCGCCGGAGTGGGTGCCGTCATCATCTTCCTGCCCCAGATCCTGATCCTCTTCTTCTTTCTCGGGCTGCTCGAAGACACGGGCTACATGGCCCGGGCCGCCTTCATCATGGACCGCATCATGAAGCGGGTGGGCCTGAGCGGCCGCTCGGTGGTCCCGTTGCTCTCCGGCTTCGCCTGCGCGATCCCGGGCGTCATGGCCGCCCGCACCATCGAGAACCAGCGCGACCGGCTGGTGACGATCATGGTCACGCCGCTGATGACCTGCTCGGCGCGGCTTCCGGTCTACGCGCTGCTGATCGGCGCCTTCATCCCAGCCGGCACCCTCTTCGGCTTTCTCGGCACCCAGGGGCTGACCCTGCTGGCCCTCTACGTGCTTGGAGTTAGCTTCGCCGTCCTCGCCGCCTGGGCGCTCAAGCGCTTCGTGATCAAGGGCGAGCAGTCCGTGTTCGTGATGGAGCTCCCCCCCTACCGCCTGCCGCGCTTGCGGGACGTCCTGTGGCGCATGCTGGAGCGAAGCAAGCTCTTCCTGACGCGCGCCGGAACGATCATCTTCGCCGTCGCCATCGTGCTCTGGTTCCTGGCGACCTACCCCCAGGTCGGCTCCAAGCCGGAGATCGAGGAGAGGCGAGCCGAGCTGTCCGCGCTTCTCTCGGGGACATCCGGGGGCGAGCCGAGCGAAGAGCTGCAGGCACGCCTCGCGGAGCTCGACGATGAGCAGGCGAGCTACGCGCTCTCCCAGAGCGCGATGGGCCGGCTCGGGCGATTCATCGAGCCCGCGATCGCTCCCCTGGGTTACGACTGGAAGATCGGCGTGGCGCTGATCGCCAGCCTTGCGGCGCGAGAGGTCGCCGTGAGCGCACTCGGGACCATCTACAGCATGGGGGACGCCGACGAGACCAGCTCGCCGCTGGTCGAGCGGATGCGCGCCGAGGTCAATCCCAAGACCGGCAGGCCCACCTGGACTCCGCTCGTCGCGGCGAGCCTGACGGTCTTCTTCGTCATCGCCTGTCAGTGTCTGGCCACCGTGGCGGTGGTGAGGCGCGAAACCGCCAGCTGGCGCTGGCCCCTCTTCATGTTCGGCTACATGACCGCACTGGCCTGGGCCGCGGCCTTCGTCACCTACCAGGGTGGCAGGCTCTTGGGGTTCGCATGAGCGGGCTGGACCAGAGCCCCGAGGGCTCGCGAATGAGTAGGCAAGCCCAGCGGAGCAGCAGAGGTCGAATATGCCGGCCCTAGACGTCTTCTGGCAGGAAGTGATTGTCTTCGCTGTCCTGGCCGTCGCGACGGGCTTCCTGGTGATTCGGGCATGGCGGACCGCGACGCGGCAACACGGCACGAGCTGCGGCGCGTGCCCGGGCAACCCGGAGAAGCGTGCCGCGAACGACCGCTGCGCCGGACGGCCCCGCAGACACTCGAGGCACCCGCCCCCGCTTTCGTAGGGGACAACCAGCGATCGTTCCCTTCTCGGGCGCTTCACTCGCGGGAGAGCAGCGGAAGACCTGCATGCGATTCCTCAGGCGAACACCTCTTGCGCTGGCCGCCGCCTGGTTCGTCACTGGCGCTCCGGCCCTCGCGGGAGAGGAAATCCCGCAAGAGCCGCGAGTGCGCCAGCACGGAGAGCATTCCCCTGCCTCCCGGAAAGACCCCCAGCAGCTGGAGCAGGAGACCCCCGGAGCCCGGACGGCCTCTCGAAGCCCTGGTGGCTCTGGGAGCACGCCACGGGCGACTGGGGCGGAGCGCGTCCGTGGCTGGACGAGCGCGGTGTGAGCTTCGAGGCGACCTACACGGGCGAGGTCTTCTCCAATCTGCGCGGCGGGATCAGCAGCAACGACGCCACCGAGTACCGCGGGAATCTCGATCTCACGGCCAGCCTCGACACCGAGCGGCTCGGCCTGTGGCCCGGCGGTAGCTTCTTCTTCTATTTCCAGGACGGCCACGGTCAGGGCATCACCGACGACTACGTGGGTGACGTTCAGACGATCAGCAACATCGACGCCCACGATTTCACCCAGGTGAGTGAGTACTGGCTCGAGCAGAGCCTCTTCGCGGAGCAGCTCCGGATCAAGCTCGGCAAGCAGGACGCCAACACCGACTTCGGCCTCCTCGATATCGGCGGCGACTTCATCAACGCCTCCTTCGGCCTGATTCTCACGGTGCCCATGCCCACCTTCCCGGAGCCGGCTCTCGGAGCCGCGCTCTTCCTGCAGCCGGCGGACGGGATGACGCTGGGCGCCGGCGCCTACGACGGGGCGCCCGACGGGGGCAGCTCCGGATTCGACGCCCGCTTCGACGGCGAGCGGGGGGCGTTCACCATCGTCGAGCTGACGCTTCGCACTTCGCTGTTCAGCGACACGTGGCACGCCGGCGCCTATCGCATCGCCGCCTGGTACCACAGCGGAGACGTCGAGAAGATCAGCGGTGCCGCGACGCCCAAAGTCTTGTCGGACAACTACGGGTTCTATCTCGCCTTCGAACAGCTCCTCTTCGTGGAAGCCGGCGACTCCGAAGAGGTGCAGGGGCTGGCTGGCTTCGTGCAGTTCGGCTGGGCACCCGACGATCGCAACGAGCTGCCGCTCTACTTCGGCGTCGGCCTGCTCTACAGCGGAGCCCTACCCTGCCGCGACGCGGACAGCCTGGGCGTGGGCGTGGCTCACGCCCGCTTCAGCGATCGCGTCGAGCGGCTGGATGGGAGGGATCACGAGACCGTCGTGGAGCTGTTCTACAAGGCCCAGATCACGCCGTGGCTGAGCCTGCAGCCAGACCTGCAATTCGTCGCGAATCCAGGCGGGCAAGGCAGGGACGCCCTCGCCGTCGGCTTGCGCTTCACGATCGATCTCTGATTCGGCCGGCCGCCTCCAGCACGCCGGCGGCACGGGTCGGGGGCGACGTGGCACCGCCCGGCGATCGCCCGCGTCCCCGAGGCAGAGGAGCGCCACGCCGCGCGCCCCGGCCTGCCCTCTTCCCCTGGGCAACCCAGTCGAGCCCGCGCCAGGAGCCGACGAGCTAGAGTCCGAGCGCTGTGCAGCCGCGCAATATCGAAATCCTGGCCGACGAAGCCACCGACTTGGGCCCCCTGTGCCTGCGCCGGCGCGAGCTGCTCTCGGAGCCCGGCACCGTCGTCACCGAGATCACCCTCGATCATCAGCTGTTGATGAGCAGCTATTACACCGCATCGGAGCGCGCTCTCGCACGGGTCGCACTCGAAATGCACGCCGGCGAAGCGCTGCGCGTCCTGATCGGCGGGCTCGGACTCGGCTACACAGCGCACGAAAGCCTGCGCTCGCCCCGGGTGGCGCGAGCCGAGGTGGTGGAGTTTCTCCCCCAGGTGATCGACTGGCTCGGCCGCGGGCTCGTGCCGCTGGCGCAGGAGCTCAACGCCGACGAGCGACTCGCCGTGGTGGCGGGCGACGTCTACCGCCGTCTCGCCGAGGCGCCGCAGCCCGGCGCCCCGGGCTTCGATCTCATCCTCATCGACGTCGACCACTCACCAGACGAGAAGCTCGACGAGACCAGCGCGAGCTTCTATTCGGCACCGGGTCTGCGCCGCGCCAAACGACACCTGGCACCGGGGGGCGTATTCGGTGTGTGGTCGTACGCGGAGAGCTCACCGTTCGCCGACGCGCTCCGAGCCGTGTTCCGCGAGGTGCAGCTCGAGGAGGTGACGTACGAGAACGCCCAGGAGGGCGGCGAGTCGAGCGACTGGCTCTTCTTCGCGCGGGACTAGCGGTTGGGATCTGGAGCGACGCGAGAGCGCAGGCTCCACCGCGCCGCGCCAACGCCGCGCTTCCGCTTCTCGCTGGTGAGGCCCGCGCGCTCCTCCGGCTACTTCGCGAGCAGCAGCTCCGGATTGCGTGCTGCGACCATGCGGCGGATACCGTCGCGCCACGCCACCCGCGTCGCTCCCAGCCTTTCGTGCATCCGTGTGGGATCGAGCGCCAGCGACGGGATCGTATTCTCGGTGACATCGAACTTCGGCTCGAGCCCGGTCAACTCCGCCAGGTAGCCGCACCACTCCTCGATGCTCGTGGCCTCGCTGCCGCCCCAATTGATCGTGGTGGCCGGCACCGATGCGATCTCGAGCAAGCCCGGGAGCATGGCGATGTAATCGTCCTCGTGGATCAGGTTGTAGAGCGCTGGACGCTCGGCGTGTACCGGGATCGGGGTGCCGGACCTCATCATCATCAGGTGGAACCACGGCCAGCCCCCGTTGTCGCCGTAGGGCACGCTGAAGCGCGCGATCGTGGTGGGCACGTTCCACTGGCGCGCCGCAAAGCGCGCCACCGTCTCCGCCGCGATCTTGGCGATGCTGTAGGTCGGCATCATGGCGCGGTGGTTGTCGCCGAGCGGGTCGGTCTCGACCAGCGGCTTCTGACCGGCTGGCTGGTAGACCCCTGCCGTCGAGCAGTGCAGGAAGGCCTTGGCCTTGCGGCAGCGCGCGATGAGCCGCCCCACGCCTTCCGCATTGGCCTCGAGGTCGTAGCCGAAGTCGCCACTCTTGACGACCGCGAAGTGCAGCACATAGTCGATGTCGTCGGGAATGCCCGACAGATCGTCCCGCCCCATGTCTGCTTTGATGGGCGTGGCACCGGCCGCCTGCACGCGCGCGCGATCGGAATCCTTGCTGAAACGCGCAAGCCCGAAGACCTGATTCTCGGGTGCCAGCTTTTCGACGATCGGCAGAGCCACCTGACTCGTCGGCCCCGTGATCAGCAGCTTCTGTCCCTTCAACTCCATCGCCTCGACTCCTCTCCGTTGCCGGCCGTGCGCTCAGGGCACTGCTCGACCCGAGCGCCCGAGCTATTGAACGCAGCTCAGGAAATAGCGGTCGAAAATCTGGTCGAGGGCGTCCTTGGGCGCGCTGCGCTCGTCGCGGCAGACACCATCGAACTGATCGATGAGATCCTGCTCGAAATTCCGCAGGCAACGTCGCATCAACACGGGATTTTCACTGGTGAATTTCTTGCCGACGTTGCTATTCAGGTGGCCCTCGATCATGGCATCGAGTGCGGCCGACTTCTGACCCGCAGTGAAGCGCCGCCACTCCGGGCACTCCACCGCACCGGCGGCCAGCGGAAGAAAATAGACTCCAACCAAGATCGCGATGCCCCTGCGCATGGCATTCCTCCAGCGGCTCAGCTGCCGCCGCTCCGATTGCTCTCGACCCGAGCGCGCAACTCCTCGAAGCTGTCGACCACGGTTTCGTTCATCATCGAGTTCACCAGCCAGGCGGGCAGCGAGCCCGCCAGCTCGACGTGACTCTCGTAGGTGACACGGGTGCGGCCACCCTCGAGCGGCGCGAACACCCAGCCGCCGTCGGACCGCTGCATGCGGATCACGCCGTCGCGCGGCGGCGGCCCCTCGTCGGTCGCTCGCCACTCGAGACGGTAGCTGCGTGTCTCCGGATCGAAGAAGCGCTGCGACCGGGTGGTGACATCGCGATCGCGAATCAGCGGCGGCATGTCGATGTGGGAGTGCACGATCACCACGTCGCCATCATCACGCAGGATCTCTTTGCTAATGCGCGCCTGCTGTACGTCCGTGTCCACCAGGTTTGCCCGCGCCGCACGCACCACCTCATCCGGCGGAGCGTCGAGCTCGCCCTCCAGCCGATAGGCCGCGTACTCCGAGCCGGGCAGGATGCGCTTGTAGAGGCTGTAGCCCAGCGTCGGATCGTCGTGGCGCTGCTCGAGCGTCCAGGGGACGTGGGCCTCAACCGGCGGCAGCCCGTCGACTGCGGCGACCGGCGACGCGACGCACACCGAGAGCACGACCCAGACCCACCAGCGAAGATCCACTAGAGCCCTGTACTGCATGAGCACCATCCTACATGACTGGCGAAGGCCACTGCTTCGCCGACCCCGGCGGCCGCTGCCTCAGACACCGATGACGAAGCTCACACTGGTGGTGCCGCTGCCGCCGATATTCAGCGTCTGGACGTTCTTGGCGCCCTCGACCTGGTAGTCGCCGGCCTGCCCAGTCACCTGGAGGCAGCCGTCGAGCAGCTGACGCACGCCGGTGGCTCCCACCGGGTGGCCGGCCCCGATGAGGCCCCCGCTCGGGTTGATCGGATGCTTGCCGTCGATCTCGAGCCAGCCCGCTTCCACTGCCTTCCAGCTCTCGCCGGGCGCCGTAATACCGAAGTGATCGATCGCCATGTACTCGGAGGTAGTGAAGCAGTCGTGGGTTTCGATGGCGTCGATGCCGTTCACGTCAGCGATGCCGGCCCGCTTCATCGCGCTGGTGATCGTGCTGCGCACATGGGGCAGCACATACTCGTTCTCGAGGCTCTCGGCGACCTTGTCGCTGAAGCGCAGCCGCGCCGTGTTGTGGCCCCAGCCCTTGATGCGCGGTATGTCCTCGAGCCGCTTCCCCATGCCACGAGCGTACTTCTCTGCGTACGCCCGGGACGCGAGAAAGACACAGACCGCCCCGTCGGTCACCTGCGAGCAGTCGGCGATGCGAATGCGCCCGCCCACCGCCGGGTTGTCGTCGCTGCGGCAGAGGGCGTGATCCTTGTTCATGTACCAGGTCCGGGTCTGGGCGTTGGGATTGAGCTTGGCATTCGCATAGTTGATCTTGCTGATTTCGGCGAGGTACTCGTCGTCGAGCCCGTAGCGCGCATCGTACTCATCGCCCAGCCGGCCGAAGAGCTTTGGAAACGGGAAGTCGATGCCGTCCGCCTCTTCGGAGTACCAGGCGGCCGTGCCCAGGAAGGCGCCACCCTCAGCTGCCGACACCGTCTTCATCTGCTCGACACCCACGACGGCCTGCAGGTCGTATCGGCCCGCCTCGATCTCCGCCGACGCGGCCAGCAGCGCAATGCTGCCGGAGGCACAGGCCGCTTCGTGACGACCGGTGGGCAGCCCCGAGAAGGCCGGGTGTACCTCGGTGAAGAAGGCGCCAAGGTGGCCCTGCATGCAATACAGCTCTGCAGCGAAATTGCCGACGTGAGCGCTCTCGACCTCCTCCGGCGCGATGTCGGTGCGTTCGAGGGCGCCGAGCACGACCTCGCGCATCAGCGCCGAGAAGTGCTTGTTCTCCTTGCTCCAGTTGCGCCCGAAGTCCGTCTGGTAGCCACCGAGGACATAGACTTCCGAGTCTGCAGCCATTTCTCATCTCCTGGTTCGCGTCGGCCTCGGCCTTCGCGGCGGTCAAAGGCCTAGCCGGCGACGAAGAAGCGCCCGACATTGATATGGGGATGCTCGAAGAAGCGACGCGGCCCTCCGCTCTTCGCCGCAGCGACCAGCACCTCCGGCACGGAGAGTTCCGCCTTCTCGATCAGCTCGACGGCGGCCCTTGCACCCATGGTGTCGACCAGCACGCTCGGCGGGGCCCAGTTGAAGCCCATGCCCATGATGCGATCGATATCGTTGATCGACTCCGCCACCTCGCCCACTCGGTGGAAGGCGTAGGCGATGTAGCCTGCCACGACCTGGCGGGCGGCCTCGGCCTCCCGGCCTTCCGCAGCGAGGAAGACCTGCATGCCTTCCTCGTAACGGCCTTGAGCGTAGAGCGATGCCACATCATCGACATAGCCGAGATCCGGAAGTGCAATTTCGGAAACCGGCCTGTAATCGCCGCTCGCAATATCGAGTGCCAGCTTCGTCTTGCCATCGCGCTTGAAGAAGCCGCCACCGGTCTTGTTGCCCAGCACGCCCTTCTGCATCAGCTTCGCCATATAGGCCGGCAGACGCTGCGTATCATGAGCTTCATCTGCCGTGCTCTCATACACGTTGTCGACGATTGCGCGGTGGATGTCCCAGCCGACCAGATCGATCGTACTGAGCGGCGTGAGCGCGCGGCCCGTATAGGGCCCGACCACCCGGTCGACCAGGACCGGACCCAGCTCCTCGGCCAGCTGCGCGCACTCGTTCAACACCTTGAAGCCGACGCGATTGCCGGCGAAGGCCGGCGTGTCGGCAGTCCGCACCATCTCGCGGCCAAGCCGCAGCCGCGCAAATGCCTCGATGAAATCGAGCAGGTCCGGATCCGTATCACGGCCGGCGATCAGCTCGGTTCCGACGATCACGTTAGGCGGATTGAAGAAGTGGAGGCCGAGGAAATTCTTGCGGAACGAATCGCTTCTGCCCTCGCACAGCTCATTGATCGAAAGACCCGACGTTACGGTCGCCACGGCGGCGTCATCGCGACGCGCCTTCTCGACCCTGTCGAACATCGCCCTCTTGATGGCGAGATCCTCGGTCAGCGCCTCGAAGACGAGATCCGCCTCGCCAACCGTCCGCTCGAGGTCCGCCTCGTAGCTGCCGACATCCGCGCGGCTCGCGACCGTGGGCGAACGCACCTGTTTGATCGCCGCAGCGAGCCCCTCTTCGGCCTTGGCCTTCGTGCGCGCCAGAAAGGTCACCCGGGGCACCGCCTGCGTGAAGAGCGCGGCGCTGCCGTAGCCCATGGTCCCATTGGCACCGAGAACGACCACGTGACGAATCTCGCGGCTCGCGAGCAGGCGCCGTACTTGCGCAGTGCTGGGGGGGAGTCTGGACATCGAATGGTTCCTTGCTTTGCCACGCGCCAACACCCTGCTCCATTGGGCAGGCCAACGCGAGGCGGAAAGGTTCTCGAAATGAGTGGCCCCGTCAACGCAAAGCGTGACGCCCTGCCCCAGACCTGCCAGCGCGTAGCCAGCGCGGGGGGGGGCTGTAGCGGCTTCTGGCGGCCGACTGCCAGTCACTCTCCGCTCAATCGCGAAACTCGGGCCGCCGCCCCTCTTTTCGCGCCCGCGTGGCCTCTTCGAAGTTCTGGGTCGTCATCCGCACGAAGAGCTGTGTATGACTCTCCAGCTCGACCGCAGCCGCCAGGCTGCCGGTCTCGAGCCCCGACCACATCATCTTCTTGGTGAGCTGCACGCCCTGGGTGCTCCAGCCGTTGATCTGATCGGCCAGATCGAGGGCGGTGTCCCGAAGCTCGGCGTCCGGCACCGTGCGTGACACCAGCCCGATCGACGCCGCCTCCCGGGCATCGAGATCGCGGCCCGAGAGCATGAGCTCGAATGCCCTGGACGTCCCGATCGCCCGGGGCAGCAGGAAGCTCAGGCCCAGCTCAGTTGCGGTGAGGCCGTTGTTGATACCGGCCGCCCGAAAGTAGGCGGACTCGGCGGCAATGCGGATGTCGCAGCCGAGCGACAGGCACATGCCGCCTCCGATCGCGGCTCCGTTGATGGCGCCGATCACCGGCTGCGGCATGCGCCGCATGGCCGGGACCAGATCCGCCAGGATCGACATGGCCCGAGTGGCGATGCGGGTCAGCGTGAGCCCCTCGATGTTCGGCGGCGGCTCGCTGTCCTGGGTATCGGCGCCGGAGCTGAAACCGCGGCCGGTGCCCGTCAGGATGACGCACCAGGTGTCGTTGTCCGCCGCCACCTCTTCGAACGCCTCGTGCAGCGGAACCATCTGCTCGAACGACATCGAATTCATGCGTTCGGGACGATCCATCACGATGACACTCGTGTGCTGACGGGGTTTCTCGATGCGGATGTAGCTCACGGCATGCTCCTCACGGGGATTCTTCGTGGAGGGGAGAGGGATGGGAGAGAATTGGCAGTCTACCAGCGCGGGCGCCATCGAGTAGACTGCCGCCAGAAACCGCCCCGGAGACCCGCCATGCCCATCAGCCCCGCCGACGACCTCCTGGCCCATCAGACCACCGACCCGTTCGACCACGTATTCACCAGCGACCCGAATTTCTACGACCGCTACTACTTCAATCTGCACGCGTCGAGCGACGAGCTCTTCCTCGTGGCGGGCATGGGCCAGTATCCGAACCTGGGCGTCACCGACGCCTTCGTCTGCATTTCGAAGGGCGATACTCAATACGTCGTGCGCGCTTCCCGCGAGCTCGGCGCCAACCGGCTCGATACACAGGTAGGCCCGTTTCGCTTCGAGGTGATCGAAGGCCTCCAGAAGCTGCGTCTGGTCCTCGACGAGAACGAGTGGGGAGTCTCCTTCGATCTCGTCTTCGACGGCGCGGTGCCGGCCATCGAAGAACCCAAGCAGATCCAGAAGCAGTTCACCCGCACCACCATGGAAACATCGCGCTTCGCGCAGGTCGGCTGCTACACGGGCAGCCTCACGGTCGCGGGCGAGACCCACACGGTCACGCCGGATCGCTGGAAGGGAGCCCGCGACCGCTCGTGGGGCGTCCGGCCCGTGGGCGAAGCGCCGCCGCCGGGCATCGCCGTGAAGGTCGAGCGCTCCAACGGCTTCTTCCACAACTGGCTGCCGATGCAGTTCGACGACTACCTCTTCAAGGTCTTCTTCGAGGAGGATGCCAACGGTACGCGGCTCATCGAGGAGTCGGTCAAGGTCTACAACACGGGACTCGGAAAACCGAACGAGATCATGGGCACGCCGCGCCACGAGTTCAGCTTCCTTCCCGGCACGCGAGAGATCGAGAAGGCGGTGATCCATTTCGCGCATCCGTCGGGGCAGGAGCTGTCGGTCACCACCACACCGCTGCGCACCGTCTACCTGGCGGCGGGCTCGGGTTACGTGCCCTCACCGGACTGGGCCCACGGCAAGTATCAGGGCGAGCTCAAGGTCGAAGGCCTGACCTACGACATGAGCACTCCGGAGAAGCGTCGGCAGTACGCCTTTCTCAACGAAACGCTCTCGCGCTTCGAACTCTCCACTGGCGAGGTGGGCTACGGCATGCACGAGAATCTGCTCATCGGTGTGTACAAGCCCTACGGCTTCGACGAACCGGGCTCCGTCGCCTGACGCACGGGCTCAGCGCAGCAACGGCCCGAGCTCGGTCCACAGAGTGTCTGCCACCCGGCGATGACCCTCGGCCGTGGGGTGGAGGCCATCGGGCAGATTCGAATCGGGATCGCCGGCAACACCCGCGAGCAGGAACGGGATGAACGCCGCGTCGAACTGCTGGGCCAGCTCGGGGTACACCGCCTCGAAGCGCCGCGCATAGTCCGCTCCCAGGTTCGGCGCGGCACGCATCCCGGCCACCACGAAGCGCACCTCCGGATACGCCCCTCGAGTCCGCGAGAGGATCGCTGAGAGATTGTCGCGCAGCGCGCCGACGTCCAGCCCGCGCAGCATGTCGTTGGCCCCGAGCTCCAGGACCAGCACGGCGAGAGGCATGCGCAACAGCCAGTCGAGACGCCGGCGGCCGCCGGCGGAGGTGTCGCCGCTCACCCCCGCGTTCACGATGCGATAGTCGAGCCCTTCCCGCGCCAGCCTCTCACCGATCAGCGCCGGAAACGCCTCGTCCGAGGGCAAGCCATAGCCCGCGGTGAGGCTCGTGCCGAGAAAGAGCACCACGGGCCGCTCATCCTCGGCGGCGGCCGCCGGGGCCGGCACGCCGGCCTCGGGCCGCTCCGCTTCGCAAGCCAGCAGGCCACAGAATGCGCAAGCGATGAGCGCAGACAGCGAGTACCGTAGGGCTCCGCGCAGCCAGACGACCGACATCCGATGATCCTCGCCCGGAACCTGACACAACGCTACCCGCGAGCCGAGGGCGAGCGACCTCTCACGGTCCTCGAAGGCGTGGACCTCGAGGTGCGCGACGGCGAGGTGGTCGCGATCCTCGGGCCATCGGGCAGTGGCAAGACCACGCTGCTCGGGTTGCTGGCGGGTCTCGACCAGCCGAGCGAAGGCAGCGTGCGCCTCGAGGGCCAATGCCTGGCGGAGCTCAACGAAGACGCCCGCGCCGCGCTGCGGGCCGAGTGCGTGGGCTTCGTCTTCCAGAGCTTTCAGCTGCTGTCGACCCTGACGGCCCTGGAAAACGTATTGGTTCCTCTGGAGCTGTTGCCCAGGCAGCGCGCACTCAGCGCGGCTGCCGCCGAGCGCCGCGCCCGCGAGCTGCTCGAGCGCGTGGGCCTCGCCGCGCGGCTCGATCACTATCCGGCACAGCTCTCCGGGGGCGAGCAGCAGCGCGTCGGCATCGCGCGCGCCTTCGCGAACGAGCCGAGGGTGCTCTTCGCAGACGAGCCCACGGGCAACCTGGACCGCGAAACCGGTCTGGAAGTCGCGGAGCTGCTCCTCGACCTGAACCGCGAGCTCGGCACCACGCTGATAATCGTGACCCACGATCTGGTCCTGGCGCAGCGCAGCGACCGCGTGATCCGCCTCGAAGCGGGCCGCGTCGCACCGGCCGAGACCGCCGAGGACGCGGTGTGAACACGCGCTTCGCCCTGGCCATGGCCCGCCGCGAGCTGCGCACCTCGCGCCGGCGGCTGCTGCTGTACGGCAGCTGCATGGCCCTGGGCATCGCGGCGCTCGTCGGACTCCACGGGTTGCGCGCCACGTTGCTCGACGCCATCGACGACCAGGCCCGGGAGTTGCTGGGTGCCGACCTCAGACTCTCCAGCCGGACACCGCTCTCCGAGGCGCTCGAAAACCAGCTCGCCGCGCTCGAGCGCAGTGGCGAGCTGCCTGCCGCCCGGATCACACAGTTCGGTTCGATGGCGCTGGCAACACGCAGCGGCCTCACACGCCTGACCGACATCCGCGGTGTCGACGGCGACTTCCCCTTCTACGGGAGAGTCGAAACAGAGCCGCCGGGTCTGTGGCAGCCCCTCGTCGAGCGCAACGACGCCGCGCTCGTCGATTCGAGCTTGCTGCTCCAGCTCGACATCGGCGTGGGCGACACATTGGCACTCGGAGATTCCCTCTTCCGGATCATCGGAACCATCAGCAAGGCACCGGGCACCATCGGTCTGCGCACGCAGATCGCGCCGCGCGTCTTCATTCCGAGGAGCAGCGTCGCCGCCACCGGCCTGATCCGACCGGGCAGCCTCGTCGACCACCACACCTACGTCGCAGCCCCAGCGGCGGCACTCGAGACCTGGCTCGAATCCCACCGCGCCAGCTTCGAATCCGCTCGGGTGCGCATTCAAACGGTCGCGAGCTATCAGGCAGACCTCGGCCGCTCGTTCACCACGCTGACCCGTTACCTCGGGCTCGTGGGACTGGTGGCGCTGGCGCTGGGCGGCGTCGGCGTGGCTGCCGGCGTGCGGGTCTTCGTCCGCGAGAAGCTCGACGCGGTGGCGGTGCTGCGCTCGCTCGGCGCGAGTTCGACCGACGTGCTCGCAGCCTACGGTTTGCTGGCGATGCTGTTGGGCGCGGGCGCGGGGGTCGCCGGCTCCGCGCTCGGCGTTCTGGTGCAGGCCGCCCTGCCGAGTCTGATCGGCGAGCTCCTGCCGGTGGAGATCGAAGCGCGCGTCGAGCCGCTGGCCATCGCCACCGGTATCGCGCTGGGCCTGTGGGTGACGAGCCTGTTCGCGATCGGGCCGATCTTCGAGCTGGGCCGGGTGCCGCCGTTGCGCGCGCTGCGCCGCGACTTCAACCCGACGCCTCGGCCCAGACCCACCACGGCGGCGCTCGCCGGGCTGCTCGCCCTGAGCCTGCTGGCCGTATCCGTGTGGCAGGCGCCGAGCACCCCGGTGGGCATCGGCTTTGCCGCCGGCCTCGCCGCAGCCTTGGCGCTGCTCGCCGGGGCCGCGCGCGGCGCCGCCGCACTGCTGCGACGACTGCGGCTGGGTGCCGCGCCCTACTGGCTGCGCCAGGGCATCGCGAACCTCTTCCGGCCCCGCAATCACACGCTCGCCACCACGGTGGCAATCGGCTTCGGACTGTTTCTGGTCGCAACGCTGCACGCGGTGCACCACAACGTGCGCCAGCAGATGGCCATCGACGCGAGGCCCGATCGGCCCAACCTCGTCGTCTTCGACGTACAGCGCGACCAGCTGGCCCCCCTGGAGGCATTGCTCGACGAGCGTGGTGCGCCGGTGCTCGACCTCGCGCCGATCGTCTCGGCACGGCTCGCGGGAGTGCGCGGCCGCGACACATCGGATTGGCTGCGCGAAGCCGAGCTCGATCGCGATTTTCGCTGGGCGCTACGCCGCGAGTACCGGCTCAGCTACCACGACGAGCCACGGGACACGGAGACGATCGTGGCAGGAGCCTGGTGGCCAACCGAGGGCCCACCCGCCGGCCTGTCCACACCGATTTCTCTCGATGAGGAGCTGGCGGGCGAGCTCGGTGTGGAGGTGGGGGACCGCATGATCTGGGACGTTCAGGGCGTGCGTCTGGAAACCACGATCGGCAGCCTGCGCCACATCGATTGGGATCGCATGGCGCCGAACTTCTTCGTGGTGTTTCCGAGCGCCGCGCTGCGCGACGCCCCGCAGAGCACCTTCCTGATCGCCCGGCACCCCGATCCAGACGCGCGGGCAGCACTTCAGCGCGACATCGTGGCGCAGTTTCCAAACGTGTCGATCATCGACGTCACGGTGATGCTGGCGGCAATCGACGCCATGCACCGGGAAATGGGCATGGCGGTCCAGGTGCTTTCGCTCTTCACCCTGGCGACCGGCTTCGTGATCCTGGTGGCGGCGGCCGCCGCCGCACGCAGCGAACGCCAACGCGAAGCGCTGCTGCTGCGCACGCTCGGAGCGTCCTCCCACACGGTGCGACTCATCATCGCCACGGAAGCGGTCGCCCTCGGCGCGCTGGCGGCCAGCGTCGGCACGGGACTCGCTGCCCTGGCCGCCTGGGCCGTCGTCCGCCTGGTCTTCGAGCTGCCCTTCGATCCGCCGGCTCTCGATCTCGTCGGCCTCGCGCTCGGAACCCTGGCCCTATGCGCCCTGCTCGGCGCCGGGGGCAGCGGCGGCGGAGGCCGCAGCCCCCTCGCCGCACTGCGCGAAGCCGAAACCCACGGCGTCACCTGAGGCTCGGCGGCCAGCAGCTTCCCACGCCTGTTTTGCGTCGGGCTCCTACGGGAGGCAGACCTTGGGCAGCGGATGCCGGTAGAGCGCAGACGCATTCTCGTGCGTGATCATGCGGATCTCTTCGGCCGGCAGGTCTCCGATCATTTTGTGCAACACCTGCTGGGTGTCGGGCCAGGTGCCGTCCCCGTGCGGATAGTCCGACTCGCACAGGATGTTCTCGACGCCGATGGCGTGGCGCGTCGAGAGCGTCGACGGATCGTC
>JAFDDG010000027.1 GCA_019310965.1 Deltaproteobacteria bacterium
CCGGGCAGTTCCATCACGCGCAGGGCAGGGTGATCGCGCTGCTCGATCTCGAGATCGGCCACATCGGCGATCCGATGATGGATCTCGCCGGCTTCCGCATGCGGTCCAGCGTGGTTGGCTACGGGGATCTCGATCGGCTCTACGCGCACTATGCGCAACATCGGGGCGAGGCCGTGGACCTCGCGGCCGTGCAGTACCACCACTTCTGCTTCACGCTCAGCAACCAGCTGGCGTTTCACGCGGCCCTGGCCGAGCCGCCGCCTGGCTCCGACTACATGACGAATCTGCGCTGGTGCGCCGAGACGAATATCTACGCCATGGAGGCGCTGGCCGAGATGCTGGACGTGGAGCTCGAGCCCGTGCTGCTGCCCGAGTCCCTGCACACGCCGACGGCGTCTGCACACGCCCATCTCGTACACTGGCTGCGCCACTTCGACGCCGGCGACGCCAACCGGCAGCACGCCGTGCGCACCGCGTTTCGCCTGGCGCGTCATCTGCAGCGCTCGGACGAGATCGGCGCGGCTCTCGAGGCCGCCAACCTCGACGACCTGGCGGCGCTGCTCGGGAAGCGGCCGCTGGACTGGCGGGAAGGCGACGCAGCCCTCGAACGCTTCGTGCAGGATGACGATGGCAGACATGACGCGGCGCTCGTGCGGCTCTTCCATCGCCGCACGCATCGCAGCCAGATGCTGCTCGCTCCGGCGGACTCGGCCATGGCGCGCCACCAGCCGATCCCGGGCTTCGGCATTGCGCGGGGGGCTGAGCTTCAGTCCTCGTAGATCGCGCCGAGGGCGTGGGGTTCGAGGCGGGCCAGAGCCTGCACGAGGTCGGCAGCGCCGGCGTCGGTCGATACGGCCTCCAATTGCGTGAGCTCGAGCGGCTGGAAGAGCCCGACGCGATCCTTGTCGATATAGAAGGTCTGGCCGTTCGCACTTCCGGCGGCGTCGAGACACAGCGCGGTGATGAGGGCCGCGACGCGTTCCGGAGCTTGAAGTGCCTGGCGCAAGCCGCTGGCGCGCCGCGCGCCGGCCTCGCCTTGGCTCCCCAGCTGGTCGATGGCCGTCGTCACCATGCGCGTCTCGGTGGCGCTCGGGTTCACGGCATTCACCGTGACGCCGGACCCGGCCAGGTCGCGACTCGCCACGTTGGTCAGGCCGAAGAGGCCGCCCTTGGCGGCGCCGTAGGCGGGTGTGCCCGAGGTCCCGATCAGGCCGGCGCGGGAGACGAGATTCACGATGCGACCGAAGCCTTGCGCCTTCATGTGGGGGACCGCGGCGCGCAGGCAGTGAAAGCCCCCGTAGAGGTGGCTGCGCACCACGCGATCGAAGACCTCCGGATCGAGCTCCCAGATCGGCGCGTCAGTCGAGAGGCCGGCGTTGTTGACCAGCAGGTCGACCCGCCCGAACGCGTCGAGCGCGGTCTGAATGATGCGCTGTGCCGCCGGCCACTCGGCAACCGAGTCGCTGTTGGCCCTGGCCTCGCCTCCGCTCGTCGCGATTTCCTCCGCCACTCGCGCGGCGGGTTCGTCTGCCGGCGCGTCGCCGCTCAGGCTGCCGCCGAAGTCGTTTACCACGACGCGTGCGCCGTGCCGGGCCAGCGAGTGTGCGGTGGCGCGTCCGATGCCGCGGCCGGCGCCGGTGACGATCGCGACGCGACCGGAGAGAGGTGCGCCGGGTTGGTCGGTCATGGGACTCATGCTTGGCTCCGGGCATTCACGCGAGATTGCGTGCAAGGTGCAGGGTAGGCCCAATGCGATCCTTTTCGCGAGCCTCGGAGGCCCTGCGGGACGAGCTTCCGAGAGGGCTCGGCAGGTGCATCGGAGGCCCGGGGCTTGCGGCAGCTGTGGAAACTTCACTTCACTTGCCGACGTGTCGCCGGTCTTCTGCCGACGGCCGAAGCAAAATATTCGAGCGCCATCGCGGAGCTGTCGGTGCTAGCTGCACAACTAACAAGAATTGTCGAATGATCCCATCGCATGGTTTGGATGTCTGCGCTAATCCGGCAGCAGATGCGAATCAAGATCCTGCGCAGGTCCCGCTCGCTGGCGCTCGTGCTGCCCCTGTGGCTGCTCGGCAACGGCGGTGATCCGGGCGTGCTGCTCGAGCTCGACCGCGCGGCCTATCGGGTGGTGGCGCGGGACCTGAAGGGGGGTGCGAGCGGGCCCGCACTGCGCGTGGCCGTGGGCTCGCCCGCTCACCCGACCCCCACCGGCAACTTTCCTCTGCGTCAGGTGGTGCACAACCCCGGCTGGAGCCCGGACTCTGCGGCGCCGCGCGCGGGCGGCGGGGTCGAGCTGCCTTCGGGTGAGGGTCCGCTCGGAGTGGCGGAGATCCCCTTCCTGGGAGCCTACGCGCTCCACGGTGGCTTGCGGCCGCCTCTGCTCGGCAAGCCGAATACGCTGGGCTGTCTGCGCAGCGCGGATCCACAGCTGGCAGAGCTGCTCGCCTGGCTGGAGCAGCGTGGCGCGCTGGCCACCGAAGAATCGCTGTCCTCGGGCGAGTGGCGTCAACCCTTCGTTCGACCCACGCGGCTGGTGATTTACTGAGCCGGAGGCAAGCGTGCAGCGGAGCCCCGAAGGTTCTTGAAGGCTTCGGGTGCGGCGGTGCAGTCCCCGGCTTTCCCATGCGATCCGCGCTACACGCCGCGACCTCTCTCGCAGCGCCGCAGGCTGCTCAGCGCTGGGTCACACTCTCCAGGTAGGCGGTCTCCAGTGCGAGGCGCTGCTCGAAGAGTGGTGACGCGAGCTGCCGCATGAGGTAGCCGGCGAGCGCGGGCCAGCGGCTGGCGTCGACCTCGTAGCTCGCGTAGCGCGCGTTCACGAATGCGGTGACCACCGCGAGATCGGCGATGGAGAGCTGCCCCCCCACCAGGAACGGGCCGTCGACCCGCGCCTCGAGATAGTCGAGTTCCGGCGGCAGGTCCCGGCTCTGGATGCGCGCCAGGCGGGCCTCGTCGGTGGGCTCCTTGCGAACCGTGGGCTTGATCACGCGCTCCATCACCACGCCGCGCAGCAGCAGATCCTGCAGGTGCGTGTCGGCGTATTCCTCGAGCCACAACGCCTGCGCGCGCTCGGCTGCGTCGTCGGGATAGATCGAGGGCGTCGGGTACTTGTGGTCGAGGTAGTCGCAGATGACCGAGGAGTCGGAGATGCGAACCTCCTCGTCTTCGAAGCCCGGAATTTTGCCGAGCCAGCTCGTCGTGCGAAAGGCCGGCTCCGTGTCGTGGGGCAGCACGTCGCGAGCCTCGAAGGGCGCGCCCTTGAGCTCGAGCGTGAGGTAGACCTTGCGCGCGTAGGGCGAGATGATGTTGCCGTAGACCGTATTCACCGCGGGAGCTCCTGTGGTTGGCGGGTCGCGTATGATACGGGCCATGCGGTCGGATAGCCCGGATGTCGGTCCCCTCGAAGGCGTGCGCGTGCTCGATTGCTCGCGCGTGATGAGCGGGCCGATTTGCGGCCGCATGCTCGCGGACCTCGGCGCCGACGTCGTGAAGATCGAGGCGCCCGAGTCGGACTTCATGCGCGCGACGCAGCCACGGATTGGCGGCTTTGGCGCGATGTATGCGCAGCTCAACGCCGGCAAACGCTGCGTCGGGCTGGACCTGAAGGCACCGGGAGGCGCGGCGCTGCTGGCGCGCCTGGCCGATGTGGCGGACGTGCTGCTGGAGAACTTTCGGCCGGGAGTGCTCGAAAGGTTCGGGCTCGGAGCCGAGCAGCTACTCGAGCGCAACCCGCGCCTGGTCTATGCCTCGATCACCGGCTGGGGGCAGACGGGGCCCCGGGCCTCGCGACCGGCCTATGCGCCGATCGTGCAGGCGGAGGCCGGCACAGTCGCATTGGACGGCAAGCTGCGTGGGGCCACCCCGATTGGCGAGACGCAGCAACACGCCGATGTCTACGCGGGGCTGATGGCGTGCAACGCGATCACCGCGGCGCTCTTCGAGCGGGAGCGCAGCGGCGTCGGCCAGCATCTCGACATCGCCATGGCCGAGTCGCTGCTCTACGTCAACGAGCACGCCGCCATGGAGTTTGCTGGCTACACGGGCCCGCGGGACTTCGACACCTGGACTTTTGGTACGTATCGGCTCGCCAATGGGCGCTCGGTGCACGTGCTCGGGAATCCGGGCAGGCTCTTTGGCGTGCTGGCGGGCGCCCTCGGCATGAGCGAGGCGCTCGAGGATCCGCGCTTCGCGAGTCCCGATGCCTTGGCGCAGCACAGTGAGGCCGCGGCCGCGCTCCTCTGCGAGCGCCTCGCGCGGGTTCCGGACCAAGCCGCACTCGAGGCCCTGCTCGTCGATCTGCCGTTGATCGTCGTCGATGTATGCGGCATGGATGAGCTGGCGGAGTCGGACTGGGCCCGCTGGCGTGGGCTCACTTCCGAGCCCGTGCCCGGGCTGCGCGTGCCGCGGGCGCCCTGGCGGTCGGATCGTGCCGCGATCGGCAACCGTGCGGGTCTGGCACAGCGCGGTGCGAACAACCGCGAGGTGCTGCGCTCGTGGCTCGGCATGGACGACGACGCCTGCGCTCGGGCCGAGGCAGCGGGTGTCCTGGGCACTTCCGACGGCGAGCAGCCGAGCTTGGACGACGTGCAGCGCCGCCCGTTTCGCGAACGCTGAGTCGAACTGCGGGAGGAGCGAACATGCAGCTGGCCGAGCCCTCCGAACATCGGGCCTTTCGCCGCGAGGTGAGCGACTTCGTGGCGGAGGGGGCCGGTGGCCCGCCTGCCGAGTTCTGGAGGCAGGCGATCGAGCGCGGCTACCTCTACCGCGACATTCCTCGGCGCTTCGGGGGTAGCGAGCAGCCTCGGGATCTGCTCAAGGATCGCATCCTGGATCAGGAGCTCTCTCGCGTCGCCGTCGGTCCCCCGCCCTGCGATGCCCGCGGCTTGATGATCGTGCACACCTTGCTCGATCACGGCAGCCCCGCGCAGCAGGAGCGATTCGTGGCTCCGACTCTGAGAGGGGAGCTGCTGTGGTGCCAGGGATACAGCGAGCCCAACGCGGGCAGCGATCTGGCCTCCTTGCGTGCGACGGCGCGGCTGGAGGGCGACCGCTGGATCCTCGACGGGCAGAAGATCTGGACCAGCGGTGCGGCGGAGGCGCACGCGATGTTCGGGCTGTTTCGTACGGAGCCCGACGCATCGAAGCACGCCGGCATCTCCTACCTGCTGATCGACATGTCGGCACCCGGCATCCGCGTGGCTCCGATGCGGCAGATCGACGGCGGGCTCGATTTCAACGAGGTCTTCTTCGACTCCGTTCCGGTGCCGGCCGAGAATCTGGTGGGGGGCCGCGGGGAGGGCTGGGCGGTCTCCCGCTCCACGCTGAAGTACGAGCGGGGTACCATCGGTGGCGCGGGTCCGCTCCGCGATCAGCTGCAATACCTCGTGGCTCTCGCGCGCCGGCGCCGCTGGGGCGACCGGCCCGCCATCCAGCACCCGAGCGTGCGTCAGCGGCTGGCGGAGATCGACGCGAGGGTGCAGTGCGCCGACCTGTCCGGCCTGCGCACCCTGTCGGCGCAGATCTCCGGCAGGCTCGCCCCGACGCTGCCGCTCATGTTGATGGCGAAGCTGTACGCCACGGACACTCTCGAGCAGATCGCGCGGCTGGCGGAAGATCTGCTCGGGGAGGAGTTCCTCACGTCGCCGTCGGAGTCGGACGTCACGTTCAAGGGCGATCCGGAGACGGCGAGCTACTGGGTGCACAAGTCGTACTGGGCGCTCGGCGTCGCCCTCGGCGGCGGTACCTCGAACATCCAGCGCAACATCATCGGTGAGAAGGTGCTCGGTCTGCCGCGGGATCCGCGCGGACCGCGGCGCTGAGCCGAGGCAGGGCGGAGGGGCAATCTCGATGCGCAAGGTGTCGATTGCCGTGCTGGGCGCGTTGCTGCTGGCACTCGGCTGCGTCTACGTGGTGGGCATGGGGTGGCTTGGCACCCGTGTCGACGGCGGCACGCCGACGAGGGCAGAGCTGCCAGCCGCCGACGTGCTGGCCCGGAAGGCGCGCCAGGACGCTGCCACGCTGCATCTTGCGGGCGGCGCCGAGAAGCAGATCCTGTTCGGCGATCTGCACGTCCACACCGGCTACTCGGGCGACGCCTTCCTGGTTGGCCTGCCGATCACCGGAGGGAGCGGCACGCGCAGCGTCTCCGACGCGTGTGACTTTGCCCGATTCTGTTCGGGTCTCGATTTCTGGTCCATCAACGATCACGCGGGTTATCTGACGCCGCGACGCTGGAGCGAAACCAAGGCGGCGATCCGCCAGTGCAACGAGGTGGCGGGAGATGCCGCCAACCCCGACGTCGTGGCCTTCCTCGGCTGGGAGTGGACCCAGATGGGGACGACTCCCGAGAACCACTACGGGCACAAGAACGTCGTGTTGCGCGACCTCGACGACGAGCGCATCCCGTTGCGGCCGATCGCGGCCGACTCGCCGGCGGCCTATTTCGGAACGCCGTCGCCGATGCTGCTGGGATTGCTGGCCGCCGTCGGTCGTGATGCGGCCTACTTCGACTTTGCCAAGCATCAGATGGAGACGGCGGACGCGCCGCGCTGCAGCGACGACGTGCCGGTGCGCGAGCTGCCGGAGGCGTGTCGCGAGTACGCGGCGACGCCGGGGGAGCTCTTCGCCAAACTGGACGATTGGGGCCATGAAGCCCTGGTGATTCCGCACGGCACGACCTGGGGCATGTATACGCCGCCCGGCTCGAGCTACGACAAGCAGATCGCGCCCGGGGAGCACGATCCGCAGCGTCAGCGCCTGGTCGAGGTCTACTCCGGGCACGGCAACACCGAGGAGTACCGCGCCTGGCGCGGGGTCGAATTCGAGGCCGACGGGAGCGCCCGCTGCCCGGAGCCGAGCGAGCACTACGTGCCGCAGTGCTGGCGTGCCGGCGAGATCATTCGCGAGCGCTGCACGGCAGCCGGCGCATCCGAGGAGCTCTGTGCCGTGCGGGAGCGCGACGCTCGGCGGCTATTCCTCGAGGCGGAGGGGGCTGTCGGGCATCTGAGCGTGCCCGGGGCGACGGCGTTGGACTGGCGCGATGCTGGACAGTGCCAGGACTGTTTCCTGCCCGCCTTCGGCTATCGCCCCCGCAACTCCGTACAGTACATGCTCTCGCTGCGTCAGCCCGAGGCGCCGGCGGCGGCGCAACGCTTCCGCTTCGGCTTCATCGGCTCGAGCGATACCCACACCACGCGGCCCGGTACGGGCTACAAGGAGGTCGCGCGCGACGAGATGAGCGACGTGCGCATAGCACTCTCCGCCGAGGCGCTGGTCGGGGTGGCGGCGCCCGAAGCCCCCGCGGCCGAGGCGCGTGCCGTGGTGCGAGGCGATTACCAGCCCAGCCGGTGGCTCGACTCGGAGCGCGCCGGCTCGTTCTTCTCCACGGGGGGACTCGTGGCGCTTCATAGCCCCGGGCGAGACCGCGACGCGATCTTCGCGGCCCTCTCGCGGCGCGAAACGTACGGCACCAGCGGCCCGCGCATCCTGCTCTGGTTCGATCTGCTGAATGGGGACGCCTCCGGTCAGGCGCTCCCGATGGGCAGTGCTGTCGCGATGAGTGCCTCGCCGCGTTTCGAGGTGCGTGCCGCCGGCTCGCTGGTTCAGCGCTCGGGTTGTCCGGCGTCCGCGAGCGGTGCGCTCGAGCCGGAGCAGCTGGAGTGGCTGTGTAGCGGGGAGTGTTACAACCCGAGCGAGATCCGCCGTCGCATCAGCCGCATCGAGGTGGTGCGCATCCGGCCGCGCCGGAGCCTCGACGAGCCGGTCGCTGGCCTGATCGACGATCCGTGGCGGGTGCTGCCGTGTCCCTCGGGCGGGGATGGCTGTCGCGTGCGTTTCGAGGATCCCGAGTTCGCGCGCGCGGGACGCGACGCGGTCTACTATGTGCGGGCGATCGAGGATCCGAGCCCAGGCATCAACGGCGACGGCCTGCGCTGCCAACGCGATGCTGAAGGCGCCTGCATTGCGCCGCGCGCGTGCGACGTGGCGAATCCGCAGGACGACTGTCTGGCTCCCATCGAGCAGCGAGCCTGGTCATCGCCGATCTTCGTCGACAGCGACGCCTAGCGTGGGGCGTGGGGGGAGGCGCAGCTTGCCTAGAAGGGGATGTCGTCGTCTGCGGGGGGAGGCGGCGCGTCGGGCAGCGGGGGCTCGTCGGCGAAGGCACCGCCGCTGCCTGCCTTCTCGACCGTCCACACGTCGAGACTGTTGAAGTACTTCACGTCACCGCTTGGGCTCTTCCACTCGCGACCGCGAAGGCTGAACTCGATCTGGACCTGATCTCCCACGGAGAAGGCGTCGAGGTTCTCGCAGCGATCGCCAGTGAGCTGGAAGAGCACGAACTGCGGGTAGCGAGGGTTGTCGCCGAGCTCGACGACGAACTCGCGCTTGCGAAAGCGCTCGGTCACCTGCTTGGCTTCGAAGAGCGTGTGGATTCTGCCGGTGGTTTCCATTCCCATGCTCCCATGATAAGTCGCTCGGGGGTCGGCGGCGACTCCGCGCTGCCCCGAAGCGGGGGTGGCAGCGACGACGGGGTGGGGCGATGGTCTCGGAAGGAGGAACCATGGTGTACGAGTCGATCCGCTACGAGACACCCGAGGAGCACGTGGTCGCGATCACGCTGGAGCGGCCGGAGCGCTTGAACGCGCTGACCGGGCCGCTGCTCGATGAGCTCGCCGATGCGGTGGCCCGGGTGATGGCGGACGATTCGGTGCGGGTCTTCCTGCTGACGGGCGCCCCGCGGCCGGACGGGCGTCCCTGTTTCGGAGGCGGCGTCGATCTGCGCGCCTTCGCAGAGGGCATCGGCGTGAGCGAGGAGCAGGGGTTTGCGCTCACCAATGCCATCGACGACTTGCTGAAGCCGTCGATCGCAGTCATCGATGGCATCTGCACCACCGGTGCCGCCGAGCTGGCCATGGCCTGCGATTTCCGCCTGGTGGGTGCGGCGGTGCGCATCAGCGACTGGCATCTCAAGAATCTCGGCACCGGGCTCGGCTCCTGGGGCGCCAGTACGCGCTGGGCGAGGCTGGTGGGCACCACTCGCGCCAAGGAGATCATCCTGACCGGCAAGGAGCTCGATGCCGAGGAGGCCGTGCGCAGCGGCTTTGCCACGGCGCGCCACGCGTCAGCTGAGCTGTGGGAGGCGGCCCTGGAAATGGCGCGCAGCATCGCCGGCATGAATCCGGCGGGCGTGCGCCTGGCCCTGGCGCACCTGCAACGCGTCGAAGAGGTCGGTCGTGACGAGGCTTTGCGGCTGGCGCAGCGGTTGCCCGGCTGGCTGGGCGTCTCGGTGGAGATCGAGGGCAAGGCCACGGCGGTGCTGGGCGCGCGGGAACGCTCCTCTTGAGACGCCGCGTGCTTCTCGCGCTCGGTGCGCTGGCGCTCGCGGCATGCGGTGAGCTGCGCGTCCTGCCCGCAGCGGATCCGATGGCGGGCACCAAGAAGTCGACGCCACCGCCCTTGCGGGATCGGCCGGGGGTGACCGTGCTGGCCCATGAGCCGGTGCCTCTCGATGAGCCGCTGCTGCCGGAGCTGTTGCCTCCGCCGCTGCCGGAACGCAGCGTTGTCGGCGGGCGCACCGTGACGGAGGCCGAGCGGCGCGCCAGCGATCGGGACACACAGCGGCCGGACGCGGCGGCGGTCCCCCGGCCCGCCGACCTGGTGGCGCTGCCGGCGCCCGAGGCGCCGGCGGCCGACGCCTCGCCCCTGGAGCGCGGTCGCTACCTCTACGGGCTGCACTGTGCCACCTGCCACGGAGTGGCCGGGCGCGGTGACGGGCCATCCGGGCAGGCGCTCCTGTATCCGCCCTCGGATCTGACCCGGGTGGCGGAGCGCCGCGGCGGAGTCTTCGTCGCCGCGGAGATTGCTGCCCACGTGGACGGCGAGATCCCTCATCCCTCCCACGGGAGCGCAGACCAGCCCATCTGGGGGCCCGGCTTGCCGCTCGGGGACGCCGGCGAGCTCGACGCTCTGCTTCGCTTCCTCGAGACGTTGCAGGTGCCGGCCGCGGAGGAAGATGTGCGCTCCTGAGTGGCTCTGGCGCGTATGATGGCAACAGGAGAACCCCATGCCGAGCCGCAACACCGCTCCCGTCATCATCGAGTGCGCGATCAACGGCGAGACCCAGCCGGATCGCAACCCCAACGTCCCGCGCAAGCCCGAAGAGATCGTCGCCGATGTGCTTCGCTGCCTCGATGCGGGGGCGACGCTGATCCACGCCCACAATGGAGAGATCACGCTGACCGGGCGTGAAGCGGCGGAGCTCTACCTTGCTGCCTGGCGGCCGATCCTCGCTGAGCGTCCCGACACGCTCTGGTATCCGACCCTCGGTGTCGGCTCCGACATGAAGGAGAGCCTCTCGCACCTCGAGGTGTTGGCCGAGGAGATCGAGCTGCGGCTCGGGCTGTGCGATCCGGGCTCCACCAACGTCGGAGCCCCGGATGCAGACGGCCTGCCCGTCGGCATGGTCTATGCCAACAGCTACGACGACGTGCGCGTGGCCTTCGAGCAGTGCGAACGCCTGCGTATCGGACCGTCGCTCGCGATCTACGAGCCCGGCTGGATGCGCACGACCCTCGCCTTCCACCGCGCGGGCCGCCTCCCGGCCGGCGCCATGGTCAAGTTCTACTTCGGAGGGGACTACGGCCTGTTCGCTACCGAGCCGGGGGTGAGCTTCGGGCTGGCACCGACGGAGAACGCTCTGCGTGCCTACCTCGACTTGCTCGCAGATGCGGACCTGCCCTGGTCCGTCTCCGTGTGGGGGGGAGATCTCTTCGACACGCCGATCGCGAGGCTCGCTCTGGAGCTCGGCGGCCACCTGCACGTAGGTCTCGAGGAACACTTTCATCCGGAGCACAAGCCCAGCAATGAGGAGATCGTGAAACAGGCTGCCGCGCTGGCGGCCGAGGTCGGTCGACCGCTGGCCAGCGTGTCGGAGACGGCGCGGATCCTGGGGTTGCCGAAGGCGGTGTGACTTGGGCGGGGCGGGCGCTCCCAGGGAGCGCGGCATGGCGGCGAAGTTCGCGCTGGTCGCGCTCTCGGTGGCGCTGACGCTAGTCGCGGGCGAAGTGTTGGTGCGGTTGCTTCCAACGCCCCAGCGTTTTCTCAGCGCAGAGGAGATCTGGCGCGCCCAGCGCACCCGATCCGAGGTCCCCGCGGTTCGGGACGGCATCGAGATCGGGGGTGTGACGTTTCGGGAGGAGGCATTGCCGGAGAGGGCGTTTGCTTCCGCCGCGACGCGGCTGCTGTTCCTGGGCGATTCGTTCACGGTGGGTGCGGGCCTCGAGCGTCGCGAAGACCGCTTCAGCGACCGTGTCGAAGCTGCGCTCGACGCCGAGCGCAGCGGCGGCGTCTTCGCGTTCAACGCGGGCCGCGGCGGCAGCAATCCGGACCAGTGGTCGAGCTATCTGCTCGCACTGATGCCGGTGGTGAAGCCTCATGCGGTCTTCGCCGTCTTTTTCCTTCGCGACGGCACGCTGCTCGGAACCTCGCTCCAGCTGAACAAGCGAGAAATCGCCCCGATTCTCGCGCGCACTCGCAGCCGGCCGCTGTACGGGACCTCGGCGTTGCTCAGCTTCTTCTGGGATCGCCTGGCCTGGCGCGAGTACACGGCGCTCTTCACCGAAAAGCTGAAGCGAGCCTATCTGGGCTCTTACGACGAGCGTGCCATGTGGCGGCGCCAGCAGCGGGCCCTGCTCGCGATGGCCGCACGCTGCCGTTCGGAGTCGGTGCCCTTTCACCTGGTGGTCTTCCCGCTGCTCTTCGAACTCGATCGTTACGCCTTCGACGATGTCGAGGCCGAGATTCGCCAATTCGCGGAGCGCAATTCGATTCCGGTGTTCTCGCTGACGCCGGCGTTTCTCGGGAAGCAGGACCACGATCTCTGGGTCGCGAGCAACGATCAACATCCGAACGCCCTCGGGCACCACCTCGCGGCCGAGCGCTTGCTGCCCTATGTGCGGGAGAGCGTCCTCGGGGCCGGTGCGGTGCGGTGAGGCGGGCCGTCGCGGTTGCCGCGTTGGTCGTTCTCGCAGCGGCGTCCGGCTGCGGGCGTGCACCGGAGCTTCGTCACGTGGTCCTGGTGAGTCTCGATGCCGTCGGCGCGGGGCATGTCGGAGCCTACGGCTACGAGCGAGATACGACGCCGCATCTCGATGCCATCGCCGACGCCGGCACCTTGTTCGAGGCGGCTTTCACGCAGCAGCCCTGGACGCTGAGCTCCCACCTCACGATGGCGACGGGGCTCGATCCCGCGGTACACGGTGCGTCGCGTGAGCGTGCGGCTGCGCCGGGGGCGGCGACCCTGTCCGAGATGCTGCAGGCAGAGGGCTTCGCGACGGCGGCATTCGCGGCGGAGCGAGTCTGGATGCACCCTCGCTACGGCCACGACCGCGGCTTCGAGCGCTACGAACTCGGGGGCAGCGACGCCCGCAAGAACACCCCCGCGATCGTCGCCTGGCTGGCCGGGCAGGCGCGGGAGCTCGCGCGTGATCCCGAGCACCGATTCTTTCTCTTCGCGCATTTCTACGACGCGCATTCCGATGCGAAGACACCGGTTCCCTACTTCGTGCCGCCACCCGCCCGCGACCGCTACCTGCCCGAAGGCGAGCCGTGGGGACGTCGCGGGGGGACGGGGCTGTTGCTACAGCTGCGTCGCAGCGGCACCGCGACTCCGCGTGATCGGGACTTCATTCGCGCCTACTACGACGCGGGAGTGCGTTATGTCGATGAGCACGGGCTCGGAGTCATCTCGACGGCATTGCGCGAGCTGGGGCTCGAGCGCGACACGCTGCTCGTCGTCACCTCGGATCACGGTGAGGAGATCCTCGAGCACGGCTACGTCCTACACGGGCAGCCGTACGACGAAACCATCCGAGTCCCGCTGGTCCTGCGCGGCCCCGGCATTCCAGCGGGGTTGCGGATCGGGCACCTGGCCGGGCTGGTGGACCTGGCTCCGACGATCCTGGGGTTGCTTCGGCTGCCGCCGTTGCCGGGAGCGCAGGGTATGGATCTCTCGTCACTCATGCGCGGCGCGGGAGCGGTACGCGACGCCGTATTCACAGATGGTGTCTACGAGGGGGAGCGGGGCTGGGGCAGCAGTGTGGTGGCCGATGTGGAGGGCCGCCGCTGGAGCTACATCGTTCGGGTTCGTGCCACCGGGGAGCGTGGCAGGCGACGCTTCGCCGTGGAAGGCGAGGGGGAGCTCTACGATCTGCAACGCGATCCGCAGCAGCAGAGCGACCTTCAGGCCGAGCGGCCGCAGCTCGCGGGTCAGCTTCGCGACCGGCTGCTCGCCTGGTACCGCGCCAACGAGCTGCGGGCCCAGAGCCTGGCTGCGGCTCGGGAGCACTTGCCGTTGGGGCCGGCCGAGGCCGAGCACCTGCGCGTACTCGGCTACGCCCAGTAGGCGTCGCGCCGGCTACGAGCCGCTCGCGACGTGGGCGAGGTCGTTGCACGCTTCGAGGAGCGGTGTGAGATCGGCGGGAACGCTCGCGTGGTCCGGATCCGCTGGGTCCGGCCGTTGGATGGCCACCTCGCGGGCGTCCGATAGGCCCTGGGCCAGGGCCGCGGCATCGAGGGCATAGCGTTTCTGCCCCAGCCGCAGCACCGCACCCTCGTCCGAGCAGCGGAGCCGCGCGCTGTTCACCTCGAGCGGCCACTCCGCGCCGAGCTGGTCGCGGGTGACCACGATCTCCGCCTCGTTCTCGGGGGTGCAGCCCAGAGCCAGGCAGCAGACTGCGGTCAGGATCGAGAGCGTTCGCATGGGAGCCTCCGGCTCCCATATTCTACACCCTGCTGGGTGCGTCCTTTCTGGGCGATGCGGCTCGGGATCTGTGATAGCCGTTGCTGGCCGCCGCCGCTGCGCGCTCTCCGCAGGCTCGCAGTGCGGCTGCGCTGGAGGTGTCGCTCGCCGCCAGTTGCGGAGCGCGCGCGCGGCCGCTCGCTTTGCGCCGGCTCCCCGCCGCTTCCAGGGCCGCGAGCCTGTTGACAGCGGCGGCGTGTCGCCGGTCGCCTCTGCGCGTTCCGCCAACGATCACCACGACCGCCGTCAGCAGAACTGCGTAGATTGCGATACCGATCAACCAGCCCATCGCTTCCTCCTGCGAGTTCCGGTGTGCGCCTGTTGCAGGCGGGGCGCACTAGACCATGAACGCGCAGATATTCCAACAAAGATGTGACCGCAGACACGAGTTCGTAACAATGCCCGTTTAGGGGTGGGGAACTGACCCCGCAATTCCTCAGGGAACGCTTTTAAGTGTAGGGAACCAGACACGTTATTGCGTAGGGAAACCCCGGCGGGAGCAGGTGCACACGCCTCGCTGCTAGCATGCCGGCCGTGAGTGGCTGCGTCCGCGTCGAGCGAGAAGGGCACATCGGGTGGTTCGTCTTCGACCACCCGGAACGCCGCAACGCCATCTCGGTGGAGATGTGGCGAGAGATTCCCCGCCTTGCCGCGGAGCTCGACGAAGACGAGGACATCCGAGTCGTAGTGCTGCGCGGAGTGGGTGACGTCGCCTTCGTCTCGGGTGCCGACATCTCGGAGTTCGAGGAGAAGCGCACCGGTCCAGCTGCCGATCGCTACGACCAGTTCAACAGTCAGGCCTTCCATGCGCTCTCGCGGGTGTCGAAGCCTGTGCTCGCCATGATCCACGGCTTTTGCGTCGGGGGTGGAGTGGCGCTCTCGCTCACCGCCGACGTGCGCTATGCGGCAGATGACGCGGTCTTCGCCATCCCCGCGGCGCGACTCGGCCTCGGCTACAACATGGGTGGGCTCGAAGCGCTGTCCCATGTGGTGGGCTTTTCCGCGGCGAAAGAGATCTTCTTCACCGCGCGGCGCTTCGATGCGGCTGAGGCGTTTCGCATGCGGCTGGTGAACGATGTGCTGCCGAAAGCCGAGCTCGAGGGTTTCGTGCGGGAACAGGCCGCGCGCATCGCCGACAACGCGCCGCTCACGGTGCGCAGTGTCAAGCAGATCGTGGGCGAGCTGGCGAAATCTTCGTCGGAGCGCGATCTCGCCCGCGTCGAGGCGGGCATCCACAGGTGCATGGAGAGCGAGGACTACCGCGAGGGCATGCGCGCCTTTCTCGAGAAGCGGCGGCCCGAGTTCAAGGGCCGCTGAACGGTTCCTGCCGGCGCCAGACGGGCGGGCTGCCGTAGGTGGCTGCGCGCCAGACCCACTCCGCCGGTCCGAACTGCCAGCGGGAGAGCCACGCGGCGCTCGCGACCACCTGCGCTGCGAAGATCAGGAACGTCACTGCGATGCCGGCGCTGGGCGTGATCGGGCCGAGGGGCCCCAGGCCGGTGTGCGCGAGCACGCCGACGCCAAGGCAGGACTGAAGCAGGTAGTTGCTCAGGCTGCTGCGCCCGACCGCGGCAATGCGTGGCAGCGCGATCCGTCGAGTCAGGGCAAGTGCGGCGAACGCGTACGTGAAGGCCAGCGCGGGCGTCGCGAGCGCGAGCAGAGCTTCGAGCAATACGCCTGTGCCGGACAGATGGCCCTGCCCTGGAGCATTCAGCAGCGGCAGGGCGGCCAGGTTGCAGGTGAGGCCGAGCAATAGGGCCGGGCCGACTGCGCCGCGCAGCGGGCGCATGGAAGTGGCGGGTGACGTAAGCAAGCCGCGGCGTCCGGCGAGCAACCCCAGTGCAAAGGCGCCGAAGGCGAAGGCGCTCTGTCTGGCTGGGTAGGCCTCGGCGGTCACATCGCTCTGCAGCTGCGCGAGGCTCGTGGCATCGAGCCCCGCGCCCCAAGCCGTGAGCCCGGCGCCGACCAGGGTCGGCAGCGCGAAGCCGAGCGCGGCCACTGCGATCAGGCTGCGGTCCGATCGGTGTCGCAGCGGCAAGAGGAGCACGCCGAGTGGCGCGTAGGTCGTCAGGATATCGCCGTGCCACACCAGGGAGTGAGCGACGCCGATCAAGAAGAGCAGCGTCATGCGCCAGATGTGGAGCCCGACGAAGGACACACCGGCTGCCTCGGCGCGCAGCATCTGGAGCGCGATGCCGTGGCCGAACAGGAAGGAGAAGATCGCGTAGATCTTGTTGTCGCACAGGAGGCGCACCAGCGCGAACGCCGCGCGATCGAGCCCGCCGGCCTCCGGGGCCAGTGCGATCTCGGCGTAGCTCGGCACGACGAAGTGTTGGAGGTTCTCGAGCAGTACCCCGAAGAGCGCGAGGCCGCGCAGAACATCGAGGTGCGCGAGGCGCTCGCCCGGGAGCGTGGGCGCGAAGGACACGCCCCGAACGTAGCCGTGCCGAGGGCGGCTGGCCCCCACTACAGTGGTGCAGGGGAGTGTCCGATGCGGGAGCATGGGCCGATCGTCTCTGCTGCTCACCCTGCTGCCGCTGCTGGCCGCGGGCTGCGTGGTGCCCGCCCGCGGAACGCCGGTGCACGTCGACATGCGGGCCGGAAAATTCTGGTCGGGCAGCGGTCAGCTGTTGGAAGTCAGCGCGGACGAGGGTCGCTGCCTGGTCGCCATCCGCGGCTCGAGCTTGCTCGTCACCGAGAAGTGGGTGAGCTGCGACTCCGTGCATCCCCGCCATTCACGGGATCATTTCTAGCCGCTTCGGCAGCGCTCGCGAAGGTGGCTGTCCACGTGCAGCGCTTCCCGGCGCGCCTGCAGCCGTTCGTTCTGGTCGTGCCTGCCTCGTGCACTCCGATCCAATGAGCTGCCGGCTCGCTGCCATGGCGAGCCCTGAAGCGAAGGCGAGGGCCGGTGATTCTGCAGGAAGAGCGGGCTCTTCTAGCCACTCTCCGCCGGCGGGGGAGGCGGCGGGGTGCCGAACAGTGCCGCCAGTGCATCGAGGCTCGCCGCCGCGGCCCACCCCGCCATTCCCGCGGTCCACATCGAGGTGTCGCGCTGGATGCGTCCCTCGGCGATGGCCTGCGCGACCTGCGCCTCGGTGAAGGGTCCGAAACTCTGGCCGGCCTGCGCCACGTGCCACAGCACGGCAGGCGGTGCCGGCGGCGGGGGCGGGCTCTGGGGCGGGTTCGGCGCGGCACCGGAGGCCCCGCTGAGCATCGGGCCGGCCATGGCCGCGCCCATGCCGAGGCCCACGCCGGCGCCGGCCAGGCCGCCGGCGGGATTCGCTGCGGCGACCGGCATCGCCTGGCCCAGCTGATAGGCCTGGAACGTCGCCATGTCGCCGATCGCGTTGATGCTGCTGCGGGTGTCCAGCGCCTGCTCCACCTCGGCGGGCACCGAGACGTTGACGATGTAGAGCTGCGGCAGATCCAGACCGTATTCGTCGTCGATGCGCTGAACCACCATCTCACGCAGCTCGTCGGAGAGGCGCTGGTAGTTGGCGGCGAGGTCGAGGATTGGCAGCTCCGACTTCGCGATGACGTCGGCGAAGCTGGTGCTGATGATCGAACGCAGAAGCTCGTGGATTTCGTTGGCCTCGAAGGACGAGTCGGTGCCGACGAGCTCCTTGAGCAGTGTTGCCGGATCGAGCGCCCTCAACGTATAGGTGCCGAATGCGCGCACCCGCACCGGGCCGAAATCCGGGTCGCGCATCAGCACCGGGTTTGGCGTTCCCCACTTCAGGTCGGTGATCTGGCGGGTGCTGACGAAGTAGACCTCGGCCTTGAAGGGGCTGTCGAAGCCGTGCTTCCAGCCGGCAATGGTGCTCAAGATCGGCAGGTTGCGAGTTTCGAGTCGATGGTGGCCTGGGCCGAATACGTCGGCGATCTGGCCCTGCTTCACGAAAATGGCGCTCTGGCCGGGCCGCACCACGAGCTGCGCACCGTATTTGATCTGGTTGCGGAAGCGCGGAAAGCGCCACACCAGCGTGTGCCGGCTGTCGTCGATCCACTCGACGATGTCGATGAGTTCGGCGCGAAGCTTGTCGATGATGCCCATGTCGGTCTCCGTCAGTTGAGGTCGAACAAGTCCGCGAAGATCTCGAACAGCGTGCCGGCTGCCCGACTCTCGCGGGTGTGAATGGTTCCGGGAGTGCGCGCGTGCTCGAGGCGTCGCTCGGCGCGCAGCTTCTGATAGGCGCGTTCGCTGCCGCGCTCCTCGGCCAGCAGCACGGCGGAGGTCTCGGTGCCGCTGAGGATGAAGCCGGCGATCTGCTCGAGCTCGTCGGCATCGAGCCAGGTCCCGTGGCTGTTGCAGGTGTCGACGATCACGCCGGACGACTTGCGGAAGTTGCGCCGCAGCATGAAGGCCTGGCATTCGGGGCACTTGCGGTAGGCCACCGCCTGCTGCGCCGGATTCGAGCCCGTGGCGCGCGGCTTGCGGGTGAGCCGCTCCTCAGGCTCGGCCTCGCGCTGCGTCTCGATGGCGCGGGCCAGCAGGGTGTCGAAGGCCTCGCCGGGTACCCAGAGGCCTCGGCAGCGGGTGCACTCGTTCAGGCCGATGTCTCCAATGCGCTGCGGTGGCATCAGCGCGCTGCAGACCGGACAGGGCAGCTCGTAGCCATCGAGGCGCACCTCTTCCGGCTGGAAGCCGACGCCGCAGGCGGTGCAGAAGCGCGCCGCTTCGGCACAGCGCGCATAGCACTCGGGACAGATCAGCGACAGGTCCCCGGGATCGCCGACGATTTCCGAGCCGCAGTAGCCGCAGAGCCCCTCGGCGCCCGCCACGCTGGCGCCGCAGGCGCCGCAGCGGTGAATCTTGGCATCTACCGGCTGGTGCTTCTCGTTGCGCAGCTCTCGTCCGCAGCGGCACGTGAAGGTAGACGTGGAGACCTCGGTGACGTCGAATTGAGTGTGACAGTCGGGGCAGGCGAGGAGCCGCAAGCAGGCCTCCAGAGGGCGGACGCGTGACGAGCCGCACCGCAGGCTGTATCGGAGCGCCCGGGAGCGCCCTTGAGACGCCAGTGGGGGGGGATATGCTCGGCCCCGGGGGTCGGCATGGGTCTCGAGGTTGGGCGCGAGCAATTCGAACCGCACGAGTTCGTCCGTTTCGAGGAGCGGCTGGCGCGCAGCCTCGAAGCGCTGCGGGCGTTGTTGGCGCGACCGGGCTTTGGCCGGGGGCCCATGACGCTCGGCGCGGAGCTCGAGCTCTTTCTGATCGACGCGGAGGGCTTGCCGCTTCCTCTCAATCGCGAGGTTCTGGCCGGCACTCTCGATCCGCGGCTCACCGTGGAGCTCGATCGTTTCAACCTCGAGTGCAACCTGCGACCGACGGAGCTGGCCGGCCGCCCTTTCGCAGCCCTGGCCGGCGAGATGCGTGGCGCGCTGGCCGAGGCGGAGCGCGCGGCGGCCGTCCACGGCGGGCGCGTCGCCATGATCGGCATCCTGCCGACCCTCCGGGAGAGCGACCTGCAACGCGGCGCCATGACCGATGCGGCGCGCTATCGGGCACTCTCCGCGGCGCTGCGTCAGCTGCGGCGCGGGCCGTTCCGCCTGCGGATCGACGGCGCGGAGCCGCTGGCGGTCACCTGCGAGGACCTCACCTTCGAGGGTGCGAATACTTCGTTGCAGCTCCACCTGCGCGTCGCGCCGGAACGTTTCGCATCCGTCTTCAACGCCGTGCAGCTGGCCACGGGCCCGGCGCTCGCCATCGCGGCCAACTCGCCGACCTTCCTCGGGCGTCGTCTGTGGGAGGAGACCCGGATTGCGGTCTTCAAGCAGTCCGTCGACGATCGCGGGGACGGCCGCCTCGGGGAATCTCGGGTCGCTTTTGGCTCGGGTTGGGTCACGGACGGGCCGGCGGTGCTATTCGAGCGCGCCGTGCTGCGCCACGCGCCGCTGCTGCCCCTGCTCTCGGAAGAGGACCCGGCGGCCTGTGTAGCCGCGGGCGGCGTGCCGCGACTCGAGGAGCTGCGGCTGCACTACGGCACGGTCTGGCATTGGAATCGTGCGGTCTACGACCCGGTCGACGGTGGGCACGTGCGCATCGAGATGCGCGCACTGCCGGCGGGTCCGACGGTCGCGGACATGCTGGCGAATGCCGCGTTCCTGATCGGGCTCTCGCTCTCGATCGCTGAGGAAGGGGAGGCGTGGATCCGGGATCTGCCGTTTGTGGTGCCGGAGCACAACTTCTATCGCGCGGCGCAGGACGGTCTTGCGGCGGAGCTGCTGTTTCCGGCGGGGCCCGGCAGGCCGGCCGAGCCGATCGCAGCTGCTTCTCTGGTCGAGCGACTGCTGCCGCTGGCGCAAGCGGGACTCGTCGCGGCCGGGGTTGCCGAGGATGAGGGCCGCAGAACGTTGGCGCCGATCGCGGAGCGCCTGACGCAGCGCCGCACCGGTGCCAGCTGGCAGTCTGTGTCGCTCGCGTCCCTGGAGCCGGTGCTGGGCCGACCGCGCGGGCTCGCGGCCATGTTCGAGTCGTACCTGGGACATGCCGCCGCGGAACAGCCGCTGCACGCCTGGCCGCGCCCCGAGCCGGCCTGGCCCTTGCACGCTCGCGCGGTGCCGGCGCCGGCGGATGTGCCGCCGCGCGTCGAGGATTTTCTGCGCATGCTGGGGGGCCCGACGCTCCTGCGCCTGCCCGGCCGCGACCGCTCGCGCACGCGCGCCGTCGTCACCTTGCTCCACGGCAACGAGCCTTCCGGCGTGCGCGCGGTGCACGCTCTGCTGCGCGAGGGGTTCGAGCCCGCCGTCGACGCGCTCTTCTTCATCGGCTCGGTGGAAGCGGCGCTCGCCGAGCCGGGCTTTGCGCAGCGCCAGCTCGAGGGGGCGCGCGACTTGAACCGCTGTTTTCGCGATCGGGCCGGACGCGAGGGGCGTGTGGCGGGCGGGCTGCTGGAGCTGCTCGAGGCCGCGGCGCCGGAGGCTCTCGTCGATCTGCACAACAATACCGGGCGCAGCGTCCCCTACGGCGTCGGGCCGCGAGCCGGGGCCAGCGAGCTCGAGCTCGTGGCGCTCTTCGCTGACCGCTACGTGCACAGCGACCTCAAGCTCGGCGCACTCGTCGAGCTCGTGGCCGAGCAGATGCCGAGCGTCGTCGTCGAGTGCGGCCGGGCCGGTGCGCCGGCGGCGGATGCCGTCGCCCGTGCCGGCCTCGAGCGCTACCTGGGTCAGTCACGCCTCGCTGGCCGCGCCGCACGGTCGCGGGTGAATGTGATGATCGATCCGGTGCGGGTGGAGGTGCTCCCGGGTACCCGGCTTGCGCTCGGGAACGAGGCTCACCCGGACGCCGACCTCACCGTCGCCGCGGAGCTCGACCAGCACAACTTCGGTCGGCTCGAGCCGGGACACACGCTCGGCTGGCTGCGGCAGGGTGCGCCGTGGCCGCTGCGCGCACTGGGCGGCGACGGCCGCGACGTGTCCGCGCAGTTCTTCACGGTCGACGGCTGTGTGTTGAGAGCGCGAGAGGCGTTGTTGCCGATCATGATCACGAACGATCCGGGCATCGCTCTCGGGGATTGCCTCTTCTACGTCGTGCGGCGCCGCGAGGGCACTTCAGCTCCCAGATCTTCATAACGGCGTTTGCCAATCTCGCGTTCTCTTCGCGGGCGCGCGGCGTGGCGGCCCTGCCGTCGGTTCGCGATTTCGATGCCGGGCCACCTTTCGGCTCTTCCCCTCTGTTCGCTCGGGTAGCATGCGCCCGCCCTGTTGCCGCGCGCAACCGGGCGCGACGATGAGGAGGAGAGATTGTGAGATGTTGGACCCGGAGCGCCCTGATCGCGGTGCTCGGAACCTTGTGGGGCCTGCCGGCGAGTGCGGATGGCGGCGAGCTCACCGATATGGTCGAGATCATGCGGGAAGAGGGCGTCATCGACGACTCCCAGTATTCGCAGATGCGTTCGAAGGCCGAGAGGCGAGACGCCGAGACGCACTGGTGGGAACGCCTCACGTTCTCGGGCGACATGCGAATGCGCTACGAGTCGTTCGTCTACGACAAGGACGTGCAGGGCAACAGCCGCGCGAATCGGGGGCGTGCCCGCTATCGCGCGCGTTTGAGGCTCGAGGCGGACATCAACGACCACATCGACGCCGTCGTGCGCCTCACCACCGGCCGGGACAGTCGCAGCACCAACCAGACATTGGGCCGAGGCGCCGACTTCGATCCGGACGAGATCTTCTTCGACCGCGCCTATCTGGTTGTCACGCCGCTGAAGGGCGGTGCGCTTCCCGGAGGCGAGTCGGGCTATTTCGGCGTCGAGATCGGTCGCATGAGCAACCCATTCTTCTGGAGCAAAAAGGTGTCGCCGGACTACCTGCTCTGGGACCACGACATCGGTCTCGAGGGCATTCAGATGAAGACCTCCTGGGATGCCGCCAATGCGATCCAGCTCTTCTTGAGGGGCGGCTACTACGAGATCCAGGAGGTGAGCCGGGGGTCGGATCCGGGCCTCATCGGTGCGCAGATCGGCGCGAATGTGCGCGCCGCAGACAAGGTGAAGGTCGGCGGCCGCGTCACGTACTTCGGGTTCAACAATGTCAGTAGTTCCTTTCTGGAGCGCGGCGTGTCGCTCTCGGGCGGCTCGTTGATCTCTTGCCCGGGCTTCGTCCCCGGGGCCGACAATCCCGCGCTTGACTGCTCGATCGGGGCGAACGCGACGAGCGCCGCTGGCAACACGGAGATGCTGCCCGGCGGCGGCCCGCCCTTCGGGCTGACGGACGACAGCCACGTTCACGTCATCGAGGGCAGCGTGTACGTCGCGCTGGACTTCATCGAGGACTGGCCCATCACCGCGTTCGGAAACGTCTCCAGCAACCTCTCGGCGCAGAATCTCGGCCACGGCGAGCAGGACCTGGCCTGGTTGGTGGGCGTGCAGACCGGGGACAAGAAGAAGTTTGTCAATGCGGGGTTCGTTTACGAGGAGATCGAGGCGGATGCTTTTCCGTCGCAGTTCATCGACAGCGACATCACCGATGGGAGGACCAACCGCAAGGGCTTGAGCTTCTGGCTGGCCCGCCAGATCCTGGAGAACACGGATCTGAAGTTCGAGGCGCTCTACGGCGAGGAACTCGAGACGGCCTCTCCGCTCTTCGACAAGTCGACGAGGGACGCCCGGCGCTGGCGCATGCGGGGAGATGTCCAGGTCAAGTTCTAGCCGGTCTCCCAACGAAGGAGCGCTGCGCGATGGCGCTCCAATGGGCCGCCCTTCCGGACCGCGCCGGAGCTGCGGCTCGCGGTACTCGGAGGCACCACACCCTATCCGCCCGCCACGGCGGCAATGCTGGCCGCGGAGATCACGCGGTCGTAGCTGGCACGGATCTGTGTCCGAGCGTCGCGCAGCTGCGTCGCAAAGACCTCGCCGGAGAGCCCCGGCTCGGTGAGCTCTGCGGTTGCGTCGAGCTGGTCGGCCTCGATGGCCTCCACGGCCCGCCCTGCCAGCCAGCGGACGCTCGCCTCCGCGCGACGCAGAAGTGCGTAGGCCTCGAGCAGGCCGTCCGCATCCGCTCCGCAGGCGGCGCGCAGCAGCGCCGGCACGGATGGGAGTGCCGGCATGGGAACCTCGCCGCGCTCCAGCATGGCGCCGCCGGCCAGGAAGTCGATGTCCATCGTGCCGCCGGGCCCGGTCTTGAGCGAGATCGACCCTTCCGGGGCCGCTCGCTCGGCTTCCACGCGAGCGCGCATTTCGGCAAGCTCCGGCCAGGGCGGAGGATGCGCGGCGCGTACGTCGGCGCGCACGCGATCGAGCGCGTCGGCAGTCGCTGCGAGATTGCCCGCGATCGGCCGGGCCCGCAGCATCGCCACGTGCTCCCAGGTCTGCGCGTCGTTGCGTTGATACGCTTCGAAAGCGGCCTGCGAAGTCACCAGCATGCCCTGTCCGCCGGAGGGCCGCAGTCGGGCGTCGACGCTGTAGGCGATGCCGGCACCGGTCATCGTCGAGAGATAGGTCACCAGGCGTTGCCCGACCCGCGATGCGGCGGCCACGGTTGCCGCGCCGCCTTCGTACAGAAACAGCAGGTCGAGGTCCGATTCGTGCGTGAACTCGCGCCCGCCGATCTTGCCCATGGCGATCACGCTGAAGGGCAGGGTGGTGGCGTCTCCGCGGGCGAGTTCGAGGCAACGCTGCGTGATCGTCTCGGCCAGCAGGGAGAGGAAGCCCGAGAAGGCATCCAGGTCCGCCCAGCCCGCGAGTTGCAGGCACGTGGCGAACAGGGTCTCCTCACGTCGCAGCAGACGCACGGCGTCGAGGGCGGCCTCGAGATCCTCGCCTCCGTCCTCGAAGCGCCAATGCCGCAGCTCGTCGCTGCGCACCCGCAGCGAATCCGCCCCGCTCTTCGCCAGCCGGTCCACCAGGACGGGGCGGTTGGCCAGGAAGCGGGCCGCATCGTGGCGCGCCGCCAGCGCGCGCGCCACGCCGGTGAAGGCGCGGCCTTCGACGCGCGCCAACGCGTCCGGATCCCCTGCACGCTCGCGAAAGGCCGCCGCGGCCCCGGCCGCCGTCGTATCGAGCGCACTGCCGCGCACGGCGTCGAGCATGCGTTGCTCGAGGGGGTCGTTCATTCGGCCCCTCGCAGCACCAGCGCGTCGAAGTGGCCCCGCACCTCGCTGCGGGTCGACGTCCAGTCGTCGAGCAGCTGCACGCGCGCCGCGTCGCCCGACTCGTTCTCATATCCCATGCGTCGCGCCAATTCGAGTTGATCCGCCGGCTCTCGGGGAAAGCGCGCGGTCTGCCGTTCTTCCGCCAGCTGCAGGGCGTGTTCCGCGCGGCGCAGCCAGACGTAGGCATCGCCGAGGGCAGCGCAAGTCGCTTCCGGCAGCAGGCCGCGGCGGGCCAGCACGCCGAGCGCGTCGAGCACGTTGCCGGTGCGCAGCTCCGGCTCGCGACCTCCGTAGAAGAGCTGCAGCCATTGCGTCAGGAACTCGACGTCGCGAATGCCGCCAGGGCCTTCCTTGAGGTTCGCCTCCAGGTCGCGCCCCGAGCGCTTGCGCTCGGACTCGATGCGGTCCTTCATGCTCCGCACTTCGTGCATCACATCGCTGCCGATCGAGCGCCGGTACACGAAGGGAACGATCTCCGCGGCAAAGCGTTCGGCCGCTCGAGCGTCACCGGTGACGGGACGCAGGCGGATCAGCATCTGGCGCTCCCATTCGGCGCCGAAGGCCTCGTAATAGCTGAGGGCTGCATCCACCGAGTTCGCCAGCACACCGGCGCGGCCCTCGGGTCGCAGGTCGAGATCGACGCGGTAGCCGAAGCCATCGGGGGTCGGTGCTTCGAGGCCCTGCTTGAAGCGCTCGATGACGCCGGCAATGGCGGCGTTGTAGGCCGGTGGGTCCGCGTCGGCGGGCGGCTCGTGCAGAAATAGGACGTCCACGTCGGACGAGAAGTTGAGCTCCGAGCCCCCGAGCTTGCCAAGAGCGAGCAAGGCCGGCATCGGCGCTTCGCGTTCGCGCACCGCACACTCGAGTGCGGCGGAAAGGCAGACATCGGCCAGATCGGAGAGCTCGCGGAAGCCGTCGGCGAACGGCCGCCCCGCGAGATCGCGGGCGGCGATGCGCAGCAGTCCGCGATACTTGGTGTGCCGGATTGCCGTCCAGTCGCTGGGAATCGTCTGGCATTCCGGGGCGGCGGGCGGCTCGCCGCGAAGCTCGGGGAGCCATTCCGGGTGGCGCTGCAGCATGCGGGCGAGCACACCGCTCGCACCCAGCACATGGGGAAGCGTCGGGGTCTGGGTGATGTCGACGGGCGCGCCAGCGCGGCGCGCCCTCTCAGCGATCTCGCGCAGTGCGCTGGCGCCGAAACCGGGGCGTGCCGACACGAGCAGGCGCGGCGCCCAGGCTGCAAGGCCGCCGGCGAGGTCGGGGTCTGCCGCGGCAGCTGCGAAGTGCCGGGCCGCGGAGCTCGGATCGGGCTCGCCGGTGCAATCCAGGCAGTTGGCGACGTCGTCCCCGCGTGCCAGGCGTGTGACGAACTCGGCGGCGAGTGTCGTCATCGGAGTTCATTCTCCGGAGGGGCCGGAGTCTCCACCTCCGGTGCGACCTCCGCGTGCGCCGCCGCCACCGCCGCCACCGCGGCCGCCGCGGTTTCCGCCGCGGGAACGGCGGCGGCCACCGCGGGAGCGCCCGCTGCGCTTCGAGGAGCGCTTCTTCTTGGAGCGTTCGGTCTTCGGCAGCGCCAGCGGTGCGAAGAAGCCGGTAGGACGGCGCGGCTTGCCGCGGCAGACATCGCACAGGCCGCATTCCTCGCCGCTGTCTTCGCCGAAGTAGCGCTGCAGGAACTGCGCCCGGCATTCTCCGTGCACGGCGTAGTCTCCGATCAGGTCGAGGCGTCGCGAGTCTTGGCGTCGCAGACGTTCGAACTGGCCGGCCAGGCTGCGGGTGTCTTCCTCGATCGACCGATCCGGGTTCACGACCTCGATCTCGGAACCGTCGCAGTTGACGAAGCCGGCCTCCTCGATCTTCGACAGCAGCGCCTGGGTGATGCGGGGGCCGAGCTCCGCCGAGAGCGCCAGCGCCTCGAGCGTCGGACTGCGTTGCTCGTCGTGCCAGGCTTCGAGCGCCGCGCCCAGCTTGAAGAGCTGGTCGGGTCGGATGCGGCTGCGGTTGAGCAACGCCTGGTGGATCTCCCGGTCGGCCGGGTCGTAGAGCAGGATGCAGTTGGCCTTCTTGCCGTCGCGGCCACCGCGGCCCGCCTCCTGCACGTACTGTTCGAGGGACGCCGGTGACTGGTAGTGCAGCACGTAACGGATGTCGGGCTTGTCGATGCCCAGCCCGAATGCGTTGGTGGCGATCATCACCGTCCGGTGACCGCGTCGCATGTAGCGCCGTTGCTCGGTCTCGCGCTCGGCTGCGGTCATGCCGCCGTGATAGCGGTGCGCGGGAATCCGGAAATGCTTCAGGAGCGCCCAGATCATGTCGACCTCGCGGCGCGTCGAGCAATAGACGATGCCCGGCCGCCGCAAGCGCTTGATCAAGCGCACCAGTACTCGCGCGCGGACGTCGCCCTCGGCGGGCAGCACCTCGAATGCCAGGTTCGAGCGATGCGGCGAGACGTCGATCACTGCCGGGTCGCGCATGCGCAGCGATTTCACGATCGCCTCGCGCACGTGCTCGGTGGCGGTGGCCGTCAGCGCGAGCAACGGCGGCTCGCCGATGGCGCGCAGCTGGGCGCCGATGCGCCGATAGGCCGGCCGGAAGTCGTAGCCCCATTCGGAAATGCAGTGGGCCTCGTCGACGGCAACCAGACTGACGCCGCTCTTCTGCAGGCGCTCGATGAGAATCGGGTTGGCGAGGGTCTCCGGTGTGGTGAGGACCAGCAGCGAGCCGCCCTCTTCGATGCGATCGAGGGCCCGCTGGCGCTGCTTGCCGCGCACGGTGCCGTCGAGGCGCACGACCGGCACGTCGCGCTCGATGAGCTTCTGGTGCTGATCCTCGAGCAGCGCCAGCAGTGGTGAGATCACGACCACCGGCTTGGGCAGCAGCATGGAGGGCAGCTGGTAGCACGCCGATTTGCCGAAGCCGGTCGGCACGATCATCACCACGTCGTTGCCGGCGAGGGTCTCGCTGATCACCAGCTCTTGCTCGGGATGCAGCTGCTCGATGCCGAGCTGTGCGGCGGCGCCAGCGACGGTCAGCGTCTCGCGCCGCTCGGCGGTCTCGGCGGCGGAGGGCGCTGCCACGGCAGGCCTGGCCTTGCGCGGCTGCGCCTTGCGGGCGGGTGTCGACTTTGCGCGCCGGGCACCGGGCTCGTCAGTGGCGCTGGCAGCCGTCTTCCGGCGCCGCGGTCGGCGCGATCGGCGCCGCGCGGGTTTCGCGGGGTTGGGGGCGGTTTCCGACCCCAACGGGGTGGGCTCGTCCGCCGCCTCGGCTGTGGCGGCCTGCTCTGTGGGGGGCTTCCGGGTCCCCTTCTTCTGCGCCCCGGCCGATTTCCGGGAGGTGGGCTGGTCCGAGGCGGCGCGGCGTCGAGCGGTCACGGGCGCACGCCTCGCCGGATGCAAGCCCACGCTGCTCGGATCTGTTGCGGTTGCTCTCGCTTCGAAATGATCCCGTCCTCCGGGTGCCCACGGGAGCGCCCTGCGAGACCGCCGCATCTGGACATCCCTCGCCCGTAGCGATGCGGCGCTACGGGCCGCCCATGAGCGCGGCCATTCGCCTGTGCGGCACCCGTGCTGGCAGTGCGCCGGGGTCCCCCGGTCTCGCTCTGCGTTGGGAGCACGCCGTGCTCGCGCCGCGGACCATAGCAGGAACCGGCGGCGAGGGGGACTCCGGATCCCCTCGCCGGCTGGCTATGCTGGAGCGGGCCTGCGCGGCTGGGCCAGGGGGGGAGAACGTGCCGGAAAACAATACGGGCCGGCCGGCCCTGACCAGGCGGATCCTGTTTGCGATGCTGGCCGGCTTGATGGTGGGGCTCGTCATCAACCTGGCGGGCAGCCAGCGGCTCCTGGCCCCCGGCGCGTCCGCCGTGCTGGATGACTACCTGATCGCCGGCCTTTTCAGCGTCGTGGGGACCATCTTTCTCGCCAGCCTCAAGCTGCTGGTCGTGCCGCTGGTTTTTGTCTCGATCGTATGCGGCACGGCCTCGCTCGATGACGTCACCAAGCTCGGGCGGGTCGGTGGCAAGACCCTGCTGCTCTACATGTTGACGACTGCGACGGCGATCTCCCTGGCGCTGATGGCGGCCGTGCTGGTGCAGCCCGGTGCGGGCTTCGACCTGCCGACCGGACTCGAGTACGCCGGAAAGGTGGCCCCGCCGCTCACCCAGACACTGATCGACATCTTCCCGACGAACCCGGTACAGGCGATGGCGGAGGGCAATATGCTCCAGATCCTCGTCTTCTCCCTGTTGTTCGGGTTTGCACTCACGCTCTCGGGCGAGCCGGGCAAGCGCGTGCTTGCGTTCTTTCAGGATCTCAACGTCGTCGTGTTGCGGCTCGTGATGGTGTTGATCGAGCTCGCGCCGTACGGTGTCTTCTGCCTGATTGCCAAGGTCTTTGCGGAGCAGGGCTTTCACGCCATCGCTCCGCTGGCGAAGTACTTCTTCGTCGTGCTGGGGGTGTTGTTCCTGCACGCGAGCTTCACCTTCCCGCTGTTGTTGAAGGGCCTGGCGGGCCTCGATCCGCTCACCTTCTTCCGAAAGATGCGCCCGCCAGTGGCGTTGGGGTTCAGCACGGCCAGTAGCGGAGCCACCCTGCCTGTCACTCTGGAGACCGTCGAGCGTCGGCTGGGCGTCGACAATTCGATCTGCTCGTTCACGTTGCCGCTGGGCGCCACGATCAACATGGACGGCACCGCGATCATGCAAGGGGTAGCCACCGTGTTCATCGCCCAGGCCTACGGCATCGAGATCGGCATGAGCGGCTACCTGATGGTGGTGGTGACCGCGACGCTGGCGTCGATCGGTACGGCCGCGGTGCCTGGAGTCGGGCTCGTGATGCTGGCCATGGTGTTGCGACAGGTGAACCTGCCGGTGGAGGGCATTGCGCTGATCATCGGGGTCGATCGGCTGCTCGACATGGTGCGCACGGCGGTGAACCTGCTGGGTGATGCCGCCGTGTCCTGTGTCGTTGCCAAGGGCGAGGGCCGCCTCGATGTGGCCGTGTTCCGTGACTGATGCGTCCGTTGGCTGGCTCGGGCTCGTCTTCTCCCGGGCCGTGGTGCGCCGCGCCCTGGTTTTTGCCGTGGTGGTGGGCGCGGTGCTGATCGCCATCAACCACGGCGACGCGCTGCTGCGCGGTGACGTGAGTGGGGGCCGTGGGCTGCGCATGGGGCTCACATTGCTGGTGCCCTACGTGGTCTCGACGCTCTCGAGCGTGCTGGCGCTGCGCGAAAACAGCAGCTGAACCCGCCGAAAGCGAAAAGAAACGGGGACGCCCTTATCTTTTCCGCCGGGATGCGGGGAACCCCACTCGGTGCCTGGAAAGGGTAAAAGGCAAGGGCGTCCCCGTTCGCGTTAGCTGGAGGGGGAGAGGGGTTTTACGTCCGCGGCTTCGGCGACCCGCCGGTACGCGTTGCCGACCATGCGGGCGAAAACGTCGAGGTCGGGGACACGCTCGGGATCGGAGTTGAAACCCCAGCACACCCTGCCGTTGTAGCTCATCAGCGCGACGCCGAGGCCGACGTTCGGGAGTAGCGGCACCATCGGAAACAACTCGAGCAGCTCGGCTCCGAGGATGTAGAGCGGGAACTGCGGGCCGGGCACATTCGTGACGATGGTGTTCATGCTGCCCGAGACGGCCTGCACCCCGAGGGAGAACAGGGCCGTGGGCATGGCGCCCATGGCCTGGATCATCAGGTCCGCGCCGAGGGCCAGGCGGCTCTCCTTCAGCTGCTGCGTCGTGGTGTGGATGCGCTCGAGCTGTCGTTTCGGATCCACCTCGTCGAGCGGAAGCTCCACCAGCCAGCCGGAGACGCGGTTTCCCATCTCGCCGCGCTCCTCGTCGCTGCGCACGCTGACAGGGGTCTGGGCGCGGAATTCGATGTCGTGCAAGGGGACGCCCCGGTGCTGCATGTAGTCGCGGAAAGCGCCGGTGAGAATCGTCAGCACCACGTCGTTGACCGTGCAGCCGAGCCCACGACGCACGGCCTTGATGTCGTCGAGTTGCATGCGCAGCCACTCGAACGAGCGGTGGGGTCCGAGCTGCCCGTTGATCGGTGTCTCGGACGAGGCGTGCGCCTGGGCGGAGATGGACGCGCGGACCGCCGCGGCGCGCACCGCAATCTCTTCGCCGAGGTTCTCGGTCTCGCTGCGGAACTGACTCAGGCCGCGGAGGGCACGGAGGGGTGCGCCCAGGCGCCGACCCCAGGAGCCGGTGAAGAGCTCGCTCGAGGTTGGCGCAGGCCGCGGCACGTAGGGAGGTGGGGCGTGTATCACTGCCTCCGGGCTCGGCGACTGGAGGATCTGGCTGATGTCCACGCCGGAGGAGCCGTCGATCATGCAGTGGTGGATCTTGCTGATGATTGCGAATCGGTCGCCTTCGAGTCCTTCGACCACCCACATCTCCCACAGAGGCCGGTGGCGATCGAGGGGCTTGGCCTGGATCCGCGAGGCCATGCGCTTGAGCTGTGTTTCGCTGCCCGGCCGGGGCAGGGCGGTGTGGCGGATGTGGTAGTCGATGTGGAAGTGGTCGTCGTCGATCCACACCGGCGCATTCTCGAACGGGATGAAACGAAGCACCTGGCGGTAGCGTGGGATCTGATGCAGTACGGATTCGGTGAAGCGAGAGATGGCCGCCACGTCGATCCCGCCGCCCGGCTTCGCGAGCGGGCCCGCCGCGAAGATCTGGGTCGTCGCCACGTGCATCGGCAGATTCGAAGTCTCCATCAGGAGAAACGAATTGTCCTGGGCAGAGAGGGGGTCGTATTTGTAAGAGGCCATCATTTCGCTCCTGCCGGCGGCGCGGCGCCTCCAGCTTGGCACGAATCGGGAGGGGATGGCCAGTGCGAGCCGTCAGGAGATGTGCGGTCCCGTCTCCCCGATGACTGCCGCGAGTCGCGCGCTCAGGCGATCGTAGGCTTCGAGTTCGTCCGGGGCAAAGTACTCCGCCAGCATCGTGAAGCCGACGCCCGGCGGCAGGGCTGCGATCCCGGCTGCGGTGAGCCCGGCGCGCAGCAATCGGCGGCGCGACAACGTCCGGTGTCGACATCCGAGGCTGGCGGCGAGCGCTGCGGCCCAGCCGGCGCTGGCGGCGACCCGGGCGTCTTCGCGTATTCGCTGCGCTCTCTCGCGCCCAGTCGCGAGCATCTCTGCAGCCAGGACGGCTGCTGCGCGGGCAGGCCCGGCCGGCGGCCGCGGAGCGTCATGGATCTCGAGCTCGGCGACCAGGCCGGCGTGGTCCGAGAATGTTGCGGGTCGTCCGTCGATCTCGAATCGTTCGTCGAAGGCGCGGCCGAGCGCCCGCACACGCAGGCCGGAGGTGTCGCCATCGCGGATGAAGACGTAGTCGATGCGCTTGTGAGAAGCCGTGGACTTTCGGAAAGGGTTGCTCGAGTCGACCGTTGGCTCCCGCCAGCCGGTTTCGGCGGCGGCGTCCCGTAGCTGGGTGAGGCCCGCGAGAACCCGATATTCGTCGTCGATCTCCCGGAAGTTGAGGTCGCCCAGCAGCACGACCGGATCGCGCGCTCGGTCGAGCTCCGTCGCGAGTTCGATGATCTGTCCGACCCGCACCGAGCGGTACTCGTGGCTCACGTGGCGGCCGTAGCGCGCCTGCAGATGCGTCGTCAGCAGATGCAGCGGGCCGGAGGGGAGCGCGATCCGCACTGCGATGAAGCCCTTGCGGCCGTAGTAGTCCAGGTGGTCCGGGCGTGTCGGCAGCTGTGGCAAGCTGAATCGCTGGAGCCGTGGGCTTTCGAGCGGCCAGCGGGAGAGCAGCAGCAGGCCGCCGGCTCCCAACGCATCTTTGGCGGACCAGGCGTGTTGCAGCCCTGCACTGCGTCCCGCCCGAGTCAGGGCGCGCCGGGCGGACTGGGTCCAGACTTCCTGGAACGCGATGACGTCCGGTCTCACCCGAGGGATCTCTGCACCGATGGCGTGAATGCGCTCCGCAACAGAGCTCCCGATCGGATCGGGCAGTGCCCAGGCGTTCAGGGTGGCGACGCGGAGCTTCGATGTGTGCACCCTGGCCGGCGCCTAGAAGTGGAACTCGAACGAGAGTCCGATGCGGCGGCGTTTGGTCAATGCCTTGCCGAGCACCGGGCCGCGCACGGAGAAATGCATGCCCTTCGCCCCCGCGTCTACGCTGCGGGTGTAGGTCAGGCCGTACTTTCTGTGAACGTTCATGCGGTCGAGATGGAGCGACAGCCAGCTCCTCTCGTCATCCGGGCGATCCAAGCCCGCGAGAATCTCGGCCGCGTCGGCGTGCACCGACTCCGGCGGAGGCGCGGGTTTCTCGGCGCGCGCGATGGGGGGCGTGGTCGCAAGCCCGAGCGTGGCGAAGCCGAGCGTTGCGAGAAGTGCAATGGGCGAGCGTCGTGCTGCCATGGCGACCTCCGTGCTGTGTCCTGCCCCTCCTCCTGCTGGAGAATAATGCAAGGTCGATGCCAGACATCGCCCGAATGGGGGAGCGTGGGATCGGGCACTTGCGACGGTATCTGCGCACGTGCTCCCAGGCGTGTGTCGAAAATGGGCACTCCGCTTCCGTCAATGGAAGCGGGGGGGGCGCGAGTTGCTGCTGAGTTGCGCATGGGCACCGCGCGCTTGGTGAAACATGTTCTAGAATTGCGAAATGGAGGAGCGATCACGCCGGATCGTAGAGACCGCCGTTGAGCTGGCGGAGCAGGGCGGCTTCGAGGCTGTGCGCTTGCGCGATGTGGCGTCCCGCGCGGGTGTCGCGCTGGGGACGCTCTACCGGCGTTTCCGCAGCAAGGAGGACCTGCTGCTTGCTGCGCTCCAACAGGAGGTGGACGACCTGCGCGAGCGCGTGGAGAGTCGACCGCCCGAGGGCGACACACCGCTCGAGCGCGCCATAGCGTTCTTTCGGATCGTGACGCGGGCTCTGTGTCGGCGGCCCAACCTGACCCGCGCGTTGATCCGGGCGCTGGCCACCGGTGAGCCAGAGCTGACCCAGAAGGTCGCCGCGTTTCACAGCGAGCTGATGCGGCTGCTCGCGGCCTCACTGAGGGGCGCCGACGCGCGACCGGCCAGTGCCCGCGACCTCGAGCTCGCGAACGTGCTCCAGCACGTGTGGTTCTCGTCGTTGATCGGCTGGACCGGCGGCGTGCACGGTCAGGCGGCGATCATCGAGCAGACCCGTCGCGCTGCGGAGCTGCTGTTGGAAGCGGACCGAGCGAGAGGTCGAGATCTCAGTCCGCGCTGATGAGGCTTCCGGAGGCCAGGTGCTCGCCCAGCCGTTCGAGCTGGACCGGCGCGGCGCCGAGGCAGAGTTCGTTCTGCTTTGCCCACAGGTAGTAGCGGTGCATCGGGTAGTCGACGTCGATGCCGATGCCGCCGTGCAGGTGCTGGCAGGCGTAGCCGATCTTCTGGCCGCTCTCCGCCGCCCAATATTTGGCGACGGCCACGGCGTCAGTGGCCGGCTGGCCCGCCTCGAGGCGCAGTGCCGCCTGCCAGGCGGTGAGCTGTAGCGCCTGGAGCAGGATGTAGGCATCGGCGGCTCGCTGGTGCACCGCTTGGAAGCTCCCGATCGGGCGTTCGAACTGGATGCGCTCCCGCGAATAGTCCGCCGTCATCTGCAGCGCCCGGTCGGAAACGCCACATTGCACGGCGCAGATGGCGACGGTCGCGTGCTCGGCGAGCCAGCCGAGTACGTCGGTGCCCGCTGGGCCCACGCGCGCGGCGGCCGGTAGGCGGACGCCGTCGAGATGCAGCGCTGCGTAGGGCTGGCGGTCGGTCACGCACTGGGGTTCGAGCGTGAGGCCGCGTGCGTCCTTCTCGACCAGGAAGAGCGCGCCGCCCGTATCTTCCGTCCGTGCCGGTACGAGCAGGGCGTCAGCCAGCTGGGCTGCGGGTACGAGTGTCTTCTCGCCGTTCAGCACGAAGTCGTCGCCATCGCGACGCGCTTCGCTGACGGGGCGGGTCGCGTCGTCGTTGCCGGGCTCCTGCAACGCCGCCGTGAGGATGGCTTCACCTCGTGCCACCGCCGGCAACCAGCGCCGCTGTTGCTCTGCGCTGCCGAAGCGCGCCAGCGGCAGCGCGCCGAGGGCCAGGCTCGCGAGGACCGGCACTGGAGCCACGCTGCGGCCGACTTCTTCGAGCAGGATGCACAGCGTGAAAAAGCCCATGTCGTCGCCGCCGTGCTCGTGTGGGAGCGCTACCCCCAGCAGGTTCGCCTTGGCGAGCTCGGCCCACAGCTTGCGATCGAAGACCGGGTCGGCTGCCTCGACTTCTTTCAGGCGGTCGTTAGTGGCGAGATCCTCGAGGATCTTGCGCGCGAGGTCGCGAACCGCGGTCTGTTCTTCCGTCAGGGAAAAATCCATGGGGGCTCCGATCAGCTCTTGTAGTGCGGCATGCCGAGGACCGTCATCGCGATGATGTCGCGCTGCACCTCGTTGGCTCCGCCACCGAAGGACAGGATCAGGGCATTGCGGTAAAGGGCTTCGCAGCGGCCCCGCAGGATCGCGCCGGGAGTGTCGCCCTGCAGCGCGCCCGCTGCGCCGAAGCATTCGAGCATGGCGCGATAGGCCTCCACGGTGGACTCACTGCCGAAGACCTTCACCGCCGAAGCCTGGGCCGGATGCAGGGTCTCGTGCTGCGCGGACCAGGCCAGGCGCAAGTTCGCCAGGCGCAGCACTTCGACGTGGGCGTGCACCTTGGCCAGGCTGCTTCGCACCCAGGGCCGATCGATTACGCAAGAGCCGTTCGTCAGCTTGGTTTCGCGCGCCCAGTCTATGACGTCCCGCAGCAGCGACTGCATCGGTGCGTAGTTCGCGAGGGATACCCGCTCGCGGTTGAGCTGGCCGGTGATCAACGACCAGCCGTTGTTCTCGCCGCCTATCAGGTTCTCTGCGGGAACTCTCACGTCTTCGTAATAGGTGGCATTGGTGCGCAAGCCCCCGATGGTGACGATCGGTGTGATCTTCACCCCCGGCGCGTCGGTGGGCACCAGGAACATCGAGATGCCGCGGTGTTTTGGTGCGTCCGGATCGGTTCGCACGGCCAGCCAGATGTAGTGGGAGTGGTCGGCCAGACTGGTCCACATCTTCGCGCCGTTGATCACCCAATCGTTGCCGTCGCGCTCGGCCTTGGTCTTGAGGCTGGCGAGATCCGTGCCCGCCTCCGCCTCGGAGTAGCCGATCGCAAAGAGGAGCTCGCCGCGCAAGATCTTCGGCAGGAACTCGCGCTTCTGCTCGTCGGAGCCGTACCGCATGAGTGTCGGGCCGACGGTGTTGAGGGTGAGGAAGGGGAGGGGATAGCCCGTGCGCTGCACCTCTTCGGTGAAGAGGTACTGCTCGATGGGGCCGCGGCCCTGGCCACCGTATTCGGTGGGCCAGCCGATACCGAGCAGCTTGTCCCGACCCAGCTGCTGCAGAAGGCTCATGAACACCGGGCCGCCACCCTCCCGGCTCTCCCCTTGTTCCGCGCGCAGCTCGGGCATGCGCGGGGTGATCACGCGTCCGAAGTACTCCCGCAGCTCTTCGCGGAAAGCGCGGTGTTCGTCGGAGAGTTCCAGATGCATGACGGATCTCCGAAGCCCCGTCGGGCCGTGGTGAAACACGTTCTAGCCTGGGCTATCATGCCCGGCAGCGCAGGGGATGTCCAGCAACCGCCTCGGCACGCTGGCAGACGTGACGGCAATTGCGGTACGTGTTCCAGTCCCCCGCTGCAGGAGGCCCGTCGCCGATGAAGATCGTTGTGGATTACGACCTGTGTGAAGCCAACGCCGTCTGCATGGACGTGTGTCCGAAGTGCTTCCGGGTCGAGGAGGACGACACTCTGACCCTTCTGGTCGAGAGCCCCGATGCGGCTCTGCGCCCCAAGGTGGAGGATGCCGTTCGACTCTGCCCCCGACAGGCCCTCACCCTCGAAGCCTAGCGCCGCGCCAACTCCCCATGGACCTCAAGGATTCGCCGCACGAAGCGGCCTTTCGCGCGGAGGCGCGTGCGTTTCTCGAAGGGCACGCGCCGGCCGAGCCGATGCCGCAATACCACAAGGAATTTGTCGGTGACGAAGGCCTGGTGGAACGCCACCGCGAGTGGCAGCAGAAGCTGCATGCTCACGGTTGGGGTGCGCTGACCTGGCCCAAGGAATACGGTGGCCGCGGCCTCGGCCCCATCGAGCAGATCATCTGGAACCAGGAGCTTGCGCGCGCGGGACTCGGCCTTTCCCTGTATATGGTCGGCATTGGCATGGCCGGGCCGACGCTCATCGCCCACGGCAGCGACGTGCAGAAGCAACGCCACCTGGAGCCCATCCTTCGGGCGGAGCAGGGCATCTGCCAGCTCTTCAGCGAGCCGGGAGCCGGCTCGGACCTCGCATCTCTGGCGACTCGTGCGCTGCGCGACGGCGACGAGTGGGTGGTGAGCGGCCAGAAGACCTGGTGCTCCGGGGCGACCTGGGCCGACTACGGCATCCTGCTCGCGCGCACGGATCCGGCGGCTCCCAAGCGCAAGGGCATCAGCTTTTTTCTGGTCGACATGAAGACGCCGGGAATCGAGGTGCGGCCGCTGCGCCAGATGACCGGCGACGCGCACTTCAACGAGGTCTTCCTCACCGAGGTGCGCATCCCGGACTCGAACCGCATCGGGCCCGAGGGCGCGGGCTGGCCGGTCGCGCAAACGACGCTGATGAACGAGCGCATGGCAATGGCCGGCGCCGATGGTCTGTTCGTCTGGGAGGAGCTGCGCGAGCACGCTCGGGAGAACCTCGGGCGCATCGATGGTGCCACCCGAGACGAGTTGGCGAAGCTCTACGCCTGGACCCGGACGCTCGAAATGCTGAACGCTCGCGTGATCACGAAGTTGGGGCGCGGCGAGATGCCCGCAGCCGAGAGCTCCGTGATGAAGCTCGCCATGGTGCGCACGGTGAGCCTCGGCAGCGAGCTCGGCCTGCACATGCTCGGCCCGGAGGGACTGCTGCGCACCGGTACGTGGCAGCAGCAGTGGCTCTTCTCGCCGGCCTTCCACTTGGCGGGGGGCAGCGACGAGGTGCAGAAGAATCTGGCTGCCGAGCGGGTGCTCGGCCTGCCGCCGGAGCCGGGCGCCGTTGCCTCGGACACGCCCTTCGAAGATTTGCCGCGCAGCTGATGGCGGATCTCGGCGACGCAACCTTCGTCAATCTGGCCACGTTTCGACGTGACGGGCGCGAGGTGCGCACGCCGGTCTGGGTTGCACCCGATGGCGAGCGCCTGATCGTCTGGACCAACATCCACTCCGGCAAGGTGAAGCGTCTGCGCAACGGCTCGCGCGTTCGCCTCGCCGCTTGTGATGTGCGGGGCAAGCTGCGCGGCGACTGGATCGAAGGTCGCGGCCGGGTGCTCGAGGACCCCGCCGAGCGCGACCGCGCCCTGGACGCGCTGTTTCGCAAGTACGGCTGGCAGATGCAGCTCTCCCGCATGGGTGGAACCGTCAGCGGCCGCTGGAAGCAGCGCGGCGCGATCGAGATCACGCTAGAGGCCATCTCATAAACCCCTCGGTCGAGGTCTATGAGATGGCCTCCAGCCTGAGCGCGTCGTCAGAACCCCTGTTGGGACGCGATGCGCGCACGCTGCCAGCGAGGATCGCCGAGAAGGATCTGGTCGGCCTTGGCCCGCTTGAAGAAGAGGTGAGGGCTCGCCTCCCAGGTCACGCCGATGCCGCCGTGCAGATGCACGTTGTCATCGGAGGTGCGGGCGTAGGCGTCATCGCACACCGATTTGGCGACACTGGCCGCTTCGGCCAGCTCGTCGGCGCTGTTCTCCGCGACCCAACACGCCCAGTACGCGACCGACTTCGCGCTCTCCACCTCGAGCAGGTCGACGGCGCAGGTGTGTTTCACGGCCTGGAACGAGCCGATGGGCCGGCCGAACTGGATGCGCTGCTTGGCGTATGCGACGGCGCACTCGAGGCAGCGGGCTGCGCCGCCGGCGGCTTCGATGGCGAGGCAGACCCGACCCTGGTCCAGTGTGCGCTCGAGGGCGGCGCCGGCGGATCCGGGCTCGCCCAGCGGTGCTGCGCGCACGCCGTCGAACTCGATGTCCGCGAGCGGTCGGGTCGGATCGATGGCCTCGAGGGGAGTCGCCTCGTAACCTGCCGCGTCGCTGCGCACGACGAAGAGACCGATGCCGTCCTCGCCGCGGGTTCCCGGCAGGCGTGCCGCCACGACCACCAATCTGGCGGCGGGGCCGGCCGTCACCAGGCGCTTGCGCCCCGACAGCACCCAGGCGTCGCGGTCTCGCGCCGCTTCGAGGCTCACACTTGCGGCATCCCAGTGATCGCCGTCGTCGAGCAGCGCCAGAGTTCCAATGGTCTCGCCACTGGCGAGCTCGGGCAGCCAGCGCTGGCAATCGGCTTCGCTGCCGGCGTTCAAGATTGCGTTCGCGGCCAGCGCGATGCTCGAGAAATAGGGGGAGCAGAACATGGTGCGCCCCATTTCCTCGAAGACGATGCCCAGCTCCAGGAAGCCGAAGCCCTGGCCGCCGTACTTCTCCGGAATGTGCACGCCCTGGAGCCCGAGCTCTTCGCCCATCTGCTTCCAGACGCCGCGGTCGAACGGCTCCGGCGCCTCCATCAGGCGCTGCACTTCGCTGAACGGCGACACCGCCTCGAAGAAGCGCCGCAGCGTCTGGCGGAACTCTTCCTGTTCTTCGCTGAAGGCGAAATCCACTGGGGTGCTCCGTGGTGGAATCCGAGGCCGCCCGCGGTCTGGCCGGCACCCATTGTGGAGCTGGCGCGGGGAGAGCATGCGTCGGGAGGACGCCCGCTCCAAGTGTGATGCTAGAACACGTTCTAGTGGAGCGGCAAGCGCCTGCTGTCTGCGGCATTGTCGCAGGGCTCGTCGGGGCGTTGCTATCTTCCCGCATCTCGAAAGACACTCGCTGGGAAGGATCTCGTGATTGCGAAGGCCCGATGGCTCTCCCTGCTTGCCGTTCTGCTGACGGCGGCCCTGTCCTGCGGCGGCACCGACGAATCGGCGTCGGAGGTGTCCTCCGATGCAACTCCCGCGGCCGCGGCGCAGGCCACCGATGCGGCGAATCCCCAGCTCCCCGGGGCGCTGCCGGCGCATTTCCCGGAAGACATTCCCGTGTACGCAGATGCCGACGTAGCCTGGTCGCGCGCGTCGGAGGACATGGGGGTGAGCGTGCGGATGCTCAGCGACGCTTCACTCTCCGACGTTTCGGCGTACTACGCCGACGACTTCGCTGCCAAGGGCTGGGCCACGGACATACGCAAGGGCCCCGACGGCGGCACCCTGATCATCGCAGACAAGCCGACTCGCAAGGCGGTGGCCAGCGTCAGCGAGAACGAGGAAGGCCGCACTCAGGTCGACATCCTGTTCAGCGATCTGCCGCAGTAGCATGGGGACGGACCACGATCCGAGGCCTCCGCGGGTGAAGCCCGCACTCGCTACTGCTCACACTCTCACCGGTGCGCTCGCCGTCGCGGCCCTGGTGTCACTGGCCCCGGTCGCGTCTTCCGGCGAGTTGGCGTGCAGGATCTCGGGGCTCGAGAGGTACGAGATTCGCGCAACGCACCCGGGGAGCGGCTGCGTGGTGTCGGCCTACATCCAGGCCTGCTCCGAGGCCGAGCAGATCCACCGCGAGAAGTGCCAGGAGTTCTGAGTGGCCTTCAAGGCCTTGGACCAGCGCACGCCCTGTGTCGGCGAGTCGAGGCCCTACGCGGTTCTCTTCGACACCAACCGGCACTGCGTGCAGACCAAGCGGCGAGAGTTCGACGTGTCCTGCACGGTGACGGCAGCGTGCGAGTGCGTCCCGCTTCCCGGAGTGTCGAGCGAGGACACCCAGGCTGCGGAATGACCCCGCCAGCGAAGCGGCGCAGCCTCTGGATTAGAGCAGGCGCCGCAGTGGCTTGCGACGCCTGCAAGCATGAATGGTGGGGTCGAGGGGGGGCGAACTCCTGCCCCCGTTTTCGCCCCCTCGGGGCGGCTCGGGCCGACTCATCGCAAGGGTGACTGGCCGGTCGCCGGGCAACCGCGGCGCCTGCTGGCGATCTGCCCGGTGTCCTCGATTTCTTGCTTGTCCGACGGAGATCTCGTCCATTAGAATAGATGTATCAGAGGTTTGAAATGTCTGTTCTGATTCTCGTGAAGGGCCATTCTAGGACGTTCGAGGTGATTGGGTGGGCTGCCGGCCAGGTCGGGCTGTGCGCGCTCCTCGATACTCCGGCGCTCGAGCGGGTCGGCGCTCCTGCTTTCAGCCCCGACAAGCTCGGGAGGCAGGCGGGAGAGCTCCGCGGCACGGATGAAACCGGCACGTCCGCCTCTCCACGCTGCGAACGGCTCCGTGACACCGCGGCTCAGTCGGCGGGGAGTACGGCACTTCGCGAATAACCATTGAGATAGAGGGAGTCCCGCATCATGTTGTTCACCTCACGCAGTTCCCGCATCGCGTTGTTGATCGCAGACACCTCCATTGCCAAGCGCATCGCGGTCGGCTTTGCCGTGCTGCTCGTGCTCAGTCTCGCGACCGAGGCACTGGCTGCCCGCAAGGCGCGTGCAACCGGCTTCTATCGCGTGTCCCGC
>JAFDDG010000136.1 GCA_019310965.1 Deltaproteobacteria bacterium
CCCGACGGGGGAGAGTGGGTTTCATGCCTCGTGCCCGCGCCGAGTGCAAGACCCCACACGACGATCGTCGGCAGAAAAGTAACGACCGCGAAGAAATCGCTCTTGCGTCGCCGGTGGCACAGGCGCAAACTATTTTTTCATTCGGGCCGCGTTCGCCCCCCCGCCGACTCGCTGGCAAGCCCCTCCCGACGGACACGCACCGTCCCGACGGAGGAAGCGTCATGAGTATCGCCAGTCGAATCAAGTGGTATCTGGACTCACGGGGCATCAGCTACGAGTGCGTCCACCATGCACGCACGGGCACGAGCTTGGCCACCGCGCGGGAGGCGCACGTCCCTGCCGACGATCTGGCCAAGTGCGTGCTGCTCGAAGACGAGCGGGGCTACGTGCTCGCCATCCTGCCTGCCTCGCGCCGCCTCGACCTCCGCAAGATCGAGCGCTACTTCCACCGGCGCCTCGAGCTCGCCAGCGAGGCCGAGCTGCGGGATATCTTCCGCGATTGCGAGGTGGGCGCCGTACCGGCGCTCGGCATGGCCTACAACGTGCCCACCCTGCTCGACGACCACCTGCTCGGGCTCTCGCACCTCTTCTTCGAGGCGGGAGACCACGAAGATCTCGTGCACCTGAGCGGACTCGCCTTTCGCGCGCTGCTGGCCGACACGCCGCACGGGGAGATCACGACGACGTACTGACCCCGCATTGTGCAGGCCCGCGCATAAATTGGGCAGCTCGCTCCGGTTGGGGGGCAACAGGCGAGCAACCAGGCTGCGCGGTTGGCATCGAACTTGCGATGCCGTGGCTTCCAACTCGCCCCCCAGCGAAACGAGGAACCATGGCACGCTACGCCTTCGATCGGCTTTCGGCACAGGATGCGAGCTTTCTCTGGGCCGAGACCGCGCGCGAACCCATGCACGTGGGTGCCGTCGGCATTCTCGAAGCGGGGCCACTGCGCACCGACGTGGGCGGCATCGACATCGACCGCTTCCGCCAGGCCGTCGAGGCGGTGCTGCACTGGATCCCGCGCTACCGACAGCTGATCGACTGGACGCCCATCGAGGGCTGGCCCGTGTGGGTCGACGACCGCCACTTCGACCTCGCCTATCACATCCGCCACGTGGCGCTGCCGAAGCCCGGCACCCTCGCGCAGCTGAAAGAGCTCTCTGGGCGCATCCTCGCGCGTCGGCTCGATCGCAAGCATCCGCTCTGGGAGATGTGGGTGATCGAGGGCCTCGAGGGCGGCGAGCAGTTCGCACTGATCAACAAGGTTCACCACTGCATGATCGACGGCGCCGCCGGTGCCGACCTCTCGCAGATCCTGATGTCGCCGAGCCAGGACGTGGACATGAAAGAGCCGGAGCCCTACTTCCCGCGGCCGGCGCCGGGAAGGCTCGAGCTCTTGACCGACACCCTGCAGCACCGCGCGGGCCAACCCCTCGGGCTCCTCGGCAAGGCGGCCGCGCTGCTCAACAAGCCGGACGCAGCCGCCGACGGCCTGCGCCGCCGGGCGCGCGCCATCGGCGAACTCGTCGACTACGCCCTGCAGCCGGCCTCGGCTACGCCTATCAACGGCACACTCAGCCCGCATCGCCGCTTCGATTGGCTGACCATGCCGCTCGGCGACCTGCTCGATCTGCGCGGCGTGCTCGCCTGCACGGTCAACGACATCGTGCTGGCGACGGTGGCCGGCGCCGTGCGCAGCTACCTGATCCGCCACCGGGTCGAGCTCGCCGACGTCGAATTCCGCGTCGCAGCCCCCGTGAGCACGCGCAAGGAGAAACACGCCAAGGGCCAGGGCAACCACGTCTCCACCTGGATCGTGCCGCTGCCGCTCGCCGAAGCCGACCCGCTGGCGCGGCTGCGCGCGATTCGCGATGTGACGGGAGAGCTGAAGCGCAAGCAAGCGGCACTGGCCATCGACAGCCTGATGGCCGCGGCCGAGTACATGCCCCCGGCGCTGATCGCCCGCGGCGCCACCCTGGCGCAGGGCCCCATCAACATGCTGGTCACCAACGTGCCGGGCCCCCACTTTCCGCTCTATCAGGTGGGCGCGAAGCTGCTCGGCATGTACCCCGTCGTGCCGCTGATGCCGGGAAGCGGCCTCGGCATCGCGCTCTTCAGCTACGAGGGCAAGCTCTGCTGGGGCATCAACGCCGACTACGAGCTGGTGCCGGACCTGGACGCGCTGGCCGAGGACGTGCGCACCAGCTTCGAAGAGCTGCGCGCGGCGACGGTGAGCGAGTACCTGGAGCAGCGAACGGTGGCCGCGGAGGAGAAGACCGCGAAGGCGGAGGCGAAGCCCCGCACCGCCAAGAAGCGCCCGGCGCGCCGCAAGGCGGCGGGCAAGAAGAGCGCGAACGCCAAGCCTCGGCCCGCGAGGCGCAAGCCGGTCGAAGAGCCCCCTGCGCCGCCGCACATCGTCGCGGTAGAGACGGAAGAGCCCGCCGAGGCGATCGAGGCACCCCAGATCGCGGTGCACTGACCGGCGGCGTTGGGGGGGGGGACGGGCGCTCAGCCGAGGCCTTCGATCTCGCCGTCCCGCAGGTCGATGGCCTGGGAGCGCGGCTGGCCATCCCGCAGGTCGATGGCCTGGGAGCGCGGCTGGCGCGGCAGCCCCGGCATGCGCAGGATGTCGCCCGTCAGCACCACGAGAAAACCCGCGCCGGCGTTGATCTGCACGCCGCGCACCGTCACCTCGAAGCCATCCGGCCGGCCGTGCAGCTTGGGCTCGTCCGAGAGCGAGGCGGGCGTCTTGGCGATGCAGATGGGGAGCTGCGCGTAGCCGAGGCGCTCCACGTCGCGCAGGTCGCGCTTCGCCTGCTTGCTGAAGACCACGCCGCTCGCGCCGTACATCGTGCGCGCCACCGCCAGCACCTTGTCCTCGACCGGGGCGTCGAGCTCGTAGAGCGGCCGAAACGGCCGATCGCTGCGCGCGTGCTCCACCACCGCGCGCGCCAGCTCCTCGGCACCCTCGCCGCCGCGGGCGAAGTGGTCCGTCACGGCGAAGGGCGCGCCGAGCTCCGCACAGCGCGCGCGCACCACCTCGATCTCGGCTTCGCTGTCGTCGCCGAAGCGGTTCAGCGCCACGATCGGCACTTGGCCAAAGTGGTGGATGTTCTCCACGTGCTTGTCGAGGTTGGGGAGCCCGCGGCGCACGGCCTCCGCATCGGGCGCGGCGAGCGCCTTGGGCGCCACACCGCCGTGGAGCTTCAGCGCGCGCACCGTCGCCACCAACACCACGGCCACCGGGTCGAGCCCCGCCGAGCGGCACTTGATGTCAAAAAATTTCTCGGCCCCGAGGTCGAAGCCGAAGCCCGCCTCCGTGACGGCCCAGTCGGCCAGGTGCAGCGCCGCGCGCGTCGCGATCACGCTGTTGCAGCCGTGGGCGATGTTCGCGAACGGCCCGCCGTGAATGAAGGCCGGCACGCCCTCGAGCGTCTGCACCAGGTTCGGCCACAGCGCATCGCGCAAGAGCGCCAGCATTGCGCCCGTCGCCTGGAGCCGGCCGGCCGTCACCGGCTCGCCCTTCCAGGTAAACCCCACCAGCAGCCGATCGATGCGCGCGCGCAGGTCTTCTTCGTCTTCGGCCAGGCACAGCATCGCCATCACCTCGGAGGCGGCCGTGATGTCGAAGCCCGTCTCGCGCGGCACGCCCTGCCGGTGCCCGCCGAGCCCCACGATCACGCCGCGCAGCGCGCGATCGTTCATGTCCATCACGCGCCGCCACAGAATGCGCCGCGGATCGATGCCGAGCGCATTGCCCCAGTAGATGTGGTTGTCGAGCACCGCGGCCAGCAGGTTGTGCGCCGCCGTCACCGCGTGAAAATCGCCCGTGAAGTGCAGATTGATGCGCTCCATCGGCAGCACCTGGCTGCGGCCGCCGCCGGTGGCGCCCCCCTTCATGCCGAACGCCGGCCCGAGCGAGGGCTCGCGCAGCGCCAGGCAGACCGACTCGCCGAGACGCGCGAGCCCGTCGGCCAGGCCGATGCTGGTGGTGGTCTTGCCCTCCCCCGCGGCGGTGGGCGTTATGGCGGAGACGAGAATCAGGCGCGCAGCGCCGGGGCGCAGGCGGGGCTCGGTCAGAAACGCCGGATCCAACTTGGCGATGTGGCGGTCGCAGGGGCGCCAGCGGCGGGCGTCCAGGCCGAGGCCTGCGGCGATCGCTTCGATGGGCTGCGGGGTGACACTCCGGGCGATCTCGAGATCGTTCTGCATGGGGTGCAGGCTACAACGGCCGGCGGCGAGGCGGGCCGCACATCGCGTGCCGCGCGCCCAGCCCGCCCCTGCTCCCCAAGGGGCGGGCTCCCCCATTCCGTGCTTCCCATGGGCGACGCACTGGTTCAGCATGCAGTGCCCAAGCCCCGTTGATGCTGAAAAGGTGGCTCTGATGTCGCACCCCCTGGTCGACGCTCCCGACCTCGCCGAGCCGGCGCTCGCCGCAGACCTGCCGCACATCGGGGCCGATCCCGCGACACCCGAGGAGGACGAGCCCCGCGAGGCCGCGGCGCTCCGCAACGAGGGCCTCGTCGGCTCGTTCATCTGGACGCTGCGCAAGGGCGACCGCTGGGTGCTGGCCCCGGAGAGCGCCTTTCTCTTCACCGATTGCTGGCGCAAGACCCTCGTGCGCGAGGCCTACATGCACCTGCGCCCGAGCGGCCGCCGCCAGGTGCTGCGCGAGAGCCTCGCCACGCTCGCACGCCGCTTCATCACCGGCGAGCCGGCGCTCCTCGATCTCTACGTGGCCGAGCGCGACGGCGCGGAGCTCGGCATCAGCTCGGACGAATTGGGCGGGAGCCTCTACGCCACGCGCGTCGATCGCGGGCCGCTCATCTGCCGCAAGGCCGTCTACTTCGGCAGCGAGCAGGCCCTGACGCTGCGCCCGGTGAGCCCCCTGCAGAAGCTGCGCCGCGGCCTGCCCCGCAGCGAGATCCTCGACATTCTGAAGCGCAGCGCCTACGGGCCCGGCTGGATCTTCCAGCGTTTCGTGGCGCGTTCGGACGAGCACGACACGCTGATCCTGCAGATCGACGGCGACGTCTACTTCCGGGAGCTCGCCGAGGGCGAGACGCTGCGCACCGATCCGCGCCACTGCTATGCGTGGGACGAGACGGTGAGCCACCGGCTGATCCGCTTCGGCAGCATCACCGATCGGCTGCTGCGCGGCAGCGTGCCCTTCCAGGTGGAGTTCGAGGGCCCCGGGCGCCTCTGGCTCTCGAATATGTCGTTCGCCGACGGCTACCTCGGAAGCATCTTCACGCCGTCGCACTGGGTCTTCTACACGCAGCAGCTCGTGCTGCGTCTGCTGCGCGCTCTCAACCCATTCACCTGGGTCTGAAGCGCCTGATCAGAAGGAGGAGTCCGCATGGCAACTCGCAAGAAGAAAGCCGCGCGGAAAAAGACCACGCGCAAGAAGGCCCGCCGCAAGAAAGCGACCTGAAACACGACCTGAGAGCGGACCCGACGCGTGCGCCGAGCCCCTCCCCCGATCCCGCGAGTGATCGCGAGACGGTGCCCGAGGTCGTTGCCGGAGCCGTGCCCGGGGCCGTGCCCGAGAAAGATCGCGAGACCGCTCGCCAGCCGGATCCCGAGGCCGGAAAACAGTTCCTCGAAAGCATCGAAGGCGGCAACTGCAAGACCTGCCACTACACGAGCAAGCTGCGCATGGTCGGCCCGGGCATGGAGAGCGTCACCAAGCGGCACACGGACGAGTGGCTTCGCATGTGGCTCACCGATCCGCAGGGCACTTGGCGGAGCGATCATCCCGAGACCGAGGAGCTGAAGACCCGAACGCGCAAGGCCAAGGCGCCGGTCACGAGCTGCGTCAAGAAGCCCATGACCCAGTGGCAGGTGGACGACCTGATCTCCTTCCTCGAGACCCTGGAGAAGGAGTAGGCCGCACAGAGCTTGCGCCGCTTCGCGAAACTCCGGCACGGCCCGGCAGCGAGCGCGGCCCGACACTCGGCCGCGTGGGACTTCCGCGGCCCTGCGCTGCGGCGCAGCGCAGGGCCCGCGAGCCCCTTGGCACCCCCAAACCCCGGGGGTACCCTCCCGCCACTGCACGGTTTCTGGGGTGAGGCTTCTCCCTACCCCACCGCGGCAGCCCAAGCCGACGTAGCTCAGCTGGTAGAGCAGCTCACTCGTAATGAGCAGGTCGTCCGTTCGAATCGGATCGTCGGCTCCATTGGTTGTCCAGTGATTTCAATCGCTTGGGGAGGTTGCGGCCGGCGCCGGCGCCCACCGCGAATGCCGTTTGACAGCAATTTGACAGCAACGGGGGCGGACGTCTGCGGACGGGGACGGGATCTCTCCCGGGAGCCAGGGCCGCAGCCGGGGCAGCCTGGTCGAACAGGCTTCTCCGAAGGGCTGCCGGCGTCCCTGTTAGGTGGACGCGGCATGGGTCCGGGTCAGGGGCTGAGGAGAAGAACGCCAGGCTGGACCAACCGAGGGGTCAGGCTCAACCTCGCTCGATTCTATCACTCGGTGCGGATCGATCTGAGGGGGGAAGGTCAAATCACTCGACCGCGACTCCGGCTCCTTCGAGCTTCGCCGCCGTCAACGGTCTCCCGATGCGGTGCTCGGCTCGGGGATTGTGCGCGACGATCCCAGGCGATAGGGTTCGCTCGTCGAGTTCGTCGCGTCGTCGTTCGTCACGAGCTGAGACGAACATTCTTGATCAGCGGGGCGACACTGCCCTGATGGGGGAGACAAAGATGGCTGCCAGGAAGAAGGCGGGGACCCTTTCGAAGCTGAGGAAGGCGATGGCGAAGGACCTCGCCTCGCTCAAGGCCAACCACAGGAACGAGGCCGCAGCGCTGAAGAAGCACGTGGCCGCAGCCAGGAAGAGGGCAACAGCAGAGGTTGCGAAGTTGAAGAGAGAGGCGTCCGCCGAGATCGCCAAGCTCAAGAAGGCCGCGGGCGGGAAGAAGACGACCCGGAAGAAGACGGCTCGCAAGAAGCGGTAGGTCCGACCCCGCCGCGGGACTCCCCGTAGGGGCCTACCATAAGCCCATACCCAGACATCGAGCCAGAACGCAGCCTAAAAGCCCTATCCCCTCATGGAGTCATTCGCCCGGCAGCTCCCCGGCTGTGAGTTGACATCGCGCCCACGTATCGGACGTGCGCCCAAGAACGCAGCCTGAACGCCCATCCTCGGCCCTTCCCCAATCTCAGCGGAAGTGCGGAATCACTTCACGCGCAAAACGCTCGAGGTAGGGAAACATCTCGCCCGCGGACAGGCCGGAGGGGGTGGTATTGCCGCCCCCGAAGACCAGGTGCGTGTAGGGCGCCTCCTCGAGCTTGCGCTCGATCGCGCGGATGGTGTGCGAGGCATCTGGAACGACCATCTCCTCAAGCCCCGGCGGCCGCATGCCCCCGCCCGACTCCATCATCTCCAACAGAACCGGATCGTGACCACTGAGCGCGGACTCTTCGTACCATCCCGCCATGGCGGTGGCGTCGAATTCAACGAAGGGTCGGAGCTGCTCCCGTGTTCGCCCGGGATCGTCGGAGATGAAGAACGAGTCGAGCATCATGCCGTGCACGCCGAACTCGGCGGGGTTGCGACCACGCTCGCGCAGGGTGGACGCGTAGGTCTCGTAGGTGGCTCGCGCGTTGCCCCCCACGTCGATCAGTAACAGCGAGGCATCGTGACGCGCAGCCCTGCGTGCCGCAGGAGTGCTGCGTGCACCCACCCAGATCGGCAGTGGCCGCTGGACCGGTTTGGGGTGGAGGTCTGCAGCCTTCACCTGGTAGTGCCGGCCCGAGAAGGAGAAGGGCGCGTCGCCGAGCGCCCCGCACAGCACGGTCAGGCCCTCCTCCATCAGGGAGGCGCGATCGCTGCGGTCCACCCCGTAGGCCTCGTACTCCTCCTTCCGATATCCGAGCCCCATTCCCAGCATGAATCGACCATTCGAGAGATTGTCGATAACGGCCGCATCCTCGGCGATGCGCAACGCGTGATGGAGCGGGAGCAGGACGAGCCATGTGCCGATTTTGATTCGCTCGGTGCGTGCCGCGATGGCTGCGGCCATGGCCAAGGGCGAAGGGTTGTACCCGTCCTCCGGCGAGAAGTGGTGCTCAGGGAGCCAGACCGTGTCGAAGCCGAGCGCCTCGACGGCTTCGATCTGCTTCAGCATCTCCTCGTAGAATTCGGGGAACGGTGTTTCGAAGGGCTTCGGGTTTCGAAAATTGAAACAGAGTCCGAAGTCAACATGGGGCAATTCGGATCCTCCCGTCACCGCCGGAAACGGCGCGCGCGCTTCACCTCCAGCCTAACGCGTTCCCCGGAAATCTTCCGTATGATTCGGTCGTGGCATCGAACGCGTGAGAACCACTCCGCACGGGGCGAGTTCTGAACCGCAGCGGCGTACTACTGACCTTCCCCCTCAGATCGATCCGCACCGAGTGATCAGATCGAAGGAGTCGGTCCTCCTGGGTGCATGCCAGTACCGGCCCCTGCCGCCCCTGCAAGCCACGAGACGCAAGTACCCGTCATTCCTCAGGGTCCTCCGGGTCCCGCAATGAGAAGGTCAGCGGTTCGAGTCCGCTCGTCGGCTCCATTCTTACCTGGCCTAGTTGCGAGCCAGGTTTCTTCTCGGAAGCAGTTCGGAA
>JAFDDG010000028.1 GCA_019310965.1 Deltaproteobacteria bacterium
GCCCACTCCAAGATGAGGTCTCCCCGGGACTTCGGTCCCCTAAAGGGCCGTCCGAGACGAGGACGTTGATAGGCTGGAGGTGGAAGCGCAGCAATGTGTGAAGCTGACCAGTACTAATCGCCCGTGAGGCTTGACCACTCACTCCACTCTCGAGTGGTGTGAGAGCCTCGTGCACGCGAGACGCATCGGCTGCGGACTCAAAAAACCCAATTCGATTGTCAGGCCGCCAATGTCTGACGAAGTTTTTCAGTTTTCCCACCGTTCATAGAGCAGGGGCCACACCCGTTCCCATTCCGAACACGGAAGTTAAGCCCTGCTTCGGCGATGGTACTGCCGGGGCGACCCGGTGGGAGAGTAGCTCGACGGTGGGATCTTCTCGGAACGCCGGCTCGCAAGAGCCGGCGTTTTTTTTGCCACCGTGCAGCCCCGCGCTGATCTGACCTGCCTGGTTTCTGGGGGGCGGCCTGCCCGATGCCGACTCCCGATCCGTTTCTCTCTCCGGGCGTGGGGCGACCCGACCATGTGGCGGGATTCAGTGGCCGGCGCGCCGCGCGATCGCGCGCCGCTGCGCCCGGACGTCGGAGTAGCCCGGGTGCTGGCGCGCCAGGTTTTCTGCGATGCGTAGCGCCGCCTCGGTGCCGGGTCGCTCTTCACCAGCATGCGGTCCAGGGGCACCTGCTCGCGGACGGCGCCCACTCGCCACAACCCGCGTGCCAGCGCGTCGATGGCGGCGAGCTGTTGTTCGGCCGTGCCCTCGGTCTGCAGGCGCAGCAGTCTGTCGAAGTCTGGCGGGGTGATTCGATTGGCGTCGCTCCACTCCCGATGCCGCGCGAGCGCGGCGCCCAGGTCCGGTCCGCGCGTAGGCGAGAACGGAATGCCGAGTGCTTTGTAACTCGCTGCGACCCGCTCCAGGTTCCTGGCGTTGCGCGGGACGTCGCGCAGGTAGACGCTGCACTCCTGCGACACGAAGACCGGCACCCAGGCCGGCAGGCGCCGGAGCTGGTCGGTCCAGGTGCCCTCGTGGTAGCGGTTCTCGCGAAAGTGCGTGCCCACGAAGAAGTCGATGCCGTAGGCATCGAGTCGCTCCGCGAAGCGCTCCTCCTCGCTCATGCGAATCGCCTGCCGGATTTCGAGGTAGTCGTCGAGCACGCCCGGTGGCACGTGATCGAGGCGCCCGTCGATGAAGGTGCGCAGCTTCGGGGCGAGCCGGTAGCCGAGGTAGCCGCCGAGGTTGAAGGGGTGGAAGAGCCTGCCCTCCACCCCCGAGGTCTCGAGGAAATCCGCGGCGTTCGCGCAGTAGCGCGCTTTCAGATAGGAGCTCTTCCAATAGCCGCCGGGCTCTTCGGCGAGTTCCTGGCGCAGCGCAGTCAGGTTGAGGGCGCCCGGCAATCCGAGCAGCAGCAGGATCGCCGTTGCGGCGGCGGCCCACGCCGAGCGTCGCCCGGTCGGCATCGCTCGGAGCACGAAGAGCAGCGGCAGGAACGCCAGCCAGTGGAAGCGCACCGCCACGAACATCGCGGCCCAGGCCGCGGCGGCCAGCGCCATCCCCACGAGGTCGGCCTGCGCCAGTGCCGCGCTGCTGCGCTCGCGCAACAAGCGCCGCGCGGCCACGGCCGCGGCGAACAGCCAGGCCAGCAGGAGGAGATCGGCGGTGAGCCAGGAGAGCCAGGGCAATGCGGCTTTGGCATCCGCCGGCCGCCAGGGCAGCCAGCGCAGGAAATCGTCCTCCAGGCGCCAGATGTCGCCGGATGCCGATTCCGTGAAGAAAGTGGCGTGCTGTGCGAAGCCCTGGGGGTTGAGCGCCGTCGCAAGGGTTCCGAGCAGCAGCAGTGCGAGCAGGGCGCGGCTGCGGCCGCGCGCCAGGGGATCGCCGGGTGCGCCGAGCCCACGCTGCTCGAGCAGGCTGCCGGCGAGCGCGGCCAGCAACAGGGCCAGTCCGATGGCGAATAGGGAATGCACGTTCGCCCATACGACGAGCAAGCCGAGGATCGCGACGCCGCGTCGCAGGCTCGGCGGCTCGCGGCGGGCGAGTAGCGCCGTCGTCAGCAACAGCAGCGCCAGCAGGCTCAAGAGCTCCGGCCGCAGCTGGATCAGGCGGTACCACGAGAGCACGATCCACACCACGCTGGCGGCGGCCGCCAGCGCCGGCGAGCGGGTCGCACGTTGGAACGTCGCGAAGATTGCCGCCAGGATCGCCGCCACCAGGCCCACGTGCAGCAGGCGCAGCCCGGCGAATCCCGCCGCCCGCTCGACGCCGTGTAGCAGGACCTGGAAGAGCCACTCGTGGGGCACCGTGGCCTGGCCGGGGGCCGTGTGGAGCAGCGGATCCTCCGCCACGATGGGGCCCCGCTCGGCGTAGGCCTGGCCTAGCTTCAGGTGCCACCAGGTGTCGTCCGTCGCCAGTGGCCGGCCGGCGATGGCCAGGAGCAACGCCGCCGCGCACAGCAGGGCGGTCAGGGCGAGTGCGTCGGCTGCCCTCGGGTGGGTCGCTCGGCGCCCGTTCGTCATCCCGGGCCGAAGAGTAGCGAGGGAGCTGCCGCCTTGGTGCCCGGGAGTTGTCGCTCCTCCAGCGCGGCCCCCGCTCGGCCGATGACGTCCCCTGGAGGATCCCGCCTTGCACGCATCCCATCGCTCCAAGTGCGCCCGGCTGGCTCTGGCTCTGGCCCTGGTGTCCGGCTGTGCGGGCAGCCGTTTCGAGGCGGCTCGCCGTCTCGACACCGCGTCGGCCTACCACCGCTTCGTGGTCGAATACCCGGACTCGAGGTACAGCGAGGAGGCGAAGCAGCGCATCGACCTGGCGCGGCTGCGCAGCCAGCCAAGCTTCGAGGGCTACGAGGCCTTCGTACGCGCCTGGCCCGCCAGCCCGCTGCTCCCAGAGGTGCGGACGATCGTCGGAGAGCCGGTGTTCGCTCGCACCCGCGCGCGGGGCAGTGTCGAGGCGTACGCGGAGTTTCTGTCCGAGTTTTCGGACGGCAACCTGGCGGCGCGCGCACAGGGCAATCGCGCCTATATCGAGGCGCGGGGCTTTGCCGGCGAGCCGGCCGCATTGGCACGCTTCGCCGAGGAGCATCCGGAGAGCGACTTTGCGGCCGAGGCGGCGCGCACCGCGGCGGTGGTGGCGGCGCGTAGCCGTACGGCGTTTCGCACGGTTGCGCTGTCCCTGGAAGTGACGGCATCGACTCCCGAGCCCGAGCGGCTGGCGCGGGTCTTCGCCGAGCGTGCGACCCAGACCCTTGCGCAGGCGGGCGTGCGGGTCGTGGCTTCCACCGAACGCGAGGATGCGCCGGTGCACCTGGTGATTCGTCATCACGAGGGGCAGATCGAGACCCAGGTCGACGGGGGCGGCATCGCCGAGCGGGGCTACGTCGCGGAGACGGCGGTCACGCTGCGTGATGCCGGCCAGCAGCCCATCTGGCGTCGTACGACCCGCTTCCGGCCGCCGGCCCCGCCGGCCGGTAGCGACTCGTCTCTGATCCTCGACGTCGGCGCGCAGGGGTACTGGACGGCCTTCTTCGTGCCCGTAGCCACATGGAACACTCGTGAGGCCGTGCGCACCGCGTTGCCCCTGGGTGAGCCGGCGGTGGGCATCGAAACCCACGGATCGCGCGCCTTCGTGTTGCTGGGCGACGGTAGTTTCCGGGTGTTCGATCTGGCGGACCCCGAGAATCCCTGGCCGCTGGCGGAGTACCGGCGACCGCGCGACTTCAAACACTTCTCGGATCTGCGCGTGTTCGGCAATCGCGTCGTCGTCTTCGGCGACGACGGTGCTGAAATCGTCGCCCTCGGTCCGCAGGGGCCGCGCTACGTGCGCAGCTACGATCGCGGCAGCTTTGGCACGCTGACCTCGGTCGAAGCCATCGGCGGCCAACTCGTGGCGGCCGGGCGCCGAGGCCTGATGGTGTTGCCCGAGCGCGAAGGCGTGGCCGCCGAAGTACTGGTGCCTCGGGAGATCGTCGGACTGGTGGCGGTCGGCGGCCGCCTGGTCTTTTCCGATGGGCGCTCGGTGTACCTGACGACACTGCCGCTGATGCGCGAAGGCCGGGTCGAGGCCCAGCTCGATCTCGTGGCGGGAATGCGTGCCATCGGCCTGCGCCGTGCGGGAGAACGCGTGGCCCTGCTCTCGGAGCGCGGCGCGCTGTGGCTCGACGTGTCGAAGCCGGCGCAGCTGCGGGTGGTCGGTCGGATCGAGCGGGCTCACGCCGGAGTGCTCGATGACGTTGCTGCCCTCGGCGACCGCGCCTTTGCGGTGGGCCCGCGCGGCCTCCAGCTGCTCGATCCGCGGGGAGGCCGTGTCCTCGAGTCTGCCGACGTGCTGGCGCGGGGTCGCCTCGCCGCGTTGGGGCGTCATCTGGTGCTGGTTGGGGACGAGTGGCTGCAGGTCGTGGACGCGACGCCCTTCCTGCTGACTTCGCCGCCGGCTTCTGCCGCGGACGGCGACGCTTCAATCGTCCCCGAGCCAGCGAGGTGGAACCCCCTTGCGAACGACCAGGACCTCTGGGCCACCCCCGTACAGCGGTAGGCGGTGCGCCAGCCACGCGTGGGGTTGCTCGGGGGTGAACCAGACCGAGAGCTTGGGCACCAGCGCATTGGCGACGAAGCTGGCGATGCCCAGGTCGGGTCCGTAGCGCACCTCGAGCGCGTGCTGCGGACTGCCGTTTTGCGACTCCGTCGCCAGGTTTGCCGAGAATGTGATGAAGCGGAAGCCGAGCCCGCAGAAGAAGAGATCGAAGCTCAGCTCCTCGGCATCTCCGCGCACCAGCGGCAGGAAGAGGAGGCTGAGCGTGACGTTCGCCACGCGATCCTCGGCGGGCAGTGTGAGCTCGGCGCGCTTTTCGCCGTCGGCAGTGAAGCAGCGCGCGACGCCCTCGCGGTGGTCGATGTGCAGCCGGCCGAGCGCGCGCTCGTCCGCGTCGAACGAACGCGACTCCTGCCATACCGGACGCAGGTGCCGGCCGCCGTCGACGGGCTCGAGTAGCGCGCGCATGAGCGTACGGTCAGCGCCGGTGAATCCGCTCACCGAACTCAGGCTCAAGTTGCCGTCCGGCAGCTTCTCGATTCGGACCTCGGCGTCGCCGACGCGGTGGCGCTCGGTGTCGTAGGTCACGGCGGGCCGCACGCCAAACGTCCCCGGCCAATCGAGCCGCAGCGCGGAATCGGCGTGGGCCGGGGCGACGGAGATGAGGCAGAGCAGCGTTCCGAGTCCGAGGGCCCGGCGAAGGGAGAGCCACGACATCGGGGGGACTCTAACACCAGGGACCCGCTGCCGGTGCCGCGGCGCCCAGCGCCGCCCGAATGTGGGGATGCCCCGGGCGGCCGTCGCGTCCGAGCACCGCGCTACACTCCGCCGCCGAGCGCAAGAGGGCGTCCCTTGAATTCTCGTCCGGTTCCGGCCGATCCGTGGAGCGAGCGGATCGTCGACGGAGCCTGTCTCGTCTTCGCAGCCTGGACCCTGGCCTGCCACATGGCGGTGGCGGCGGGTGGCTCCTTGTGGCTCGCCGCGACCGGCTTCGTCGCGCTGCTGGTCGCGTTGCCGGTGGCGCTGCGCCGTCTGCCGGACGCCCCCATGCCGCTGGTGCCGCCGCCGGTGGCGCCGGGGTGGGATCCCGCGTTGCGGGCGGGCGGCATCCTGGCCGCGTGCGTTGCCGCGTGGACCCTGTCTGAGAGCCCGCTGGCCTTGTGGTGGGCCGCCGTCGGATTGCTCGGAGCTGCGACGCTGGCCTCGGTGCGTCAGGATCCGGCGCCTGGCGCGTCGCTGGCGCGCGGGAGGGGGTTCGAGGCGGCGCTGTGGGGGTTGGCCCTGGGCTGCGCCGGCCTCGCCCTGCTGGCGCACCGCCCCGACCTCGATGACGCCTTCTACCTGAATCTGGCGGTGGCTGCGGTCGATGACCCGCGAGCGGCACTGCTCGCGGAGGACACGCTGCACGGCATCGCCGGCTTGCCGGTGCATTACCCCACATACCGGGTGCACACCTGGGAGCTCTGGAACGCGCTCTGGTCGCGGCTCACGGGCGTGCCGGTGATCGCCATGTTTCACTGGGTGTCCGCGCTGCTGGCTGCGGCGCTGATTCCGCTGGCCTGGGCGCGTCTGTTTCGACGGCTCGTGCCCTCCTACTGGCTGGCCGCGGTGTGCGTTCTGCTGCTGGTCCTCATCGTGGGCGGCGATTTGCACCGCGGCTACGGCAACTTCGCATTCGTTCGCATCTGGCAGGGCAAGTCGGTCGTGCTGAGCGTACTGCTGCCGGTGGTCGCTGCCTGTGCTCTGGATTTTTCGCGGGCCCCGTCGTGGCGACGCGGGCTGCTGCTGGCAGCCACCCAGATTGCCGCGCTGGGCTGCAGCTCCAGTGCGCTGTGGGCGGCGCCGGCGGTTTCGCTGTCGGCGGCCGCGTGCGCGCTGCGTCCGGGGCGCGCCGGGTTGCGTCGGCTCGCGCTCGCGGCGTCGACGTCGATCTACCTGCTCGGGGTGGGCGCCGGGATGCAGGCGACGCTGGCCGAGGATCACGCGGCGCGCCTCGCCGAGCCGGGTCCCGCCGTTGCCGCGGAGAAGCGCGAGGAACGGGCGAGTCGCCATGTGCCCGGGCTCCAGCTCGAAGCGGCCCTGGCCACCGTGCTGGGTGACGGCGCAGCGCGGTCGCTGGGCCTCGTTGCGCTGCTGGGCGGGTGGGCCTTCGTCGCTCCCGGGCTCGGGCGTCGCTACGCGTGCGTGGTGCCGCTGGCCGTGCTGCTGGTTCTGCTCAATCCGTACACATCGGATGCCGTCAGCCGCAGTGTCGTCGGGAACTCCTACTGGCGCACGTTCTGGGTGCTGCCGATCCCGGCGCTTCTGGCGCTCTCGCTGTCCGCCGCCTTCGGCTGGGGGCGCGGTCGCGTGCTGGCCGGTAGTGCGACTCTGCTCGCCTGCGGGCTCTTCGCGCTGGTGCCCGACCACACCACGCTGAGCCCGAAGAACGACGTGCGCCTGGGCTGGCCCGGCTTCAAGGTGACCGAGGCCTACCGCGTCGCCGAACTATTCCACGAGCGCATGCCCGCCGGTGCGAGCGTGGTGGCGCCGCGAGCGGTGGCCGCCTGGCTGCCCACGTTCACCGGGCGCACGCATCCGTTGCTGGTGCGCGATGCGTACCTGCGTCGCCATCGCGCCGCATTGGGACACGAGGACCTCGATCACCGGCTGTTGATGACGGAGTTCGTCTCCGGTGTCTCCGCCGAGCCCAACGCCGCGCTGCACTTCGCGCACGGACTCGAACGCTATGCCGTCCGCGGCGTGTTGCTGGCGGTGACGCCGACGGCGTTGCGGGCGCGTGAGGCCCTGCGCGACGCGGGCTTTGAAAAGGTGCTGGCGACTCTCGAATTCGAGATCTGGACGCGAATCTGAGTGTGCCGCAGCCGCGCAGCGCGGATATACTCTGAGCAATGGCGAGTTCAGCAACGCCCGCCGCCGGTGCCGCTCCCGATTCGCCGCTCCCGCAGCGTCTACTCGTCGCGCTCCCGGCTCTCGATGAAGAGCGGACCGTCGCGGCGGTCGTCGCCGGCATCCCGCGCAGCCTGCCGGGGGTGGCCGCCATCGAGATCGTGGTGGTCGATGACGGCAGCAGCGACGCGACCGCCGAGCGTGCCGCGGCCGCCGGGGCGCACGTGATTCGCCATCCGACGCCTCGTGGTGTCGGCGCAGCCTTCCATTCTGCGCTGGCGTATGGCGTGGATCGCGGCGCCGATCTCATCGTCAGCATCGATGCCGACGGCCAGTTCGATCCGGCGGACATTCCGCGCCTGATCCAGCCGGTGCTCGACGGCTCGGCGGATTTCACCACGGCGTCGCGTTTCGCGGATGCGTCGTTGGTGCCCGAGATGCCCGCGATCAAGCTCTGGGGCAATCGCATGATGAGTCGCCTGATCTCCAGGCTGGCGGGGCAGACGTTTCACGACGTTTCCTGCGGCATGCGCTGCTACAGCCGGCGCGCCGCGCTCCAGCTGTATCTCGTGGGGCGCTTCACCTATACGCAGGAAGTGGTGCTGAACCTCGCGTTCAAGGGCGTGCGCATCGTCGAGGTGCCGGTGCGCGTGCGCGGCGAGCGCGAGTTCGGTGAGAGCCGTGTGGCCGGCAACCTGTGGCGCTATGGCCTGCGCACCGCGCAGATCATCTTCCGGGCGTATCGCGACTACCACCCGCTGCGCTTCTTCGGAGGCATCGGAGCCGCGCTGCTGGTGCCGGCGCTGTTTCTGGCGGGCTTTCTCGGTTGGCACTACCTGGCGACCGGTGGTTTTACGCCGCACAAGTGGGCCGGTTTCGTCGCGCTCGGCCTGGTGATGGTCGCGCTCTTGATCCTGCAGGTCGGTGTGATCGGTGACATGTTGAGTCGCCATCGCATCTATCTCGAGGAACTCCTGTATCGCCAGCGGAGCGACAGCCGGCGCGACTCGAGCTCCGACTGAGCGCCGAAGCGCCATGCGGGTCCTGCTCACCGCCAGCACTTTCCCGCTGCACCGCGCCGACGGCACACCGGCGTTCGTATTTGGGTTGGCGCGGGCGTTGGCGCAGCGCGGTGAGGTGACGGTGCTGGCGCCCGGAGCCGCTGGCGCGCCATCCGAAGAGGTCTGGGACGGGGTGCGCATCCGCCGCTTCGACTATTTCTGGCCGCGGACCTGGCAGCGCCTGGCGCACGGCGACGGCATGGAGACGAATCTCTCCCGTTCCTGGTTGGCGCGGCTGCAGGTTCCGGCATTCCTGGTGGCTCAGCTGTGGGCCACGCGGCGTCTGGTGCGTGAGCTGCGCCCCGATGTGGTGAACTCTCATTGGATCCTGCCCCAGGGGCTCACGACCGCGCTGGCCAGGGGGAGCCGGCGACGCTTCGGCCACGCGGTAACCCTCCACGGCGGTGATGCACACCTGCTGGCGACGCATCCGGCGCCGCGTCGGCTGGCGCGCTTCGTGGCGACGCGAGCCGACGCCTTCCTGGTTTCGTCGGAAGCAGTGCGGGAAACCCTCGACGCGGCGCTCGGTCGGGCCTCCCAGGCGCTGGTGCAGCCGATGGGGGTGGACTCCGGGCGCTTCCGCGCGGCCGCGCCCCTCGACGGCGCCGACGAGGGATTGCGCGGCGGTTACCTGCTCTACGTCGGGCGGCTCCAGGAGGTCAAGGGCGTCGATGTCCTGTTGCAGGCTCTCGCGCGCCTACGAGAGCGCCACCCCGCGCTCGGCCTGCTCGTCATCGGTTACGGCGAGCGCGAGCGCGCGCTGCGCGAGCAGGCGGAGCAGCTCGGTCTCGCCGATGCGGTCCGCTTCGCCGGTGCGCGCTGCGCCGCCGATGTGGCGCGCGCGCTGCGCGGCTGCCGCGCCTGCGTCGTGCCTTCGCGGCGTCTGCCGAGTGGGCGTGAGGAGGGAATGCCGACGGTGGTGGCGGAAGCGCTCGCCGCCGGGGCGCGATTGGTCGCGACCCGTACGGGCGGCATCGAGAGCGCGGTTCGCGAGGGCGAGACCGGTTGGCTGTGTCGCGACGGCGATCCGGAGGCGCTGGCGGATGCGTTGGCGCGCGCGCTCGAGTCCAGCGAGGCGGATGCGGTGACGCAGCGCGCGCGGGCGGCGGGCGAAGCCCTCGATTGGTCGCGGGTCGCGGAGCGCTACTGGCAGGCCTTCGAGGGCGTCAGCGCGAGCTGAGCGCTTCGATCAGGGTCTCGAGCTCGAGGGTCACCGCTGCTGCGTCGTAGCGGCTGCGGGCGCGGGCACGCGCAGTGTGCCCCATGCTGGCACGGCGCTCGGCGTCGCCGAGCAGCTCTGCCAGCGCCTGCGCGAACGCGTCGGCGTCGCCCGTTGGAACCAGCAGGCCCGACTCCCCGTCTGCGATGGCCTCTGCCGGCCCCGTCGGACAATTCGTGGCGACCGCCGGGACGCCCAGACCCTGGGACTCCACCAGCGCGTTGGGGAGGCCTTCCACATCGCTCGAGAGCGCGAACACGTCGGCGCTCGCCATCCAAGAAAACGGGTTGGCCACGAATCCCGGCAGCAGCAGCCGCGCTCCGGCCGGCAGGCGGCGCCCGGCGGCTTCGAGGCGCGCGCGCTGTGCGCCCTCGCCGCAGATCACCAGCTCGATGGCAAAGCGGTCCACGAGTCTTGCAACTGCCGCGAGCAGCAGGTCGTAGCGCTTCTGCGGCACCAGTCGCCCCACGGCTAGCACCCGCAGGTGCGCGTCCGGCTTCGCGGGCACCGCTTCGCCGGCCAGCGCGTCGAGCTGCGCGAAGTCCGTGGCATTCGGCAGGTAGCTGGCGCCGCCGCGCACGCTGTAGGTGCCGGCGAAGACGTCCTGCAGCGTCTCGGAGTTGGCCACGACCCGGTCGCAGCGCCGGTACAGCGCCCGCATCAGCGGACGCAGCGCCGCGGGGTCCGTGGCGCTGGGCGGAGAGGAGACCCGCGCCAACCAGCCCGGCGCGTGGCGGGCGAGGGCGAGCGCGCAGCCGGTCACCAGGTTGGGGTGGGCGAAGGCACTCAGCACCGCATCCGGGCGTTGCTCGTCGACGATCCGTGCCAGCCGCAGGATCGCCGCAGGCAGCTGCCACGGCCGCCGCTTGCCGAGCCCGGTGAGCGGGACGTCGGCCGGGAGCGGGTAGGTGACTTCGTCCCGCAGCAGCGCCAGCGACGGTGCGAAGCGCTCGCGGTCCAGGTGCCCGAGGACGTTGCTGACAAAACGCTCGGCGCCGCCCGCAGAGAGCGTGCTCGAGACGAAAAGGACGGACCGGCGGTCGGTTTGTTGCATCTCCAGAGGGCGTGAGGCTAGCAGCCGGAGCGCATCTCGGACCCTCCGGAGTAGCTGGGGCCCCTCGCCGTGGCGCGGCTCGCGGCTCTTCGCTCGACTAACGATCGGTCTGGAGCAGGTGGCTGGCGAGGGCCGCGCGCTCGCGGTCTTCCATGGGGAAGAACGGCATGGGAGGGGTCGGGCGCTCGAGAAAGGCCGCGAGGCTGGCTTGGCTGTAGCGCTGCCCGAGCTCTTTCAGGGGCACCGGGACGACGCCCTCCACCGCGCGCTCGGTCTCGTGACAGCCCGCGCACGCGAACTCCTCGTAGAGCGCGGCGCCGAGGGCCAGCGCCTCGGGCTCGGCGGTCGGCGCGCGAGCGGCGAGCACGGTGGCCGCCGTCGGGGCCGTCCCCCTTGCGCTCGCAGCTCCCGCTGTCACGCGATAGATGGCGCCGGCGTAGTCGTCCGAGACGAAGAGGCTGCCGTCCGGGCCTTCGGCCACGTCGACGGGGCGCCCGATTACTTCCTCGCCGGTCAGGAAGCCGGTCAGGAAGTCCCGCTCGACGACGCTGCCGTCGGCCTGCCAGTGCAGGGAGACCACTTTGTAGCCGTCCTTGCTCGTGCGGTTCCAGGAGCCGTGCAGGGCGACCAGGGCGGCGCCACGCAGCCATGCGGGCGCTGCCGGGTTGCGCACGAATGTGATGCCGAGCGGTGCATTGTGTGCCCGGAAGCCGAACTCCGGCGGCCGCGCCTCGGGAATGCGTGGATCGGGCTCGGCCCCGAGGTCGGGATCGGCGATGCCGTCGCCGTTCACGAAGGGCCAGCCGTAGAAGCCCCCGTGCACCACCCGGTTGAGCTCGCAGGGAGGAAAGTCGTTGCCCAGCAGGTCACGACCGTTGTCCGTCGCGTAGAGCGCGCCTGTCACCGGGTGCCAGTCGAATCCGACGCTGTTGCGCAGCCCCGTGGCGTAGATCTCCTCGCCGCTGCCGTCGGCTGCGTAGCGCAGCATGGCGGCGCGCCTCGGGTCGTCCTCGATGCAGGCATTGCAGCTCGAGCCGATCGTGACGTAGAGGTGCCCGTCGGGGCCGTAGCGGGCGGTTCGGGTCCAGTGGTTGCCGCCCGTGGGCAGGCCGCTCACGAGCGATTCCAGCTCGCCGCTCGTCTCCCCGGTCTGGGGATCGAAACGCACGCGCGCGACGCCGTCGCCCACGCCAATCACCAGCCAACCCTCGTGGAGCTCGAGGCTGTTGGGTCCGGCGAGCTCCTCCAGCAACACACGACGGCCATCCGGCAACCCGTCGCCGTCCCGATCCGGCTCGAGCAGCACGATCTGGCCGGCGCGGGAGAGGCTCACCAGCAGGTGGCCGCCGGGGGTCGGGCGCAGCATCCGAGGATTTGCCAGCCCGCTGGCGTACAGGCCGACGTTCAGGCCGGGCGGCGTTTCGAAGAGCTCGGGGACGGTCGCGGTGTCCGGTGCCTCGATCCCGCCGCCGAACAACATATTCAGCAGCGGCGCGTTGACGGCGAAGCGTTCCGGGAGCACCCAGCGGCAGGCCCCCATGGCGAGAACCGCCAGCAGGGCGAGGGCGGTCGGAAAGCAGTGACGCATGGCTGGCCGGGAGGGGTATCTTGCTCGGCGAGTTTGCGCCACAGGCGCGGTGAGTACCGTTTTCCCCGCGGGGGCCTTGAGAGAGGGGCTCCGCTGGCGTACACGTATGCGCTCGCCGGAGGAACGTGTTTCATGGGACAGCGAATTCGCAAGGGCGACCTGGTGCAGGTCGTGTCTGGTGCCGACAAGGGCAAGAAGGGCCTCGTGCTCGCCGTGGATCTCGAGCGCGGTCGCGTGCGCGTCGAGAAGGTGCGCATGCAGAAGCGGCATCTCAAGCCCGGGCGTCGCGGTGCGCGCACGGGTGGCATCGTGGAGCAGGAAGGCATGATCGATGCGTCGAACGTGATGCTGGTCGACGCGGAGTCCGGTGAGCCGAGCCGCGTGCGCGTGAAGCAGGACGGCGACCGCCGCGTGCGCGTCTTCGCAAAGAGCGGTGCGAACGTGCCCGATCCTGCTCGGGCCTGAGGGGAGTTATCCGATGGCCAAGAAGGGCAAGCGCGAAAAGATCAAGCTCGAGTCGTCGGCCGGCACCGGCCATTTCTATACGACCGTGAAGAACAAGCAGAACACGCCCAACAAGATCGAGCTCAAGAAGTACGATCCGGTTGTGCGCAAGCATGTCGTCTACAAAGAGAAGAAGCTCAAGTAGGAGCGGCTTCCCAACCCGCGAGGCCTCGATGCCCCGTGGCACCGAAAGGTACCAGTTCGCATGGCTTGGGTGATTGCGCGTCTGTGCAGGGATTGTATCGATGAGGCATGCGTCGAGGTGTGTCCCGTAGATTGCATCTACGAGAACACCGGCGATGACAAGGAAACCTTCCCGAATCAGCTCTACATCGACCCCGAAGAGTGCATCAACTGCGGCGTATGCGAGCCGGAGTGCCCGTGGGAAGCCATTTTCGAGGACGAGGCGGTGCCGGAAGTCTTTGCCGACGACACGGCACTCAACGCGAAGATCGTCGACCACAAGGACGACTTCCAGGTGCCCGAGGTGGAGGAGAAGCCCAAGCCCACCACCGAGCAGATCGAAGAGAACAAGAAGAAGTGGGGGTACTCCGCCTAGCGGAGCCCGTTCTCGATCCAGGCCAGGGGCGCTGCGCTCGTCAGGCTCTCGTTCCAACGTCGTCGAAGGCCTCGGCCATCACGGCGACCGGCGCTTCCCGGTCGCTCCAGAGTTCGAGTTGGGCCGCGGCCTGGTAGACGAGCATCCATTTGCCGGGGATCGTGCGAGCGCCGCGGAGCTGGGCGTCGCGCAGCAGGCGGGTGATCTCGGGGTCGTAGACGGCGTCCATGACGACGCTCTCTGGGCGGATGACGTCGGCGGGGATGGGGCTCGCGTCGCTGCGCAGACCGACGGACGTGGTGTTGACGAGCACATCGTGAGGAACGTCGGCGAGGGCCGCGAGGGGCCCGGCGCGTCGGGCGCCGAGGTCACGAGCCAGCGTCTCAGCGCGCGAGATGCTGCGGTTCAGCACCGTCACCGTCGCTCCGCGCCGGTGCAGGCCGTAGACGACGGCGCGCGCGCTGCCCCCTGCGCCCAACACGACAGCGTGCCTTCCGGCGAGGGGAGTTTCGCGCTCGAGGGCTCGCACGGCGCCCAGCCAGTCGGTGTTCGAGCCCTCCAGTGCGCCGTCGCGCCGCGTCACCGTATTGACGGCTCCGATTGCCCGCGCCGTGTCGTCGATGCGATCGAGGTGGGGGATGACGGTTTCCTTGTGCGGCAGCGAAACGGCGAGCTGGCGCACGCCGCGGGCACGTGCCTGGGCGATGGCGGCGGCCAACTCCTGCGGCGGGACATCGAATACCTCGTAGCGGGCATTCAGGCCGAGGGCGGAGTAGGCCGCGGTGTGCATGGCCGGCGAGCGGGTATGTCCCGCCGGATGCAGCACGATGCCACACAGCGTCATTTTCTCGTCGTCTGTCGGGGTCACGCCGAATCCCTTGCCGGGGGCTATCCTAGCGCCCCGCCCTCAGTCCCGTAGGAGAGACCGTGTCGGATCCCCGCGTAGCCATCTTGATGGGAAGCCAGAACGACTGGGCCGTGATGCGGCTCGCCGAGGAGGCGCTCGAGCAGCTCGGCATCGGAAGCGACGCGCGGGTGATCTCGGCGCATCGCACCCCCGAGCGGCTGACGAGCTACCTGGCGGATGTGGAGGCGCGCGGCATCGAGGTGATCATCTGCGGCGCCGGTGCGGCGGCACATCTGGCCGGCGTGACGGCGGCGCACACCGAGCTTCCGGTGCTCGGCGTGCCGATCGACAGCTCCGCGCTTCAGGGGCTCGACGCGCTGCTCGCCACCGTGCAGATGCCAGGCGGCATTCCGGTGGCGACGTTCGCCATCGGCAAGGCGGGCGCCAAGAATGCCGCGCTCTTCGCCGCGGCGATCCTGGCGCGCAAGGACCCGGAAGTGGCCAAGAAGCTGCACGAATTCCGTGAGGCGCAATCGGCGGCGGTACCGGAGCGCCCACTCTAGAGGCCATCTCATAAGCCCCTCGGTCGCCAGTCACCTGCCTTCGACCCGATCTCTGCGTTGCGAAATCTCGCCGGTGCGACGGCTATGGCTGCGATTTCGCGCCTTGATCTCGGGCCGAATTCAGGCACCTGGCTCGGTCGGGGTCTATGAGATGGCCTTTAGGCCTCGCCCCGCGAGCGGGCGAGGGCAGCCTTCAGGTCGCTCCACACATTCTTGCGATTCTCCGGTGTGTACTGCCGCAGCACGTAGGCCGGGTGCAGCGTCGGCATCAGCGGAATGCCGCGGTACTCGTGCCAGGTGCCACGGATGCGGGTGATCGGCACGTCGCGGCCCAGCAGCAGGCTCGCGGCGGGCTTGCCGAGAGCGACGATCACCTTGGGCTTCACCGCCGCGATCTGTCCGTCGAGAAAAGGACTGCAGGCGGCGACTTCGTCCGGCAGCGGCGTGCGATTGCCCGGGGGACGGCACTTGACGATGTTGCAGATGTAGACGGAGCTTCGCGGGATCTCGAGACCCTTCTCGATCATCTGGGTCAGCAGCTCGCCGGCGCGCCCGACGAATGGCAGCCCCTGGCGGTCTTCCTGTTGGCCCGGGCCCTCGCCGACGAAGAGGATGTCGGCGTCGGCGTCGCCGTCGCCGAACACGATCTGGCTTCGCTCGGCGTGGAGCCCGCAGCGCGTGCACTCGCCCAGCTCTTCGCGCACCGCCTGGAGGGACGCGCGGGTGGCAGCAGAGGGTGCCCGGTCTCGCGTCGATTCCGCCGCCGCTGGAGCGGGGTGTGCAGCTCCTGCCCCACGCGCGTCCGCAGGCGCGTCGGCCTGCTCGAGCCCTTCTTCCGCCCACTCTTCCAGCCAGGCCCGGGCCGACCCGAGCACCGCGCGGGCCTCGTCTGCTAGCGATCTGTCCACGGCGGATCCCGTTTCTCGACGAACGCGGCCTCGAGTATGCGGCAGCTGGCGCGAGCGAGGGCGCTGCATTTCGCCTCGTGGTCGATGCACAGGGCGCGGATGCCGTGGAGCTCGGTCTCCGCGTGGACCTCGGTCACGCTTCAGCTGCCCGCCGCCAGCCCGATCGCCCGCGTGGCCAGCGCCGGATCGTCGGGGCGGAGTCCGGCGCTGGAGCCCGTGGGTTTGCCTGTGCCGGCTTCGATGGTGCCGTGTCGCTGGTTCTCGATCTTCTCCTCCACCGCGAACTCGAAGCCCGGATCGTTGGCGTCGTCGTGGCAATCGCCGCAGATCTTGAGGATCACGCAGGAGTCGCATTTGTCGCCGAGCGACAGGATGCTGCCGAGCTTGCGCGAGCCCTCCGCCACGTGGTCGCCGCCAGGGCCGTGACAGGACTCGCAGCCCACGCGGCCGAGGTCGCTGTGGCTCGCCGCCGTGCCGGATGCGGGGAAACCGCCTTCGCGGCCGAAGGCCGTCGTGTGGCACGCCAGACAATCTGCGTCGCCGGCACGGCCCTTCCCGCTGAGGGTCTCGAGGGCGTGCGCGTGGGGCGACGCTGCCCAGGTCTCGAATTCCGAGGTGTGGCAACCCCGGCACGCCTCGGAGCCCACGGTGGCCGCCGCCGTCGGCAGCAGCGCGCCACCCGGCCGCCCGCGCTCCGCCAGCAGCTTGGCTTTCTCTTCCGGCGGCAGGTGGATCAGCGCCGTGTTGGCCCTGTGGGAGATGCGCGCCGAGAACGTCGCGTAGTCGAAGCCGAGCGAATGCGTCGGGTTGTGGCAGGTGGCGCAGACTGCGCCGTAGTCGCCACCCTTTCCGACGTCCGGCGAGAGGTGGGGGCCGCCGCGGCCGTGGCACGACTCGCACCCCACGTCCTCGAGGCCCGGCGTGTCGATCGCGTCGACGAAGCCGCCCGGCTCGCCGAAGCCGACCACGTGGCAGCCGACGCACTCGCGATCGGTGTCGGCGCCGTGCTTCACCAGCGTGTCGAAGGCGCTGGCATGGGTGGTGAAGCTCCAGGTCTCGCTCTCCACTTCGTGACAGACGCTGCAGACTTCGTTGCCGCTGTAGCCCTGGGTGTTGAGGATCATTGGCACCGGCGCTCCGGCGATCTTGGCGGTGCGCATGCGCGTGAGCGGCTCGTGGCTCTCCGGGGCCCAGCCCGCGAGCCGCGCATCGATGCGGCCGTCACGGCCGATGAAGAAGATGTCCGGTACGGCACCGACGACGCGGTAGGCGGCCTGGATGCTGCCGTCGTCGTCGAAGAGCACCGGGAAGAAGTCGATTTCGGCCTCGCGCAGTGCGCTGCGCACGGCGTAGGTGCGACCGGTAATTTCGACGCCCACCAACGTGGGCCGCTGCTCCTCCGGAATCTCCGGCAGGATTCGCTTCAGGTAGGTCAGCGCGTGGTGGCAATGCGAGCAGGTGTGGAGGAAGAAGACCAGCACGACCGGCTTGCCGGCGTGGTCCGCCAGGTCGAATCGCGCGTCCGCATCCAGGATGCTTGCGGTGAAAGTCGGGGCTCTTGGGCGGCTCGGCTCGGCGGAGCCGGACTCGGGCAGGCGCATGGCCTTGCGCAACATGGTCTCGATCGAAGCACTGTCGGCCGTGCCGAAGCCGGCGAGGCCGAACGACACGTAGCCCTCCGCATCGGCACCGATGACGGTGACGGGTCCTCGCAGTGCGAACTGTTGTGCCAGCCGGGCATCGGAATCGTCGATGACGGGGAAGTCGATGCCCTGCTGCGCCACGTTGGTCTCCACCGTGGCCCGGTCGGAGCCCGTGGCGATGCCGACGATCTGGAAGTTGTGCTCGCCGCGCAGCTTTGCCACGGCGGTCAGCGCCGGCGTCGCCGTGGTGGCGTCGTCGGTCTCGGGATTGAAGAAGTAGAGCAGCAGCCGCTTGCCGAGAAGCTCGGAGACCACGATGCGCCGGTTGTCGAGGCCCCAGCCCCAGAAGGCCGGCAGCGGCCGCGCGTGCTTCCGGTGATTGTGGGCGGAAGCGTCCGGCTTCGCCGCGACGGGCTGGGCGGACGCAGACGGGCTCGCTGCCTGCGCGTCGCCGTTCGGCGTCTCAGTGGGGTCGCTGCAGGCGAGCAGCAGCATGGCGAGGAGCAACGTGCGGCCGGGGTTTCTCACGGCGGCAGCATAGCGGAGCACCTGAGGTGGCGGCGCGGGGCTCTGCGCCTGGGCCCCGGCCGCGGGTGGCAATTCAGCGGGCCTGTCTGGCTGCTTCGAGGGCGGTGCGGAGCGCCGCGTTGTCCGGTTCGAAGGTGAGTGCGGTCTGCAGGTTGCGCGCAGCTGCAGCGTGGTCGCCGCGGGAGAGGTCGGCCTGGGCAAGGCTCCAGTACTGGCGGCCCTGGGGCGTGCGCGCCGCTTCCTTTGGCTGTACGCCGCGGGCGTCGCGTGCCTGGACCAGCTGCTGGCGCACCCCGCACCCCGCGTCGAGCTGGTGGTCGTAGGCCTCGCGGCGGCGCGGGTCGCGCAGCACGGTGTAGGCCTCGGAGAGGCGTTTGGCGATCTGGGCCACTGCGTCTCCCAGATCGCCTTCCAGCTGGCGGTTGCAGTCGGGGTGGAATGCGCGGGATGTCGCATAATAGGCACGTTTCAGCTCGCGCAGGTTTACCCCACGCTGCACGTGCATGAGCTGGTAGTAGTCGAGCTCGTGCATGACGCGTGCCAGGGCCACGATCTCTGTGGGAGCGAGTTCGGCCACGGCTCAGGCGTTCTCCGGCTCGTCTCCGGGAAGCTCGGACAGGTCTGTGCCCGGAGTGTCGAATAGATTCTCGTCGGCGTCGGTCATGGCGTCGTCGCTGGGCAGCCGAGGTGAGGTCACCTGGGTGTCCGGTGCGTCGGGCAGCGGCACGTCGATCGGGTCCAGCTCGATTTCGGCCAGCAGGTCGAGCTCCTCGTCGATTTCATCGTCGTAGACTTGCAGCTCGTCGGTCGGTGCCTCGGAGGCCGGATCGGCAGGCGCGATCTCGACGGTGAGCTCGAGAGGTGCGTCGGAGCTGCTTTCGACGGCGATCTCGGCGCTGTCGGCGAGCTCGAGAGACTCATCGGAGCCGCTGTCGATGGCGATCTCGGCGCTGCCCGCGAGCTCGAGAGATGCATCGGAGCCGCCTTCGACGGCGAGGCTGTCGTCGGGCAGCACCTCGAGCTCGCCCGTCGGTGTTTCGTCGTCGGGAATTTCCGGCGGCGGTGCGGTTTGCGCCGTGTCTGGATCCGCCGGCAGCGGCAGGGTGTCCAGGGGTTCGGAGGGTGGAGCCTCCTTGATCTGTGGCACGGTGTCGCTGGGGATGATCTTGGAGACCAGCTCGACGCTGCCGATCGCGGCGGCGTCCGGCGCGTCGCTCACTACCCGGTCTGTGCGGCGTTGCTCGATGATGTCGCTCACCTCGTGCTCCGACAGGCCGGAGCTGAGCGAGATGCGCGTCGATGCTTCCTTGCCGGTCTCCGGGTCGCGCGCCTTCACCGCCACGATGCCGTCGGCATCGATCTCGAAGGTGACGTCGATCTGCACTTCGCCGCGGCGCGCCTTCTTGAAGTCCGAGAATTCGAACTGGCCGAGCAGCTCATTCTCCTCTGCGGTGCGTGACTCGCCCTGATAGACGCGGATCACGACGCTCTCCTGGTCGTCCTGGAATGTCGTGAAATTGCGCGTCTGTTCGATCGGGACCGGCGTGTTGCGCTCGATGATGCTCTCCGCCAGGCCGCCGGCCACGCCGATGCGCAGGGAGAGGGGTGTCACGTCGAGCAGGAAGGCCTTGCGCTCCGAGTCGACCAGCGTGGCGGCGTGAATTGCGGCGCCCATGGCGACGACCTGGTCCGGGTCGACGTCCGTCTTCGGCTCCTGCTGAAAGTAGTTCTTCACCGCATTGCGAATGATCGGCAGACGCGTGGGCCCGCCGACCAGAATCACGCCGTCCAGGTCCCGTGCCACGACACCGGCCTGTTGCAGTGCTTCGTCGCAGACCTTGAAGGTGCGCTGTACCAGGTCGGCCACCAGGCCGGAAAATTCTTCGATGTCGAGCGTGCGCTCCAGAGAGATCGCCTCCCGGCCTTCCGAGGCGGCGACGATGTCCGGGATGCGGATCTCCGCGGACTCATCGACGGAGAGCGTCTTCTTTGCGGACTCCGCGGCGAACCTCAGCTTCTCCAACGCGAAGCGGTCGTTGCGCAGGTTGATGCCGTGCTGCTCCATGAACTCGTCGGCCAGCAGGTCGAGTACGCGATCGTCGAAGTCGTCGCCGCCGAGGAAGGTGTCGCCGCAGGTGGAGAGCACCTCGAATACGTCGCGACCGATTTCGAGCACCGAGACGTCGAAGGTGCCACCGCCCAGATCGTAGATCGCGACCTGCTGGTTGAGCCCCTTGCCGAACCCATACGAGACGGCTGCGGCGGTCGGCTCGTTGAGGATGCGCAGAACGTCGAGGCCGGCGATACGGCCGGCGTCCTTGGTGGCCTGGCGCTGGTTGTCGTTGAAGTTTGCCGGCACGGTGATCACGGCCTTGCTGATCGGCTGGCCGAGGCGCGTCTCGGCGAGGGACTTGAGTTCGCGTAGCACCATCGCCGCGAGCTCGGGCGGCGAGAAGCTCTCGTCGTGCACTTGGACACGCACGCCGTGGTTCGGGCCTTCGCTGATCTCGTAGGAGCAGATGGCCTGGGCCTTCTTGACTTCCTCGGAGAAGTAGTAGCGCCCCATCAGGCGCTTCGACGAGCTGATGGTGTTCGTCGGGTCGTGGATGAGATTCGACTTGGCAGCGTTGCCGACCACGATCGAGCCGTCGCCCTGCACCGACACGACGCTGGCGGTAATCGGTTCGCCGTAGGCGTTCGGCAGCACCTCGACGTCGCCGTCACACAGCACCGCGACGCAGGAGTTGCTCGTCCCCAGGTCGATTCCGATGGCGATCTCGCGCTCGCTCTTGCTCATAGGCTCCTCGTAGACGCGGCGGCGCAGTCGCCAGGGGCGGGGTACTCCGCTTTCCACGGGGGCGACCGGGCAGTCTGTGTTCTCTGGCGTATCGGGTGAAAAGCGGAGCGGCCTAAGCCCCCTTTGACGGCGCGGGGTCGCCGCCGTGGCACCTGCCGGGCCCTTGGATGCGGGCGGGTCGCGTGCTATATCCCCTGTAACTTCGGGGGTTTGCAATGTCGGGGCACTCCAAGTGGTCGACCATCAAGCGCAAGAAGGGGGTCGCGGACGCCAAGCGCGGGAAGATCTTCACCAAGCTGATTCGGGAGATCGCGACGGCGGCGCGGATGGGGGGCGGCGATTCGGCCGCCAACCCGCGGCTGCGGCTGGCCATGGACAAGGCCCGCATCGCCAACATGCCCAAGGACAACATCGTGCGGGCCATCAAGAAGGGCACCGGGGGCACGGATTCCGACGCCTACGAGGAGGCGGTCTACGAGGGCTACGGGCCCGGCGGTGCGGCGGTGCTGGTCGAGACGCTCACCGACAACAAGAACCGCACGGTGGGTGAGGTGCGCCACGTCTTTACCAAATTCGGCGGCAACCTCGGGGCCAACGGCTGTGTCAGCTACCTGTTCGAGAAGAAGGGGCTGATCCAGTTCGATGCCGAGGGCATCGACTCGGACGTGCTGCTCGAAGTGGCGCTGGAAGCTGGCGCCGACGACGTCGTGGAAGGCGAGGGCCACATCGAGGTGGCGACGGCGCCGAGCGCGTTCGAGGCCGTGAAGGGTGCGCTGGAGGCCGCGGGCTTCGCACCGGCCGCGGCGTCGATCAGCCTCGAGCCATCGACGACGGTGGCGCTCGAGGGCAAGGATGTCGAGACGATGTTGTCCCTGGCCGATGCTCTGGAAGACCTCGATGATGTGCAGAGCGTGAATGCGAACTTCGACCTCTCCGACGCCGAAATGTCCCGCCTCGCCGTCGAGTGAGCCGCAGGGCGGTGCTCGAGTGCCGCGCCCTCCACCAGCGCGCCTCCGGCGAATGCCTCGTCTCGCTTCGCGCCCCTTGGCAAGCGTCGACCCGGGGGTTCCCGTTGCTGGATCGGGGCCAGCCGGCTCGCCTGCGGGTGAGTTCGCCTCCGGCGCGCTGGTGGAGGGCGCGGCAGTCGAGGCGACCAGGGCCCGGAGAGGCACCCCATCCCGGCCGCTCTGCCTCGGGTTGCGCCCGGGGCTACCGTGTTTCGCCCGAGTCTCGACGCTGGGGGTCCTCTGAGCGATGCTTGGCGGGTCGCCCCCCACAATCCTCCGGCGGAGCGGCATGCGGATTTTGGGTATCGATCCGGGCTCCCGGGTGACCGGGTACGGGGTGGTGGAGCAACGCGCGGGACAGGTTGCGCACGTGGCGCACGGTACGCTGCGTCCGCGCGGCGATTCGTTCGCGGTGCGGCTGAGTCATCTGCACGAATCGCTGTGCGAGGTGATTGCGCTGCATCGGCCGGATGTCGCGGCCCTCGAGCAGATCTTCGTGTCCGGCAGCGCTCGCTCGGCGTTGGTGCTGGGCGAGGCACGGGGTGTGTTGTTGTCGGCGCTGGGCTCCGCGGGGCTCGTGGTGCACGAGTACACGGCCTCGCAGGTGAAGCAGGCGGTGACGGGCAGTGGTCGTGCGGCGAAGCCGCAGGTCAAGGCGATGGTGCGGCGGCTGCTGGCGCTCGAGCGGGTTCCCGCTGCGGATGCCGCGGACGCGCTGGCGGTGGCGATCCGTCACGCGCACGGTGGGCGGCTCGAGTCCGCCGGCGTCGTCGCCGGGCGCCGGCCTCGGCAACCCTCCGGTCTGCGGGTGCGGGCGAGGCCGGGCCGGTGATCGCGCGTCTCGAGGGCGTGCTGATCGACCACTCGCCGACGCGTGTGGTGGTGGACTGTCACGGCGTTGGCTACGAGGTGCTGGTGCCGCTCTCGACCTTTGCGGAGCTGCCGGACCCGGGCAAGGTGGTCGTGCTCCACATCTATACCCACGCCAACGACAGCGCGATCCAGCTGTTCGGTTTCCATTCATTGGCCGAGCGAGCGGCCTTCGAGCTGTTGCTCAAGGCGAATCGGGTCGGGCCGAAGCTGGCGCAGACCGTGTTGTCCGGTATCTCGCCGGCGGAGCTGCTGGCGGCGATTCGCGACGAGAATGTGGCGGCGCTGAAGGCCGTGCCGGGGATCGGGACGAAGATGGCGCAGCGCATTCTGCTCGAGCTGCACGACCGGGGCGAGGAGCTGGCCGCTCTGGTGCGGCCGGCTCGCTCTGCGCCCGCCGGGGCCGAACACACGGCCCGCGAGCAGACGTTGTCGGCGCTGCTCAATCTCGGCTATCCCAGGGCAGAGGCGGAGCGCGTGATCGGCGGTGCGGTGGACGAGCAGGGCTCGGACGCCACGCTCGAGTCGCTGGTGCGCGCGTCGCTCAAGAGGCTTGCGCGATGAGCGAAATGCCCGAATCCCGATCGACGCTGGAAAGCGCGGCGCTGCCCGACGAGCGCCGCGTCGAGGACAGTCTGCGGCCGCAGCGCCTGGATGAGATGGTTGGCCAGGAACGGCTGCGCGAGAACCTGGCGGTGTTCATCCGCGCCGCGCTCGAGCGCGGCGAAGCCCTGGACCACGTGCTCTTCCACGGGCCCCCGGGGCTGGGCAAGACGTCACTGGCGCACGTCGTGGCCCACGAGATGGGCGCGACTCTGCGCATCACGAGCGGCCCGGCCCTGGAACGGGCCGGCGATCTGGCGGCCCTGCTCTCGAACCTGGAGCCGCGAGACGTGCTCTTCATCGACGAGATTCATCGGCTGCCGGCGCCGGTCGAGGAGATTCTGTACCCGGGCATGGAGGACTTCCAGCTCGACATCCTGATTGGCCAGGGTCCGGGTGCACGCTCCATGCGGCTCGATCTGCCGCATTTCACGTTGGTCGGGGCCACGACCCGCGCTGGCTTGCTGTCTTCACCGTTGCGCGATCGCTTCGGCTGGGTGGCGCGGCTCGAGTACTACCCGCCGCAGGATCTCGAGCGCATCCTCGTGCGCTCCGGAAGCCTGCTCGGCGTCGAGCTCGATGACGGCGCACGCAGTGAGGTGGCGCGCCGCTCCCGCGGCACGCCGCGTATCGCCAATCGGCTGTTGCGCCGAGTGCGTGACTTTGCCCAGGTCGAGGGCGGTGACGGGTCGGTCACACGGGGCATGGCGCGTTTCGCCCTCGAGCGTCTCGAGGTGGACGACGAGGGTTTCGACCGCCTCGACCGGATCTTGCTGCAGACGTTGCTGGAGCGTTTCGATGGCGGTCCCGCCGGGCTCGAGACGCTGGCCGCTGCGGTGGGGGAGGACAAGGGCACGCTGGAGGACCTGGTCGAGCCGTACCTCATCTACCAGGGTTTCCTGGCCCGAACGCCCCGGGGACGGGTGGCGACCCAGCGCTCTCGGGATCACTTCGCCGCCGCCGCCGCCGGCCAGATGCAGGGCAAGCTCCTCTGACACCACGTGCCTCGGCGGGCCCCGAGTGCCCGGTGTGGGCGTTTTTGCCCTCGTTCTTGCTGAGGTTCGGCGCTCAACGCGTCAACGCCCTGCGCCGATAGGGGGTTCACGAGGGGGTGCCGGCCTTGCGTCGCATCGGGAAGCTGTTGGCGATCGGGTTCGCCGCGCTGTTGGCTTTGGTCGGCGGGCTCGCGCTCGCGACCGGGCTCGCGCCGGAGAACCCGAGCGTGGTCGCTGCGCGCGACGCCGTCTTCGAGGCGGCGCTCCGACTCTCGGTGGCCACTGGCCAGGAGCGGTTGAGCGACTGGGTCTCGACGGGATTCGCGAGTGTATTCGTCCAGTACGGTTTTCCGCCTGCCGCCCTCGTTCTGCTGGTGCTGGCGCTGCTGCCCGGCCGCGCGCGGACCGCCACAGGGGACGATGACGAGCCGCAGGCGGAGCCCGTAGAGCAGCTGGTACTGGGCGACAAGAAGACGCAGAAGAAGGCCGTCAAGCAGGCCACGGCGCTCGCCAGGGCCGGGAGGCATCTCGAGGCCGCCGAGCTGTGCTTCCACAACGGCCGAATGGAGGAGGCGGCCACGTTCTACGTCGAGGCCGGCGAGCTGATTCGTGCCGCCGAGATCCGTCATGACCAGAAGCGTTTCGTCGAGTCTGCGGAGCTGTACATGCAGGCGGGCAGCCACGACTCCGCCGGTGCCATCTATGCGCAGCACGAAGAATGGAGCCGGGCTGCCGAGGCCTACATCGCGGCCGGTACCCACAGCGTCGCCGCCGAGATGTATGAGAAGGCCGAAGACTGGCCGAACGCGGCACAGAGCTACGAAAAGTCGGAGTTCCCGCGGCACGCAGCCAAGGCCTGGGTGCGCTGTGGTCAGTGGATGCGGGCCGCTGACTGCCTCGAGCAGGTGATCGTAGAGAACATGAGCAGCGCCGGTCCGGGTGACACCAAGAAGCAGGCCGAGACGCGGAAGCTCGTGCGGATGGCGGGTGATCTCTTCAGCCGCGCTGGCGCGGACGACAGGGCGCAGCAGATCTATGAGCGCGGCGAGTGCTGGAGCGCCGCCGCGGAGATTGCGCTGCGTATCGGAGAGCGTGAGAAGGCCGCCGATCTCTTCCTGCGCGCCCACGAAGCACCGCGGGCCGCGGAGGTGTTGAAGGGCTTGGGACGCGACGAAGAATCGGCGCGGGTGTTGGCCGAGTACCACCGCGATCGCGGCGAGGACGAGCAGGCGGCCACGTGCTTCGAGGCGGCCGGCGACCACATGGCCGCCGGTGACCTGTATCGCTTGCTCGAGCAGTACGAGCGTGCCGCCGAGTGCTACGGGCGGTATGGGGAACACGCTCAGGCCGCCGAAATGTTCAGCTCCGCCGGCGATCGTGCGCGTGCCGCAGAGTGCTACGAGCGGGCGGGTATGCCCCTCGAGGCGGCCGAAGCGTGGTCGCTGGCCGGCGACGCCGAGCGCGAGGCCGAGTGCCTGACGAAGGCCGGTGAAGGCTTGCGGGCCGGGTTGCTCTACCAGCAGATCGGCGATGAAGAGGCGGCGATCAAGGCCCTGCAGCAGATTGGGCCGGAGCAACCCGGTTTCACCCAGGCTTCGACGCTGTTGGGGGAGATATTCCGCAAGCGCGGAATGTTGTCGCTGGCACAGACCAAGCTGTCGCAGGTGGTGAGCAGCGCGGAGCTCTCGCGTGAGAACATCGACGCGTTCTACGGGTTGGCGATGGTGCACGAGGCCAACGAGAGCCATGCAGAGGCGCTTGTGCTCTTCGAGAAGATCCTCGCATTCGACTATCACCATTCCGACGTGGCGGCCCGGGTTGCGCATTGCAAAGAGAGGGTGCAGGGTCAGTCTGGGCGGAACGAACTCAGCACGCCGGCGTCGGGCTCGCAGGCCGACGGGCGCTACCGCATCGTCGGCAAGCTCGGTCGCGGCGGCATGGGCATCGTCTACAAGGCGCAGGACACCGTGCTCGACCGCACCGTGGCGTTCAAAGTGCTGCCCGAGACGCTCAAGGAGAATCCGCAGTCCCTCAAGAACTTCCTGCGCGAGGCCAAGAGCGCCGCGCAGCTCAACCATCCCAACATCGTGACGATCTTCGACACGGGCGAGCAGGACGGCGTCTACTACATCGCCATGGAGTACGTCGACGGCAACACGCTCAAGGAGATCGTGAAGGCCCGGGGCAAGGTTTCGGCGGGCGGCATCGTGCACGTGCTGGCCCAGATGTGCGAGGCGCTGGCCTACGCCCACGAAAACAAGATCGTCCACCGCGACATCAAGACCGCGAACACCATGTGGACGAAGGACCGGAAGGCCAAGATCATGGATTTCGGTCTGGCCAAGGTGATCGAAGAGGTGCGCAACCACACGACAGTGGTTTCGGGCACGCCGTACTACATGAGTCCCGAACAGACCCTCGGCAAGAATGTCGACCATCGCACCGACATCTACTCGCTCGGTGTCACCATCTTCGAGCTGGCCACCGGCACGCTGCCCTTCATGGAGGGCAACCTCCCGTATCACCACGTCCACACTCCGGCACCGGATCCCCTGGAGCTGACTCCGGAGCTCCCTTCGCTGCTGCGCGAGATCATCCTGCGCTGCCTCGAGAAAGATCCGGCGGATCGCTTCGCGTCGACACGCGAAATCCTGGACGAGCTGAAGCGGTCGCTGAAGGCCTGATCCGGCCGGGGGTCGCCCAGCGGCGGCCGGCGCGCTGGCCTGCTACCTCATCGAGAGAGCTTCGCATGGTTGGGAGGGGCGGGTTGCGTCGACAGCGGACCCTCGCAGAGCCGGTCTCCTGTTCCGGCGTCGGGCTGCACAGCGGCGGCCCGGCGGCGCTGACGTTGCGGCCGGCCCGTCCCGACACGGGCATCGTGTTCGAGTGTCCGGATGGGGCCGTGCTGCCCGCGCGAGCCGCGAGCGTGGTGTCGACGCGCCTCGCCACCACGCTGGGAGTCGGAGCCGCCCGGGTCGGCACCGTCGAGCACGTGTTGGCCGCACTCTGGGGCCTCGGCGTCGACAATGCGCGGATTGTCGTGGACGGGCCCGAGGTGCCGGCCATGGACGGCAGTGCCGCCGCGTTCGTCTACCTCGTGCGTGTGGCGGGTCTCGTGGAGCAGTCGCCCGCGGTGCGCGTGATGCGTGTACGAAAGCCGATCGCCGTTACCGACGGCGCTCGGCGCATCAGGGTCGACCCCGCCCCAGAGCTGCGCGTCACGTATCGGATCGACTTCGCGCACCCGAGCATCGGGCGGCAGGCATTCGAGTGCACGGGCGACGACCCCGTGCGCTTCGAGCGGGAGCTCGCCGGCGCGCGCACGTTTGGTTTCCTCCGCGAGGTGCAGGCGTTGCGCGGTGTGGGCCGGGCGCGCGGGGGTTCGATGTCGAACACGCTCGTGCTCGACGACAGCGGCATCGTGAACAGCGGCGGCCTGCGATACCCGGACGAGTTCGTGCGGCACAAGGTGCTCGACCTCTTCGGCGATCTGTCGCTGCTCGGCGCGCGGCTGCAAGGACACGTCGTGGTCGAGCGGGGCGGGCACTCGTTGCACGTGGCGCTCGTCCGCGCTCTGCTCGAAATGTCCCACCCGTTGCGCGCCGCCGACGCTCCTGCCCGCGCCGAGGTTCCACCGCGCCTCTCTCCCCCACCCGCCAGCTGACCCCCTCTGCCCCGCGGAGAGAGGGGGGACGGTGTTGCTTTCTTGCCTTTTTGCGACGCGGACCCACCAATGCCCGCGAGAAGCCTGCTGCCGGGGATCGATGAGGGCCGGCGTTGGACGGTGGCGACGAGATGTGTTCGCCAGCGCGCACAGCTCTGAAAAGGCAAGAAAGCAACACCGTCCCCGATGACCGATGACGATGAAATTCTTGCGGATTGGGTTGGGGCTAGTGGCGTTCGAGCTCCAGGGCGAGGGCAATGGTGCTCTCTCGATCGGTGAATGCGATACCCATTCCGTTGGCGTGGCCATGAGGGTCGCTGGGTCGGCGGCACCAGACGACGCGTCCCTCGATTTCGAACGTCTGGCCACCGGCGCTCAGAGTGAAGTGAAGTTTCAGGTCGCTGCCTTCGGCCAGCGGGTCTTCGGTCTCGATGAACAGGCCTCCGGCGCCGAGAGTGGTGGCGGGGTCGATCCGCGGGCCGTCTGGTGCCGTGTATTTGACCTGTACCTGCAGCGTGCGCCGCCGGTAACGCCGCGTCGGGCGGTTGGCGATGCGAGGCCTCACGCTGTGATCTGGGTCAGCCACGCGCGCACCGCGCGCTGCATCACTCCGCGCGCTTCGTCGCAGGCGGCGACGAGGACTGCAATGTCCCGCGTCGGCTCGAAGTCGCCGGGCGAGTGGTCCTCGGCGTTGCAGATGCCGGCGAGCAGCGCCGTGCGCAGATCGCCGGCGCCGATGTCCACGGCGCGCGCGGCCGCCAACGTGCGCAGCTCCTGGCGCCAGAGCGTGAAGTCGAGGCCTTCGATCTCTCCACGGGTGACCCCGCCGAGCACGCGTCGCACCCGACGTCGCGCGCGGCGTCCGAAGGTCTCGGAGATTGCGTTCAAGGTCGCCCCCGACGTGTGCACCGATGCCGGATCGAGGGCGAGCAGGGCGACGCAGCGCACGACGTCGGCCATTTCGTTTGTCGGCAGCGGCAAGAGGCCATGAGCGGTCAGCTCGGCCTGGGCCGTGAGTGCGTCGGCGCGGAACTGCGCGGTCGGGTCCGCGCCGGCATCGGGCGTTGCCATGTGGCCCGGTGCGCCGAGCGCACGCCCGATGTCTTCGGCGGCGCACTGTACTGCGGCTCGCAGCGCTTCGCCGAGTGTCGAATCGAGACCGAGCCGCGGGGCCAGCACCAGCGCCATGCGATCCGGTGCCGCCGCCGCCTCCTCCGCTGTGGCGATGCCGAGCGCGCGAAGCAATGCCAGGCCGTTGCCGATCGCCTCCGCGTTCCCCGTGTATTCGGCGATTCGCAGCACCGCCCGCAGGGTGTCGGGGTCGCTGGGCAGCTCCTCGAGGGTGGCGGCGTGCTGCTCCAGCGCTTCCGGCCAGGCTTCTGGCCGCTGCGAGAGCAGGTTGGCCAGCGTGACGCGCAGCTCGCGGCTCTCCGGCTGGAACGCGAGGGCGCGCCGATAGGCGTCGATGGCGCCGTCGAGATCTTCCAGCGGACCCGCCAGCAGGCGCGCCCGCTGTTGCAGAGCTTCGGCCAGGCCTGCTGGATCGTCACCCGGGTGCCGGTCGACAAAACGCTCAAGCGTTTCGGCCGAGGCAGACCACTCGCCCGCCGCTCGCAGCAGGCGAGCCTCGGCCAGAGCTGCCTCGAGACAGCGCGGGTCGGCCTCGCAGGCTGCTGCATAGGCTTTGCATGCCGCCTTGCCGTCGGCTTCGAGGGCGCGCCCCAACACGAGGTGGAGCGCGGCGCGGTCCTCTCGCTCGGCGTGTGTCGCCAGGCCTGCGGCCGCGGCCTCGGCGGCCTCGGCGGCACGTCCCGCTTCCCAGAGTAGACTGGCGAGCAGGCGCCAGGCGCGGGAAAGCCCGGGTGCTGTTTCAGTCGCTCGGCGCAGGTGATCTTCCGCTGCCTCGTTGCGGTTCTCGACTCGCAGCTCCCACTCGCCCGCCCGCAGCAGATGCTCCCCCGCCGCGTCGCCGTCGGTCTGCTGTGCCCACCGCTCGAGTGCCGCGATGCCGGGCTCGAGGCGATCGGCCGCTTCGTGCAACGAAACGCACAGGGTGTGGGCGGCAGTGTGCGTTGCATCGATCTCCAGAGCGGCTTCGCACTCCGCCAGAGCGGCGTCGACGTCGTGCAGCTCCGCATGGCAGCGAGCGAGCAGTGCGTGGTGCCGTGCAGCGTCGGGGTCCGCTTTCGAATGAGCCAAGCGGGCGGCCAGCGGCTCGCGGGCGCTCGCCCACTCTTCGATGGCCGCCAGACTCTCGCCGGCTCCGGCGAGAGCGTCATCGCAGGCCGGGTCCACGGCGAGTGCTGCGTGGTAGAACTCTGCCGCCGCCGCCGGGCGTTCGTGCTGCCGGGCGGCGCGGGCACCGATCAGTGCCACGGCGATGCGTGCGTCGGCGTCGAGTGACCCATGGGCGGGCTGGGTATCGAGCGCGCTGCGGGCTGCGGTCTCGGCCTCGTCCCAGCTCTCGATCTGCAGTGCGGCCTCGGCCAGGTCGGCGTGAACGGCACCTGCCGCAGGATCCGCCTCCGCCGCCTTGCGCAGCAGAGCCGCCGCCAGCATCGGGTCTCCCGACAGGTGCGGCGCAGCGGCGCGTCGCCAGTGCTCGGCGGCCTTTGCCCCGGTCGACTTCTCGGCGGCCTGCTGCCAGGCGGCCGAAGCCTCCGCGTGCGCGCCGGAGGCTTCGCGCAGACGTGCGGCGGTGGCCCAGGCGTGGGCTCCGGCGGTGCCGGCCTCGAGCGCTCGCTCGCTGCGGGCGAGCGCCTCGTCGAGGCGTCCGAGAGCTTCGAGCGTCTCTGCCAGGCGCAGGTGGTCGGCGCTGCCGCCGTTGGCCTGGGGGTCGTCGCACCAGCTGGCGAAGACCTCGGCGAAGGCGTCGCCTTCGCCGCACCGCTGGTGCAGCTCGGCACGCTCGAGGCGCCGCTCTGGAGCGAGTTCGCCAATTGCAGCCGCCGCTACGTAGGCGCGCAAGGCGCGGTGCGGCTCGTCGGTGCGGTGCATTGCAAGCTCACCGGCGCGCAGCCACGCGGCCTGGCGTCTGTCGGGCTCGCGGTCGCCCAGCACGTCGACCTCGCTCTCGTAGAGGTCGAGCGCGCCGCGCCAGTCTTCCATCGCTTCGAGCAGGTGCTCGAACGAGCGCTGCGCGGCGAAGTCCTCGGGCCACGCCTCGATGGCGCCCGCATAGGCTCGGCTTGCGCGAGTCGTCGATCCGAGCTGCTTCCAGCAGACATCGCCAAGACGTCGCAGCAACGCTGAGCGGCCGGCCGGAGGGAGTGCAGCGTTGTGTTCGAGCTCGAGCTCGAGTGTCGCGGCCACTTCGTCCCAGCGCGCGAGACGCTCGGCAGCCGAACGCAGGCCGCGAAGGGCTTCGCTGGGGTCTGCAGCCAACGCCACCGCGCGTCGGTAGGCCTCGGCGGCCCGGGCCGTGGCCGATAGTCGCTCGTCGCGCAGCCGGGCCAGCGCGAGCCATGCCTCGGCGTCGCCGCCGGTGCGCTCGAGCCGTCGCGTCGTGCGGCGCTCGAGCTCGACGCTGTTGCCCTGGCAGCGCAGGGCGTACAGCAGCGAGGCCTCGTGGACACCGGCCGGATCGAACTCGGGTGGCGCGCCGTCCACCAGCGCATTCAGGTGCCGGATCGCGGCGTCGAGACAACCCGTGCGCTGATAGTAGGCGGCGAGATCGCGGCGCAAGCGGAGCCGGCGCTCGGCGAAGACCTCTGCGTCGGGATCGAGGGCCGCGAGCTCCGTCTCCGCGCAGCTCGCCCATGCGTCCGGCGGGCCGGCGGCCCACAGGGCGTCGGCCAGCTCGCGCAGCAGCTCGCCGTGGATCGATCCCGTGGCCCGGGTCTCGGCGACGGCGCGCAGCAGCAGGCGCGCGGCTTCGCGTGGATCTCTCAGCTGGCCCCGATGCAGGGCGGCGGCGTCGCGCAGCAATTGCGCGCGATCTGCCGGCGCCGCGCTCGGGGCGAGCGCCTCGAGGATGTGCGCCCGCTCGCGGTCGCGTCCCGTCTCGGCGTAGAGCCGATCGAGCTCGCGGAGCACCTCGGTGTCGTTCGGTGCCGTCTCTCGAGCTTGCTCGTAAGCGGCGCTGGCGCGGGCTTGCCAGCCGAGATCGTGCTCGAGCACGCGCGCGCACTCGCACAGCAGCGCTCTGCGCCGCGCGGGCTCGTCTGTCGCGTCGAGCTCCGCCTCGAGTGCGCGCAGCTGGGGGTGCGGGCGTCCCGCGAGACGGTGGGCCTCGGCGATGCGCGCGAGCACCTCGCTCTGCTGCGGACGTTCCCGGCGCAGGCGTTCGAGCCAAGCCAGCGCTGCGTCCGGCGAGAGGTGCTCCCAGGCGAGCTTGGCGCCGCGTTCGAGGTGTTTCACGCGTTCGCTGGGGCTCACTCGGTAGGCCTCTTCGCACAGGCACTCGAGTGCGGCTCTCCAGTCTCCGGTGCTCTCGAGAAGTCGTCGCAGCTCCGCCCGCGTTTCGAGCCGATCCGGGTGGAGGCGGAGCGCCTCGCGGTAGTCGGCGAGCGCCGCGTCGCTGGAATCCGGCAGTGAGGCCAACAGCTGCGCGCGACGGGCGAGCAGATCCGCCCGAGCCGAAGCGGTGTGTTCGCGGCGCAGCGCGTCATCCAGTAGCTCGCGCACGACGCTCGGCCGATCCAGCTGCGCGGCCAGGTCGAGCCCCCTGTCGAGCGCTTCGGCGTGCGATGGGTCGAGATGCACGATGCGGCGCAGCTCGAGCAGCGCGTCCGCGGGTCGATCGAGCGATTCCGTCCACAGATTTGCGAGCTCCAGCCGGACGGGAATCTCTGCTGGGCCGCCCAGTCGAGCGAGTTCGGCCTCGAGCAGCCGCGCCAGCGGTTCCGGTGCGTCGAGAATGCGATACAGCTCGCGCAAGGCGGCTTCGATCGCGGTGTCGCCGGGGCGTTCGTCGAGGGCGCGCTCGTAGGCGGCGACCGCTTTGGCGTCGCGGCGGCGGGAGCGCAGCGTGTGGCCCAGCCGCGTCAGCCAGGCCGCCCGTTCGAGTCCCGGGTCGCAGGCGTCCGCCGCCTTCCCGCACAGCTCGATGAGATCTTCGGCGTATCCGGCTCGCTGGTACAGGTCCGCCAGCGGCTCTGCGACCGCGGCCTGCGGGCCGATCTCCCCGAGCGCCGGTTCGAGCACGGCGATCGCGCCGTCCGGATCGTCGAGCTCGTTCGCACGCAGGCCGGCGATGCGCAGGCGCAGCGATGTGCGCTGCGCCGCCCAGTACCCGGCTGTGTCGCGCGGCTGAGCATCGAGTCCGCCGAGCCTCAGCTCGAGCAGGCGCGCTACCTGGTCGGGCCGCGCGTTGGCCTCCCAATAGTCGATCAGGAACTCGCCGGCCGCCGAGTCGCTCGGGTCGAGCTCGAGCACGCGCTCGTATTGGTCGCGAGCGCGGTCCGATTCCCCGAGCCGAGTTGCGCATAGGGCTGCGACGCGTGCGCGCAGGGTGTGCTCGCGGCCAGGCTCCATGTCGGGCTCGGCGGCGAGCTGTCCTTCGAGTGCCCGGACCAGGTCGCGGGGCAGGTCTTGCTCTTCGTAGAGTCGCGCGAGCGTGTTCCAGCGCTCGCCGCACAGCGGGTCGATGGCTGCCGCGGCCTCGAGATGTTCCGCCGTGGCTTCGGGATCCTCGAGCCGATGGCGACAGAGCCGTCCCAAGCGGTCGTGCAGCGTCGCGCGGGTCGGCTCGTCGTCCGTGCGTCGCAGCCATTCCTCCAGGTGCGCGCGCAGGGCCTCGTAATCGTGCACCCGCTCGAGCAGGGCCTCGAGGCGCTCTGCCGCGCGGCGTCGGGCGTCGGGCTCGGCGGCCTTTCGGCTCAAGGCATGGAAGATTTCGGCGGCCTCGTCGTTTGAAGCGAGTACTTCCTCGAGGATCACGGCGCGCTCGAAGGCGCAGCGATCTCGGGTGGCGGCGTCCTCGTGTTGGGTCGCCTGCTCGCCCAGGAACTCGGCCAGCCCGCGCGGATCGGCCGAAGCGCGTAGTGCGCGCTCCAGTCCGTGGCGCGCGGTTTCGCAGCGCGGGTCCTCCGCGAGCACCTCGCGGTACGTAGTGACGGCGGCGTCGAATTCGCTCAGTTGCTCGAGCAGGATCGCGCCGCGGCGCAGCGTCAGGTCGCGTCGCTCATCGGCGGTGCAACCCGCGGCTCGCAGCGCAAGGCGTTCCGCCAGCTCTTCGTGACGCGCCGTGCGATCGAGCAGAACTTCGAGACGGTTCTCGACATCCGCCGGCGCGCCCGGCTCTTGCGCAAGCCGTTCGAGGACATCAATGGCCTGGGGCATGTCGCCGAGTTGCTCCTCCAGCAGCCGCGCCAGGGCGTCGAGGGAGCGGACCCGCTGCTTGCCAGTCGACAGCTCGGCCAGGCTGCGGTGGGCGCAGATCAGATCTTTCGCCGGCCCCGTGCCCTCGAGCAGCTCGACCAGGGCCTCGAGGGATGCGCCGTGTCGGGGATCGGCCTCGAGCGCGGCGTGAAATGCGGCGATTGCCGGCTCGATCCGCTCGTGGCCGCGATGCAGCTGCCCGAGCGAGCAGCGCAGCTCGGCCTGCTCGGCGCTCTGGAGCAGCGGGTCGACCCGTTCCAGTGCCGCGACCAGCTCTGCATCGTGGCCGAGCTCCCGGTGAAGCGCGACGGCGTGTTCGAGCGCCTCGACGTCGTCCGGCGCGGTCTCGATCCAGTGCTCGGTCCAGCGCAGCGCCGCGTCGGGGCGCTCGCGTTCTCGGCAAAGGGTCGTGAGCTCGCCGACCAAGAATCGCAGCCGCGAGCGATCGGTCGTGACCTCGGCCTCGTGCTCGTAGGCGGTCAACAGGGCTTCCGGATCGTCGTCTCCTTCCGCCAGCCGCTGACGACCGCGGTGCGCGGCCGCGCAGGTATGTTTGAGTTCGAGCGCCGTGTCGTACGCTGCTGCGGCGCCGCTTGCATCGTTGAAGGAGTCGATCAGTAGGTCGCCCAGGGCGCAGAGGCGTTCGGGCCGGGTGTCGCGCGTGCTGCTGCGTTCGGCGTGCTCGAGCAGCGTGCGCAGCTGCTCCCACTCTTCCCTCTTGCGGTAGATGCGCTCCAGCGCTGCGATGGCATTGGCGTGAGCCGGGTCGGCCTGCAGCGCGCGCTCGTAGCTGGTGCAGGCTGCGTCGACGTCGCCGAGCTGCCCTTCCTGCACGGAGCCGAGCTCCTCGTAGGCCGCGGCGCAGGTCGCCGGGTCGTTGGCCGCGATCGCGGCGCGTCGCTCCAGGCAATTGGCCAGCTCTTCCCACGCGCCGAGCTGTGCCAGCGAATCGGAGAGTGCCTCGATGACGAGGGCATCGTCCGGGGCCAGCGACAGTGCGGCACGCAGATGCTCCGCTGCCGCAGCTTCATCGTTGGCGCCGCTGTCGAGAGACGCCAGCTCGACCAGCGTCGCCAGCGAGGCGGGCTGGTCGTCGCGCTCGACGAGTTCTCCGAGTGCGCGGCGCAACCCGCCATCCTCGCCGGTCTCGCGCTCCACCTCGGCCAACAGTCGCCAGGCCTCCAGCAGGGCGGGATCGGCTTCGACAGCGAGGTCGAGCCAGGTTCTGGCGGCCTCGGGGGCGCCGAGCTGCGAATAGTGGTGGCGCCCCGCGCGCAGCGCGATCTGGGCGCAGCAGGCGGGATCGGTCTCTGCCGCGAAACGGCGTTCGAGCAGGTCACAGGCCAGCGACCAATGTGCATCACGCTCGGCGTTGGCGGCGAGCGCGTCGAGCGCATCGGTGTTCTCGGGATCGTTGCTGAGCGCGGACCGAAACAGCTCGGCGCTGCGGTCGTGCCCGTCGGGCTGGCGCGCGAGCAGTGCGGCCTGGGCCACGAGCGCGCGAGCGCGGTCGGCGCCGCGGCGCGTTTCCGCCGCGCGGCCCCAATACGCGCCGGCCGCGTCGTCCCGCTCCAGCTGCTCGCAGGCGCGGGCAGCGCCCTCGAGCGCGGCGTCGAGGCGCGGCAGTGCGTCGAGCGCCTGCTCGAAGTGGGCCAACGCCTGCTCTGCGGCGTCGAAGTGCTCGAGCCACAGGGTGCCGGTCTCCGCCGACAGAGTGGCGCGCTCGTCGCTGGCCAATTCGAGAGCGAGCTCGGCGTCGGCGATCTGCAGCGCGACGTCCCAGCGACCGTTGTCTACAGCATCCCGGCGCAGCTCGAGGAGGGCGCTGCGGCAGGCGGGGTCGGCGACGACGGCGGCGTGCCAATGCACCAGGGCCGCCTCGGCCCGCCCGCGTCGCTCCTCCGCCTGGCCGAGGCGGTAGAGCACCCGTGCCCGTTCGCGGAATTCGTCCACCAGGGCGGGATCTTCCAGCCGGTGTTGGAGGACCCCCACGAGTTCGTCCCAGTCGCCGGCGACGAAGGCCGCCTCCTCGAGAGCCTCGAAGGCGCGGCGGTCGCTCGCGTTGGCGGCGAAGCGGTCGCGCTGGTGGTCCAGAATCGACGGCACGGCTCTCCCTCCCGGGTCGAGCGCGGCGCTGACCCATCGGGAACCTCATCGTCCAGAGCGGCCCCGGACTTGACCTCCGACGAAATGATTTTGATGCGATCTTTCGAGGGCTTAGAGCAGGAGACGCATGCTAGACACGGCTCGCTGCGGGCTCCCGGCGACGTGGTACGTTCCGGCCGGTGCCGGCTGCCGACCCCTCCGCGATTCGAATCCTGGCCGAGGTCGTCGCAAATTGCTGCGAGGGCGGCGCCCACCATCGCCTGACGCTGCGGGTGCCGGGCTGGCCGGGGTTCGCGCCGGGCCAGTTCGTGATGCTGTCGCCCGGCCCGGTGGGTGCGGTGCCGCGCAGCGACCCCTTGCTGCCGAGGCCGATGGCGGTCTTCCGGGAGCATGCGGACGAGCGCGGGCCGTGCCTCGAGGTGCTCTACAAGCGCAGTGGCCGCGGGACGCATCTGTTGGCCGCGGCCGTCGCCGGCGAATCGATTGCGCTGGTGGGGCCGCTGGGCAGCGGTTTTCGCGCGCCGAGTGCCCCGGGTGCTGCCTTGCTCGTTGCCGGTGGCACTGGCATCGCGTCGGTGTTCGAGCTGGCTCGCACGCTCGCCGACGAGCGCGCCGTGTCGGTGCTGCTGGGCGCGCGCCGTGCCGAGGACCTGATGGGTGAAGCGGATTTCGCCGAGCTCCACGTGAACCTCGAAATTGCCACGGAGGACGGCAGTCGCGGCACGCGCGGGCTGGTCACGGATCTGCTCGAGAAGCGCCTGGCCGCCGAGCCCGGTGCGACCGTGTACGCCTGCGGGCCGACGCCCATGATGCAGCGTTGCGTCGAGATCGCTGCCGCACACGGCGCGGCCTGCTCCGTGTCGCTCGAGAACAACATGGCCTGTGGCTTCGGCGTGTGTCTGGGTTGCGCCGCCCCGCGCACGTCGGGAGGATTCGCACTTGTGTGTTGCGACGGTCCGGTCTTCGATGGGCGGGATATCGTGTGGAGCCAACTCCCGTGAGCGCCGATATCGACGCGGTTCTCGAGGTCGATACTCGCGTCGATCTGGCCGGCATTGCGCTGCGCAATCCGGTCCTGGCCGCGTCTGGAACATTCGGCTACGGCAGCGAGTTTGCACCCTTCCTCGACCTGCGCAAGATCGGCGGCTTCGTTGCGAAGAGCCTGACTCTGGAGCCGCGGGTCGGGAACCCGCCGCCGCGCATCGCCGAGGCGGCGAGCGGCTTGTTGAACTCCATCAGTCTCGAGAACGTCGGCGTCGAGGCGTTCATCCATGAGAAGCTTCCGGCGATTCCCGAAGGCGTCGTGGTGGTGACGAGCGCGTTCGAGACCGAGATCGATCGCTATGCGGAGGTTTGCAGGCGGTTGACCGGCGTGCCGCGGATCGCTGGCATCGAGATCAACGCTTCGTGTCCGCACGTGAAGAGCGGCGGTATCGAGTTCGGGCAGGATCCGCAGGTGTTGCGCCAGCTGGTGCGCAGCGTGCGGCGGGCGACGACGTTGCCGCTGCTGGTGAAGCTCTCCCCGAACGTCACCAGCATCGCGGAGATGGCGCGGGTGTGTGAGGGCGAGGGTGCCGATGGGTTGTCGCTGATCAACGCCGTGCAGGCCCTGGAGGTCGACGTGGAGCGGCGCCGGCCGGTGCTGGCGAACGGTCTGGGCGGTCTGTCCGGTCCAGCCATTCGGCCGATCGCTCTGCGCATGGTGTGGCAGGCGGCCGAGGCGGTGAAGATCCCGATCTGCGGCATCGGAGGCATCGATTCGGCGCAGGACGCGGTGAAATTCCTGCTCTGCGGGGCCAGCGCCGTTCAAGTGGGGACGCGCAATTACCTGAACCCCTCAGCCGCCCAGGAAATCGCGGAAGGCATGCAGGCGTGGGCAAAAGGACGCGGTATCACGCGGCTGGCAGACCTCGTCGGCACCCTCGAGATGCCGCGGCGCTGAACGCAGCCGACCAGCCGGGGAATCCAGCTTCGCGTTGCCTTTCCGCTGCAATTCGGATACTTTACGCGGGCTTATACGGCGACTCGCAGGTTGTGGAGTGTCTGTTGCAAGGTTCGGAGCGATGCTCTGGACGGTGGCAGGGGCTGCAACGGCGCGTCGGCGGCAGTTGCGGCCCTTGGGCCGGCGGGAAGTGGGCGAGTCGTCCGCTTCTTTTTGTTTGGGGAGCTGGAAACACACAGTCATGTATCGCGATATCCCGGAAGAGCTGCGGACGCTCGTAGAGCCCGCAATAGAGGAGGCGGGCTACGAGCTCGTCGACCTGCTGCTCACCCGTGGGCGCGGTTCGTCGCAGCTGCGCATCACCATCGACACACCGGCCGGCGACGGTCTCGTGCCGGTGGACCGTCTCGCGGACGTGTCGCGAGAGCTGGGAACGCTGCTCGACGCCGCCGATGCGATCGCCGCGTCCTATCGGCTGGATGTGTCGTCGCCGGGCCTGGATCGTGTGCTCGCGCGCGCGCAGGATTTCGAGGCGGCTTGCGGTTCGAAGATCAAACTCGAGACGCGGAGCCCGCTGGACGGTCGTCGGCGTTTTCGCGGCGAGTTGGTCGCGTTCGACGGCCATGCCCTCGAACTCACAGTCGATGGCGTGAGCGTGAGCGTGGCATTCGACGACGTCAGCAAGGCCAACGTAATGTACGAATTCACCGCGGCGGATTTCTCCGCCGCGAATTCGCGTGATAACGAAGCCAGGGGCAAGGTGGCACGATGTTCGGCCTGAAACGAGAGATCGATCAGATCGCCAAGGACAAGGGCATCGATCGCAGCGAGATCATCAAGGCGATCGAAGAGGCCATGAAGCAGGCGGCGCGGCGCGACCGCGGCCTGGAGACCGAGATCGAGGCCCGCTACAACGAGGAACTCGGCGAGATCGAACTCTTCGAGTTCCGCGAGGTCGTCGAGACGATCGCAGACGCGGACATGCAGATCACTCTGGGCAACGCTCGGGATTTCGACCCGGACGCCGAGGTCGGCGACGAGATCGGCGTCAAGCTGGACACCAAGGGCTTCGGAAGGATTCTCGCCCAGACCGCCAAGCAGGTGATCATCCAGCTGATCCGCGATGCGGAGCGGGACAACGTCTTCGAGGAGTACAAGGATCGCACCAGCGAGATCGTGAATGGCATCGTCCGGCGTTTCGAGAAAGGTGCGATCATCGTCGATCTTGGCCGCACCGAGGCGGTGCTGCCGTTGCGTGATCAGGTGCCGCGGGAGAACTACCGGCCTGGCGATCGCGTCCGCGCATACGTGACCGACGTCAACAAGAACTCCAAGGGCTCGCAGATCGTCCTGTCTCGCACCTGCATCGAGATGCTGACGAAGCTCTTCGAGCAGGAAGTGCCGGAGATGTACGAGGGCATCGTGACGATTCAGGCAGCGGCTCGGGAGCCCGGCGCGCGTTCGAAGATTGCCGTGGCTTCGCGAGATTCCGATGTCGATCCGGTCGGTGCCTGTGTCGGCATGAAGGGCAGTCGGGTGCAGGCGGTCGTGCAGGAGCTGCGCGGCGAGCGCATCGACATCGTGCCGTGGAACCCGGATCCGGCGCGCTACGTGTGCTCGGCTCTCTCGCCGGCGCAGGTGTCCAAGGTGATCATCGACGACGGTGCGCAGTCGATGGACGTGATCGTGCCGGACGACCAGCTGTCGTTGGCGATCGGGCGCAAGGGCCAGAATGTGCGGCTGGCGGTGCAGCTCACCGGCTGGAAGATCGACATCAAGAGCGAGTCGAAGATGCGCGAGCTGGCGCAGTGGCTGGCCGAGGCGGTCTCGGTGGTGGAGGGCTGTGGCGAGCCCGACGCCGAGCTCCTGCTGCAGCAGGGGATCACCTCGCTCGAGGATCTCGCGAGCTGCGAGACAGAGCTCCTGACCTCGATGCCGGGGATCGACGAGGACGGCGCCGCGCGCATCAAGGTGCGTGCCGTGGAACTCGCCGAGCGGAAGCGTGTAGAAGACGAGGCGCGGGTGCAGGCAGAAGCCGAGGCGGCCGCGCAGGAGGCCGCAGCGGCCGAGGCCGCTGCGCAGGAAGCCGCGGCTGCAGCCGAAGCCGGGTCGGAATCCGAGTCGGAAGGCGATGAGGCAGCGGAGCCGTCCGAGGCGGCAGAGGCCGAGGCTTCGAAAGCCTGAGGGCTGGGCGAGGCCCGGCACGCGCGACAACGGGAAGGGAACTGGCAGGAACTGGATGGCAAAGATCCGAGCGTACAAACTGGCGGAAGAGTTGGGCCTGGAACGGGCGGAGCTCGTCGAGAAGGCGAATGCGGCCGGCGTGGAGCTGAAGACCGCCATGGCGTCGATCGACGAGGAAGACGCCGAGCGGTTGCGCAAGAAGCTCGGGGTGTCGAAGCCCCGTGTGGACGTCACCGAGAAGCGGGTTGAGGCGGGTAGCGGCGCCGCCGTCATCCGGCGGCGCAAGAAGAAGAGCCCCGAGCCCCTGCCGGAGCCGGTCGTATCCGAGCCGGCGGGAGAGCCCGGCATCGCCGCCGAAGCCGAAGCTGCCGAGCCGGTGGAAGAGCCCGGCATCGCCGCCGAAGCCGAAGCTGCCGAGCCGGTCGTCGAGGAGCCGGGGATTGCAGAGCCCGACGCCGCGCCCGGTGTGGGGCCGACGCCGGAGCCCGAGCGCCCGGCCGCGGC
>JAFDDG010000029.1 GCA_019310965.1 Deltaproteobacteria bacterium
CACCCCCCCCCCCCCCCCCCCCCCAAAAAAAAGGTGGGGCCCGCTCGCAATGAGCGGGCCCCGAGGAAGGACAGGCTGTGAACTCGTTGGCGTTTTGGGTCCACAGTCTCAAGGAATTCGCCAGGAAGTGCTCTGACGAGCGTCGTGCCGGCGCGGCTCGTCCAGGGGACCGGTGCCGGTGCGACGTGCCTCCTTGGCTCGTTCGCTACCTTCTGAATACAGCAGGAGCAGGGGCGCGAACCTCCCCTATTTGAGTGGGCTCGCCACGATTCCACTGCGCCATGCCCCGAGGGGCAGAGCGTCGAATTCAGCCGCGGGCTAGGCGCCTGATAGATGGCTTCGGGAGATTCCGGCTCATCCCCGTCGGCGGCCGCTGAGTCGGAGGGATGCTCGGCCTTGAGGGCGGTCTGGAGGGCTTCACACACGCTCTCTGAATGCTCCACACCGCGAGCCGTCAGCTCCGCGGGAAGCAATCGTGAGGACCGCCCGCATCTGGCTGGTGCCGATACTCCCCACGTCGAGGCCCGCCCGCTCGAGCGCCAGGCGCACGGTGTCGCGAGCCTCGAGCTTGGCGAGGTCGGTTCGTAGCTCCAGACCGTCCGCGACGTGCTCGAAGATGGATTTTGCCATCGGCGACGAGACCCCCCTTCGGGTCTCATCGGAGCGGGGCACGGGGACTCAATTCCCATTTTTCCGCATCGCGCAACTCGTTCTGCCTCGCCGCGCCGCGCACCGCGGGTTGGAATCGGTATCATGCGACTTCCAAGGGGGAACGTCTTGAGTCTGCACCCGCTCGCCGATCTGGCCGCCGACGCAGAGGTTCGCAAGGCGGCGGGATTCCGCGCCGCCGCAACGGAACTCACCGGCGAAGGTCTCTCCGTCCATTATCAGGCGGAGATCGCCAACGCTCCCGACCGCGCCGGTGCGGGTCGTAAGTACTTCGTGGCGTATAACAGCCGGCTCGCGGCGGAGCGCAAGGCCGGCCGCGACGACGAACATCTCAGCTTGGCGCTGACCGAGTACTGCACGCGCGAGAGCACCGCGCTCGAGCTACCGGACGAGGCGGGAAGCGTCAGCTTCGTTCAGGCGCAGGTGCCGCTGAAGAGCGCTGCAGAAGACAAGTCGAAGGGCGCTGCGGATCCCAACAAGGGTGTCGGTCGCATCGACATGTTGGGCGTTGGCGACGAAGATCGGTTGGTCATCGCACAAGTTCGCTACCTGGCCCCCAGCGCTTCGCGTGGCCGGACGGGCGATACCCCGTTGCGCGCATTGCTCGAGGGCCTCTCCGCCGCGGCGATCGCGCAGGCGAACCTCGCTGCGCTGCGGGAAGAGGTCGCCGCGAAGTCGGGCCGCAGCGTGAGCGACGGGCCGCCCGTTCTGATCCTCGTAGGCAGCCCGCGCTATTGGGAGCTGTGTCGCAAGCGCGAAGCACAGAAGGGCGCCGCTTGGATCAAGGAGATGGAGAGGTTGGCCAGCGAGGTCGAGGCGGAGAGTGGCGTCAGCGTCATCTTCCTCTCGTGCAAGATCGACGGCGATCCGGGCTGGAGCTATCCGGACAGCAGCCCGGTGCTGGACGGCAAGCCTCGGCTCGACCGCGCCTGGGAGTACGGCGCCGGTCGCGTGAAGCCGAAGCCGAAGCCGCGTCCCAGGGTGATCGATCCGGCGGATCTGCCGGTAGAGCCGGACCTCTCACGCCCGGTGCGCACCTACTCCGTGAGTGAGACGTTCGAGCGCGGCGAACGCATCGATCACAAGACGCTCGGGCAGGGCGTGGTGCAGGGCATCGCCGGCAACGGCAAGATCAACGTGCTGTTCGGCGAGCTCAAGAAAGTCCTCGTCCACGGCCGCCCCGCGCCGGCTGGCGTGGCCCCGCCGACCTAGAGGCCATCTCAACAGCCCCTCGGTCGCCAGTCACCTGCCTTCGACCCGATCTCTGCGTTGCGAAATCTCGCCGGTGCGCCGGCTATGGCTGCGATTTTTCGCTGGCAGAGCCCGTCCCCCGCCAACTGGCGAGCATCCGAACGTGCAGAGACGCCTAGTGTGTGCGGCCGTGAACCTGGATCACTTCGACGCGGCCCGACGGGGCCACCCAAGACGATGCGAACCAGCTCGTCACGCTGACCAGCAGCGATCCGAGGAGTGCCGATCCGAAGCCGGCCACGTGAAAGCCGTCGATGAGGGCAGCCACCAATCCGAACATCGCCGCATTGACGACCCAGAGGAAGAGGCCAAGGGTCAGCAGTGTCACGGGCAGCGTCAGCAACACGACTACGGGGCGCACCACCGCGTTTACGATGCCGAGCAGCAGCGCCGCCAGGAGCAACGTCGCCTCTCCCCGGATCTCGACTCCCGGCACCACGCGTGCGGCGATCCACAGGCCCATTGCGCTGATGACGAGGCGGATCAGGAATCCGGTCACGGTCGCGGTCTCCTCTCGGCGAGAATAACCGTCGTGGAGTCGGATGAAAGGGGCTGAAAGGGCCGCCCGAGCCGCATCTGTCGAGAAAGGGGACGGGCTCGATCCGCGGCACACGGCGCGCACTTCGGCTGTCGCTTGCCGGTCGCTTGCCGCCGGCTCGAGGAATAGTGTTGCGATTTCGAAGGGGTTGCGGTCATCATGCAGCGACCGACCGGTACTGCCGACCGGGCTGGTGGAGTGTCTTCCAACAAGCGAGGTTCGATGCAAATGCAGGTTATTCGCAAGACTCAGATCGGGCTCATGGCCGCCGTGCTCAGCACCGCGGGTTGCGCCAGTCTTTCCCCCGTGGGCGAGTTGGCCGACCGCGCGCCGATCGATGCTCAGCCGATCACGCTCGAAGGCAATGAGGTGCGGGTGACGGATCACGTCGTCGTGATCACGGACGGCTCCGGCACCCAGTATATGAACCAGACCTTTCCGGAGGCCAAGGCGCTGACCCGGAGCTTCGTGAAGGCGATGCCCGCGGCGGACGTTCGTGCGCCCGAGAGCTCGAGTGGCTACAACGCCGGCGCCGTCGGTTTTGGCGGTGAGGAGCGCAACAGCGTGACGGTTCGCCCGTTCGATCGCGCCGCGCTGGCCGCCCAGGCCGATAGTTTGAAGGTGATGGGTGCCATCGACGGCATGGGCGGCACCACGCCGTTGCACTACGTGATCGGCGAGCTCACGGGAGGAATGGTGGGGCTCCAGGGACGTGCCGCACTGGTCGTCTTCTCCGACGGTCTGCCGGACGATCCCGACGCCGCTCTCGCGAGCGCGAAGACGTTGGTGGAGACGCGCGCCGACGACACCTGCATCCACGCGGTGCAGACCGGCGACAGCGCCGACGGGCAGGCGTTCCTGAAGCGGCTCACGGGCCTCACCAACTGCGGCAGCTTGCGCAGCGGTGCCGACCTCACGTCGAACTTCGAAGTGCAGCAGCTGGCGAAGGCCGTCTTCGTCGGCCCCGGCACGGAGCCGGTGGCCGCCGGCCCCTGTGATGGCGTCGTGCGGCTGCGCGGCATCGAGTTCGCCTTCGACCGCGCTGAGATCGTGAGCTCGAGCAAGCCGGTCCTGGATGCGGCGGCGCACCAGTTGCAGCAGTGCCCGAACATTCGCGTCAACATCAGTGGCCACACCGACTCGAGCGGCAGCGAGTCCTACAACAACGGCTTGTCGTACCGCCGGGCCGAGTCCACGAAGTCCTACTTCGTGAGCCAGGGTGTCGACGTGAGCCGTCTCGAGGCCGAGGGTCACGGCGAATCCCAGCCGGTGGCGGAGAATGACACGAGGGACGGTCGTGCGCGCAACCGCCGCGTGGAGCTGGCGCCGATTCGCTGACCGCGGCCTCGGCTGGGGCGTTCGAGAGGGTCCGGCCCCGCGCTGTGGCGCGGGCCGGACCCTCTTCCCATTCCTCCCTCGGGGTCTGGTGGGGCGCTCCCTCAGAGGGTGAAATGCGCCTCGAGGTCACACCGCGGCATCGTCGCTGCTGCCGGGGGCGCGGGACATGCGCTCCTCGACTTCGTCGAAGTCGACTCCGATGAAGATGCCCTCCGCGTCGGCGGTCAACCGGTCGCCGGCGTGGCAGGTGGCGCGCGCGACCGTTCGACGGCCGCGTTGCTCGTGGATCCAGGCCTCGAAGCGCAGCGGCTGTTTCACCGGGGTGATCTGCCGGTAGCGCACCTTCAGCACGGCCGTCATGCCGGGGGTGTCGCCCAGGCTCTGGGCGGCGCCGAGCGCTTCGTCGAAGAGCGCGGCCACCCAGCCGCCGTGGACGCCGTGGGGTGGGCCCTCGTAACGGCGGCCCATCTGCAGCTCGCCGACGACACACCGCGCGCCATTCCCCCGAGTGCCGGGCCCGAGTACCAGCGGCGGTGCGACGGGATTGAGATGCCCGCGGATCGGGCTCTGCGCGAGGTAGGCGTGGCGGGCCTCTGGCGCGGATTCGGGATGCGCGCCAGCTGCGTCGTACCAGCGGGGCCGGCGCGGTCCCGTGAGACGCTCGCGCAGGGCGGTGGCCAGGCGGTGAGCCGCCGCCACGTCTTCGGGCTCCAGGTCGGCCACGACGAGGGCCTCCGCGATGTGGCGCAGCTCCGTCGCCAGGGCGAGGCCTTCCTCCCGGCTCGTCGAGTCTCGGTCGGTCATGGGCTCGGTCGTCTCCTCTGCCGCTGCGAGTGCCGGTCGTCGACGCCGTGGGCGAGAGCGCGGTGTGCTGCCGCCGCTATCCGAGCACGCGCCGGGGACGTGCCCCCCCCCCGAGATTGCGGCCGAGGCTCGCTCGAACGGCCGCAGCAGCGGCCGAGGCGCTAGCGCTCCGCGGCTCGCGCCAGCTCCGAGAGGCGCCGTGGCGTGAACTGGTCGTGCTCGTTGAACAGCGCCGTCGGCGTCCAGCCCGGCAGCGCCGAGAAATGGCGAACGCGGAGGCTGACCGCTCCGGTGGCGTCGATCACCCACGGGTCGTCGCTGCGTTCGAACCAGAGCGTCACCATGTGGTTCGCTCCGTCACGCTTGCGCTTTACGATCGCTCGGTAGAGTTCGTCGGGCGGGAAGCCGAACTGCCGCAGCAGCTCGTAGGCGATCAGGTCGAGTCCATCGCAGTCGTCGCCGTTGCGGTCGAGCAGATCCTTGGTGGTCGGCCAGGGGTCGGAGGCGGCATCTGTGGGCGGGTCGAAGCGATAGTGCCGGCGCGCCACGGCCTGGGTCCACAGCGTGATCCGCTTGGCCAGCGACAGCCGCTCGTCCGCCTCCCAGTGGCCCATCTTGACCCGCAGGAGCGCTGAGCGCCGCTTTGCCCGAAGCGTCTCGGCGTCCGCCAGCGCGGTGTGGGGTCGGTCGCGCCGCTCGCGGCGCTGCCAGTCGGCGACCTTGGCTACCCACGGGTCCGTGTCGGTAGAGGTCGGGTTGAAGAAGCCGAATTGGACGTCGCCGCTGCCCCCCAGCCCGGTGGAGGCGCAGCCCACCAGCAGGCCGAGAGTCAGCAGCAGTCCCAGCGCACGGACGGGCGACAACACGAACATCGCACCCAGTATACGGCGCTGAAGGTTCCGACGGCAAAGACACGAAGGCCCGGCGGTGGAACACACCGCCGGGCCTCGAATCCAGCTCGAACCTGGGCTACTTGAGCTCGATCGAGAGCGCCTGACCGGCGAGCGTCAGCTGCACGCCCCGCACGTCGGATTCCAGCGTGATGACCACGCCGTGCTCGTTGCGCATCGTGAGCGTGGCGATGCCCTTGCCCATGGCCGCACCTGCCTCGACCGCCACGTAGGTGCCGGCGAAGTCTTCGATGCTCGTCAGATTCTCCACCGGGCCGAGCGCGGACATGCGCGAGACGCCGAGGTCGCCGAGGGAGATGCCGCGCAGCGAAAACGCGTGCTCCTGGCCGTCGACGAGAAGCGATCCCTCACCGATGCGCGCGCCGATGCCAGCAGCGATCGTGCGGCTCTGGAGCTCGACGAACGCCGGCGGAGCCGCGGTGACCGGTGCCTCTGCGACCGGCGTGGCCGTGTCCTTTTGGATCTGTATGGTGCCGCCGCCCACGTCATCCGCGGCCGCCGTGAACGAAACGAACATCAGAGAAAGCGCAATCGCGCTGATTTTTCGGATCACTGGGGTCTCCTTTTCAGTTGCTCAGCGGCCCCCGCCCAGGGGAGCCTGACCGTATTATTCGTGGGTCTGCGGGGAGTTGCAAGGCCTGCTCGCATTCGCCAGAAGCGGTCCTCCTGCTCACTCCAGATCCAGCCACACCGGCGCGTGGTCCGAGGCGGTGAGTCCCGCCTGCTTCTTGCGCCATTCGCGATCGATCTCGGCTCCTTGCACGCGTCGCCGAACCGCGGCTGTGGCCAGAAGGAAGTCGATGCGCAGCCCCTGCTTACGGTGGAAAGCGCCTCCCCGGTAGTCCCACCAGGAGAATGCCTGGGTGTCGGGGTGAAGCGCGCGCCAGACGTCTTCCAGTCCGGTGCCGGTCACGGAACGCCAGCGTTCGCGCTCTGCCGGCGTGTGGAAGATCGCGCCACGAAGCTGCTGTGCATTCCAGCTGTCGAGATCCGTGGGGCAGATGTTGAAATCGCCGCACAGCACTGCTGGCGCGTCCGGGTCTTGGCGCGCCGCGAAGTGCGCCGTCAGAGTGTCGAGCCAGGCGAGCTTGCGGGTGTAGTCCTCGTGTTCGAGGTTCTTGCCGTTGGGTACGTACACCGTGGTGAAGGACAGGCCGGCAGCGTCGGCCGACAACAGGCGAGCGCCCATTTCCTCCTGGCCGGGAAGCCCGCACTGGGTGACCTGCGGCGCCTCGCGAGCCAGGATCGCGACCCCGTTCCAGCTCTTCTGACCGTGAACGGCGGCAAAATAGCCGAGCTCCGCGAATGCGTCGTGGGGGAACTTGTCGTCGGTGAGCTTGAGTTCCTGCAACCCGACGATGTCGGGTTTCCGCTCCCGCAGCCAGGCCCGCACGAACTCGAGTCGCGCCCGCAGGCCGTTGACGTTCCAAGTGGCGATGCGCATGGGGCCAGCGTACCGCCAGGCGTCGTGAGTCGCACCGCCCGCCTTTCCGGATGCGGAAGCCACGGTTGGGCGGTTACCCTGGAGGCATGCTGCGACTGCTGCTCGCCGCCCTGCTCCTCGGCTGCTCCTCCTGCGCGCACGCCGACGGGTTCGCCCAGCGGCTCGACATCTTGCTGACGAACGACGACGGCTACGAAGCGGCAGGCCTGCGCACGCTGCGCGCCGCCCTCGAGGCGGAAGGCCACGCCGTGAGTGTCGTCGCGCCGGCCGAGGATCGCAGCGGCAGCAGCGTTTCGATTACTACCCGCGGCACGCTCAGCTGGCGCGAGGTCGAGCCGGGCGTCGTGGCAGTCGACGGCACGCCGGCCGACTGCGTGCGCTTGGCGTTCACCACGCTGCGCGACGGGCCGCCAGATCTGGTCGTTTCCGGCATCAACTTCGGGCAGAACGTCGGCTCGCGCATGCTGTCGTCCGGCACCGTGGGTGCGGCGCTGACCAGTGCGAGCTTGGGCGTTCCGGCGATCGCCGTGAGCCAGGCCGTGGATCCCAACGACATTCGCGGCACCGAGCGCTACTTCCCTGCCGCGGCCGCCTTTGCGGTACGGCTGGTGCGGGCGCTCCGTGCCGAGCAGCCGGGGCCATTGCTGTCCCGGGGCATGGCGCTCAACGTCAATCACCCGCCGCGCCTCGCAGCCGATGTGCAGGGCGTGAAGCTCACGCGTCAAGGACGGTCGACGCTCTATTCGCTGCTCTACACCCGTCGGGGCGAAGCTGCCGTGAGCATGGCCTTTGTGCCGAACTCCGAGGAAGAGACCGTGCCGGACGCCGATACGGCAGCGCTGGCCGAGGGCTACGTGAGCGTTACGCCACTCGAAGGCTCGTGGACGGCTGATGCCGCGTTCGAGCACTTGCGCGGCCTGGCCAAGACGCTCGATGCGCTGGCAAGCGGAGGGGCTGCGGCCGCTGCTCGCTAGGCTGCCCCACTGCGAGGAGCACGACATGGGATTCTTCGAAAAACCCGCCCGCATGCCGTCGCCGCAAGGGGCTCTGCCCGGACGCGCGGAGCGCATGCCGGTGGCGGGAGAGCACGTCGTGCTCGGCACCCCGATCCAGCCACCCTGGCCGCCCGGCAGCGCGCTGGCGCTCTTTGGTCTGGGATGTTTCTGGGGTGCGGAGCGCAAGTTCTGGGAGATGTCGGGTGTCGTCAGTACGCAGGTCGGGTACGCCGCCGGCTCGACGCCGAATCCCGTCTACGAAGAGATCTGCACGGGGTTGACCGGCCACAACGAGGTCGTGCGAGTGGTCTTTGAGCCGCAGACCGTCTCGTTCGACGCGCTGCTCGCCGTGTTCTTCGAGGCACACGATCCGACCCAGGGCATGCGCCAGGGCAACGACGTAGGCACCCAGTACCGCTCGGGGATCTACGTCTACGACGCGGCGCAGCGCAGTGCGGCCGAATCGGCCAGCGCTCTGTACCGGGACGCGTTGCGCGCCGCGGGCCGTGGCGACCTGACGACCGAGATTCTCGACGCTCCCGAGTTCTTCTACGCCGAGGGTTATCACCAGCAGTACCTGGCGAGGAATCCGGCCGGGTACTGTGGTCTCGGAGGTACGGGCGTGGCGTTTCCCGGCGGGCGGCTGCGGGGTTGAAAGAACCGGGAGCCTGGCCGGCTGCGCTGCTGTGCGGTGCACTGTTGGCCTGTCAGGCGCCGCCCAGCGTGGTGCCCGGGCCGGTAGCCGCCACCCATTGCGAGGCTGCCGGCGAGGTCGAGCACTCGATTTTTCTCGTCGGCGACGCCGGCGCGCCGCGTTTGCCGGCGCACGCCGAGGCGGAGCTGCCGGTCGACCCCGTGCTGCTGGCGCTGCGCAGCGATGTGTTCGAACAGGTGGGCCAGCTCGGCGTCGACCGTGTGAGTGTGGTGTATCTCGGGGACAATGTGTATCCGCGCGGCCTGGTGCCCGCTGGCGAGGCGTCGCGCCGCCACGGTGAGCGGGTGTTGCGAGCCCTGATCACCGCCGCCAGCCCGGCGCGGGTCGTATTCGTCGCCGGCAACCACGATTGGGACATTCAGGGCGCCCACGGCTGGGAGCACGTGCGCGCCCAGGCCGCCTTCCTGGCACAGCAGGGCAAGCGCGTCGCGATGCTGCCGCCGGGCGGCTGCGCTGGACCCGAGCGGATCGATTTTGGCACTCACCTGGGCATGGTGTTGATCGATCCGATCGGCTTCAGCCACGCGCGCGACTACCCCGAGGTGCACGCGGCGGTGTGTCCGCACGCGACGGCACGGGAGGCGTTCCTGGCGCTGTCGGCGCAGTTCGACGCGCCGAGCGATCGCCACCTGGTGCTGGCACTGCACTACCCGCTCATCACGTCGGGCCCGCACGGCGGTCACTTCAGCTGGAAGCAGCACATTTTTCCGCTCACGGATTTCGTGCCCTGGCTGTGGCTGCCGCTGCCGTTGCTCGGCTCGGTGTACCCACTGGCGCGCGAGCTCGGCGTGACCGGCACGGACGTCACCCACGAGGCGTACCGGGCCTGGATCCAGGGCATCTTCCGCGCCACACGCCCCGGCTCTCCCTTGCTCTTCGCTTCCGGACACGAGCACAGCCTGCAGCTGCACCGTGACGGGATCGGCACCTACTACGCGGTGAGTGGCGCCGGCAGCACCAGGAGGGTGGATCGCGTCGAGCCGCTGGACACCGCCATATTCGCTCTTTCCGCACCGGGCTATATGCGCCTCGACAGCCACGCGAATGGGGCGTTGGGCCTCAACGTCCTGGTGGCCCGCGACGGGGAGTACAGCGAACCCGTGCTGCGCCACTGCCTGGCAGACGGCCCAGCGAGCGAGCGCGTGGAGTAGCCCCGGTGCTTCGAGCGGCAAGGGCGGGTATGCAAACGCTCCAGGGAGCCCGAATGGGCTTCACATTCCTTGCGAACCGGCGTTAAGCTGGGCCTCCTTTTGGGACAGGAGGACTCCATGGCTGCCAGCAAGAAGACCACACGCCGCAAGGCCACCGCCAAGAAGAGCACGCGCAAGAAGGCGACGACCCGCAAGAAGGCGACGACCCGCAAGAAGACGGCGACCCGCAAGAAGACGCCGAGCCTGAGTGCGCGGCGCGATGCCGCGATGAAGCGGCTCGAGAAGGATCTGCCGACCACCCTCAAGGAGTTCTCGCAGCGCACCCGGAAGAATTTGAACCGCCTCGAGAAGCAGATCGACAGCTCGCAGCGCGACGCGCGGCGTCGCTGGACGCGTCTGTTGCGCGACGCCAGCCACTCCCTGGGCAAGCTCGAAGCCGACGGTCAGAAGCGCTGGCGCCGGCAGAGCACCAAGGCGCGCAAGGAAACGGCAGCGCTGCTGCGTCGGCTCGAGAAGGCGGTGGCGCCGCCGAAGCCGAAGCGGCGCGCGTAGCGACACCGCACTGCCTCGGTCTGCGGGCGACGACCCGCGCGCAACGCGGCCGCGTCGCGGGTGATAGGATGGCCCCATGCAGCGTCCGAATCTCCCGTCGGGAGTCGTGGCATTCGTCAAGCGCGATTGTCCGACCTGCGAGCGAGTGGCTCCGGTGTTGGCACGCCTCGCGGAAGAGATCGAGCTCAGCGTCTTCAGTCAGGACGATCCGGGCTTTCCCGAAGGCGTCGAGGCCGTGGACGACACCTCGCTGGAGATGTCCTGGTACCACGACATCGAGGCTGTTCCGACTCTGCTGCGCGTCGAGGACGGTGTCGTGAAGGAGCGCGCCGTCGGTTGGCAGCGCCAGGAGTGGGAGGCGTTGACCGGCGTGCACGGGCTGGGGCCCGGTCTGCCGGAGCTCGCCTTCGGCTGCGGCTCGCTCTCGGCGGCGCCGGACCGAGCCGAGGCGCTGGCCGCCCTCTACGGGAGCGACGTCCTGTGTGCGCGTCGCGTCGAGCTGGCCGCCAACGAAGACCCTTTCGAGAGCCAGTTCGAGCGCGGCTGGAGCGACGGGCTGCCGCTGGTGCCGCCGACGCCGCAGCGTGTGCTCGCCATGCTCGAGGGTACTCGCCGGGCGCCGGGCGAGGTGGCGGCGCTGGTGCCGCCGGACCTCGTCGAGTGCACGGTCGAGAAGGTCGCCATCAACGCCGTGATGGCCGGTTGCAAGCCCGAGTACCTGCCGGTGGTGATCGCCGCGCTCGAGGGCGCCTGCACCGACGCGTTCAACATGCATGGCCTCTTGTGTACGACCATGCCGGTGGGGCCGGTGCTCGTGGTCAACGGACCGGTTCGGCGACGCATCGGCATGAACTCCGGGGTCAACGTCTTCGGCCAGGGCAACCGCGCGAACCTCACGATTGGCCGCGCGCTCCAGTTGGTGGTGCGCAACGTGGGTGGCGGCCGGCCTGGCGCGATCGATCGCGCGACCTTCGGCAACCCCGGCAAGCTCTCTTTTTGTTTTGCCGAGGACGAAGAGGGCAGTCCGTGGGAGCCGCTCTCGACAACGCTGGGGGCCGAGCCGGGCAAGGACACGGTGACCCTCTTTCCCGGCGAAGCGCCGCGCAGCGTCGTCGATCAACTCTCTCGCGACCCCGAATCCCTGGCCCGCAGCTTCGCGGTGAATCTGCGCACGCTGCATCACCCCAAGATCGTGCTGGCCTTCGATGCGTTGTTGGCCATCGGTCCGGAGCACAGTCGCGTGTTCCGCGAAGCCGGCTGGGACAAACGGCAGCTGACGGATCGCCTGCACGAGCTGCTCCAGCTGCCTGGTGCCGAGCTGGTGCGCGGCGCCGGCGGCATCAGCGAGGGGCTCCCGGAGGCCGTGAAGGACTCGACCATCCCCAAGTTTCGCCCCGACGGCATCCTCGTCGTGCACTGTGGTGGCGGCGCCGGGCTCTTCTCGGCGATCATCGGTGGCTGGGCGGGAGGTGCGATCGGCAGTCAACCCGTCGTGCAGGAGATTCGGCCGTGAACGAAGTGTTGCTCGATCCGACCAACGAAAAGCGCGCCCCGCGACGCGAGCGTCGGCCGCGTCTCGACGAGCTGGCGGGCAAGACCGTGGGGTTGCTGGACATCAGCAAGCCGCGCGGCGACCTCTTCCTCGATCGCCTGGAGGAGAAGCTGCGCGGCGAGGGCGCCGAGGTGCTGCGCTTTCGCAAGCCCACGTTCACCAAGCCTGCCCCGATCGACCTGCGCCAGGAGATTGCGACGCGCTGCGACGCGGTGATCGAGGCGCTTGCCGATTGAGGCAGCTGCACGTCGTGCAGTGTGCATGACTCGAAGGACCTCGAACTACGGGAGATCCCGTCGGTGTTCGTAGCCACCGTGGAGTTCGTTTCCGGGGCGGAGGCGCAGGCTGAAGCACTTGGTTTCGAGCACACGGCGGTGTACGTAGAGCACCCGATTCAAGACCGTACGGACGCTGAAATGGTCGAGATCGCGGACCGGGCCTTCGAGCAAGTGAAGGCCGGGCTGGTCGCAGCCAGGTAGGCGTTCGTCGCAGAGGGAACCAGCGAAGAGAGGGAGACCCATGGCGCGGAAGTACAAGGTGATTCAGTGGGCGACGGGTGTGGTCGGGAGTGCTGCGCTTCGCGGCGTCGTCCGGCATCCGAAGCTCGAACTCGTCGGGGTCAAGGTGTACAGCGACGACAAGGCGGGGCAGGATGCGGGCGACATCGTCGGCATCGACAAGACCGGTGTGATCGCGACGCAGGACGTCGAGGAGATCATGGCCCTCGATGCCGACTGCGTGCTCTACTGTCCGATGCCCTGGAGCCTCGGCGAAATTTGCCGTTTTCTGGAAGCCGGCATCCACGTCATCACGCCCTGCCCCTACTGGTTTCCCTTCATCCAGAATCCCGAGGTCGCAGCTTCGATCAAGAAGGCCTGCAAGCAGGGCAAGGTGAATTTTCATGCGTCGGGCTGCAACCCGGGCGGCATCGCCGAGCGTTTTCCCCTGACGTTCAGTGGATGGTGCAATCGGATCGACCGGATCACCATGACGGAATGCGGCGACTGCACGACCTACAGCTCTGCAGGGGTGATGCGGAACCTCATGAACCTCGGCGCCACACCCGAGCAGGCCGAGCGCAACCCCGTGAAGGTGATGCTGGCCAAGAGCTGGAACGAACCGATCGACATGATCGCGGAAGGTCTGGGCACCGAAGTCGTCTCCTATGAGGCGGAGCACGACTACATCCTGGCCAATCAAGATATCCCCACCGCGGTGGGGATCATCGAAAAAGACACGATTGCATTGAACCACTACCGCCATATTGGGAAGACCCGCGCCGGTACGGAGATCGTTCAGGAGCAGATCTGGTACGTGGACGACATCCGGCAGAACAAGCTGCAGAAGAAGATGGACATCCCGCGCGAGTCCGGCTGGAGAATCAAGATCGAGGGCGACGTGAACCTCAACATCGACGTGGACTTCCCGCCGGAGCTGACCCAGGACGAGCGGGTGGCCCAGGGGCTCTCCACCACCGGTTTCCATCTGGTGAATGCCGTGCCCCTGGTGTGTGAGGCGAGTGATCCGGGGCTCAAGACCTACCTGGATCTCCCCATGATCACGGGGTGCGTGGGAACGCACGCAACGGAGCGCTGACGGTCGCACGGCCACCAGCCACGGCCACGTCCGTCCTTTTTGAAGAGTCATCTATTGGCTCGAGACCCGTTCTCGAGAGTCGAGGAGCAAATGTCGATTCGCAACGCGCTCGTCCTGGGCATCCTGGCGTCCTTCTGCACCCCTTCCAGCGCATGGGCAGCTGGCCGCTGCACCGAACACACTCCCGAAAGGCGCGCGCTCTTCGGCGAACTCCACGTCCACACCGCCATCTCGATGGATGCCAACGTCTTCGGCACGCGGCTGCGTCCCGACGATGCCTACCGCTTTGCCCGAGGCGAGGCAGTGACGCTCCGCGCCAAGCCCGGAAGCGAGGTGCAATGGCCCGTCAAGCTCGAGCGGCCGCTCGACTTTGCGGCCGTCACCGACCACGCGTCCAATTTTGGTGCCGTACGGCTGTGCACCACGCCGGGCCTGGGCGCCTTCGACACTGAGGCGTGTAGAAGCTATCGCCAGCCCATCGATCTCTCGGACCAGATGGACCTGAAGAGCGTGATCGATCGCATGCGCACGCAGCTGGGAAGCGACCTCGTCGCGACCAGCGTCTGCGGCGAGGATGGGACACGCTGCCGAGACGCGGCCGCCGCCGTCTGGCAGGAGACCCAGGACGCTGCAGCGCGTTGGAACGACGAGTCGGATGCGTGCGAGTTCACGACCTTCGTGGCCTATGAATACACGGCGACGCCCGAGCTCACGAAGATCCATCGCAACGTCATCTTCCGAGGGGACAAGACGCTCCCGGCGCCGATCTCCTACGCGGACGAACCCAGCGCCATCCGCCTCTGGCAACGGCTCCGTGCCGAGTGCATCGACGCCGGTACGGGCTGCGACGTTCTGGCGATTCCCCACAACTCGAACCTCTCGAACGGCCGCATGTTCGCCGTCGAGTACGGAGATGCGAAGACGAAGAAGGAGCAGGCGGAGATAGCGAGCCTGCGCGCTCAGATCGAACCCCTCGTCGAGATCATGCAGATGAAGGGCGACTCCGAGTGCCGCAATGACATGTGGAACGTACTTGGCGGCGCGGATGAACTCTGCAACTTCCAGAAGATGCGCGCTGCCGACACGCCCGATTGCAGGGGCGGCACAGGGGCCGGCGCCCTCGGAGGTGAGGGCTGCGTGTCACGTCTCGACTACGCGCGCTACGCGCTGATCGAGGGGTTGCGAGAAGCCGATCGCATCGGGGTGAACCCCTACGAGCTGGGCATCATCGCCGCAACCGATGGTCACGACGGCCTGCCCGGGCCCGTAGAAGAGGAGCGTCTCGACCTGCGCATGGGCCGCCCCAACCCGCAAGACGGCATGAACCTCGGCGGGCTCGCCGGGGTGTGGGCAGAGGAGAATTCCCGAGAGGCCATCTTCGACGCGATGAAGCGTCGGGAAACCTTCGGCACCAGCGGGCCGCGCATGCGGGTGCGCTTCTTTGGCGGTTGGGATTATCCGGAGAACCTATGCGACGCGGAGGGTCTTGCGGCAAGGGGCTATGCAGGCGGTGTCCCCATGGGTGGCAACCTCCCGGCAAGACCCAGTGGTGTGAAGAGCGGGCCGCGCTTCGTCGTTTCTGCTCTGCGAGACCCGGGTACAGAGGTCAGGCCCGGTGGGAAGCTTCAGCGCATTCAGATCATCAAGGGCTGGGCCGACGCCGAGGGGAACTTTGTCCAGAAGGTCGTGGACATCGCGGGGCGGGCCGACGCTGGGGCTGCCGTGGATCCGCTGACCTGTGCGCCCCAGGGCCTCGGCCACGACGCGCTCTGCGCGGTATGGAGCGACCCCGAGTTCGACCCTGCGCAGCGGGCGGTCTACTACGCGCGGGCCGTGGAGAACGCGAGCTGCAGCAACTCCGACTGGGCCTGCATCGCTCCGAAGCAGCGGCGACCCGAGTGGTGCACCGGTGACCGCCCGCTCGAGACGACCCAGGAGCGGGCCTGGACGTCACCCATCTGGTACGCGCCCGAGGGCTGAGCCAGGCGCGATCGCGGCCCTCGTGGCGGACGAAGGTCGAGCGCGGGCCGATGACCCGCAGCGGCTGCCTGGGCTGCGTCGCCACGCAGGGGAACGGTAGGCGTCTCGAGGCGATGTGGGCCTTCGCTGGGAGCCTCAAGTCGTGAGGGAGCGCTCCTTGAATCCAACCGCCAGTCCGATGGCGATCAGAGCGAGGTTGCTGCACGCCCTTGAATAGGCCTCCGGAGATACACCGAGGAACTTACCCGCAAAGACGACTGCAGACACGACTGCCAGAACGAATGCCAAACCCGCGAGACCTACCGTCGCCTTGATGATGATGTCCATGTGGTCCTCCCCAACCGGACCCGGACACCAACCCGTCAGCGACCGGGCGACCGATCGTTCCTGTTAAGTGTACCAGGATTCGATTCGGCCTTGAAGCGAGCTCGAGGGCAGCCTAATGCGCTCTGGATCGGGCGGGCGAAGGCTCGCTAACCTTTCCGCAGACAGCCGCTGAAACGCCACGAGGAGCCACGAGAGCCACCGAAATGTGTATGCTACCGGCCAACGTGCATGACACGTTCGGGTGGTGAGCGTCGCCGCGGCGTCACTTTTCGTCGCTTCTGCCCTGGAGACCCCATGACCCGAGCTCGACTCTGGATCGTCCTCGCCTACGTCGTCGCGTTCGTCGCGGCCGTGTTGGCGGCGCAGCGCACCAGCCTCGAGGCCCCGCTGTGGGTGGCCCTGTGGGCCGACGTGGTGGCGACCGTGGTGATCTTTGCGTTCAGCGTCGCGTTCCGGAACTCGAGCTTCTACGACGCATTCTGGAGCGTGGCGCCGCTTCCCATCGCCTTGTATTGGGCGCTGCGTCCGGAGCTGGTGGGCGTGAACCCGATTCGGCTCGGGGTGGTGATCTTCCTGCTCGGGCTGTGGGGTGTGCGGCTCACCTGGAACTGGACCCGGGGCTGGACGGGCCTCGACCACGAAGATTGGCGCTACGTCGACATCAAGGCGAAGACCGGTGCCCTCTACTGGCCCGCCAGCCTCTTTGGCATCCATCTGCTCCCGACTCTCTGGGTGTTTCTCGCGCTGCTTCCGGTCTACGCCGTGATGACCCGGGGCGTCGAGCCCCTGGGTGCCGTCGACGTGTTGGCGCTGGGAGTCGTGCTCGGTGCCATCTGGCTGGAGGCCCGGGCGGACAAGGAGCTGTTGCGCTTCCGTGCGTCGCAGCCCGTTCCGGAAGAGTTCTTGCAGACCGGAGTGTGGTCCTGGTCGCGCCACCCGAACTATCTGGGCGAGATGGGCTTCTGGTGGGGGCTCTGGCTCTTCGCCATCGCCGCCGATCCGAGTTGGTGGTGGTCGATCATCGGACCCGTCGGGATCACTCTGATGTTCGTCTTCGTGAGCCTTCCGATGATCGAGAGGCGCATGGTCGAGCGACGCCCGGCGTTTGCCGAATACCAGGCGCGCTCCTCACTCGTGCTGCCGAGGCTCGGACGTCGCGCCTGAAGCCCGCAGCGCGCTTCCCGCGCGCCCCCCTTTCCGTGACGGAGCGTTTCGAAACGCGTCGTCACACGCTGGCCTGTCGCGCAGATGAGTTCGCCTGCACGACGTTTCACGGATGAGAACGCCATACCCGCGTTCGCGGCCGCCTGTGTGCGCCGCGCTCACCCGTTCGGGTGATACGAGAAACCCTTGCCCATATGGGGGATTCCGCGGCCTAGTTTCCGGTCCACCTTGGCGCCGTGTCTGCATCTGAGAATCTGTGGCGGCGCGGCGCCATGGCTCGAGGTCGGAAGTTCCGGCACCGGGCACTCCCGTTCAATCAAGGCTCCATAGTGCCGCGCCGTCACATTTTCACCGGCTTGCTAGGCGTAGCCGGCGTCGAGTCGCTCGCTCAGGGGGCTGGCAGGGCGAAGGCCACCACGGAATCGCCCACCCGGGTGCCCAGGACGCCGTGACCGCCAGCGGCGATGACCACGTACTGGCGGCCCTCGGGCGTGAGCCGGTAGGTCATCGGGGTGGCCTGGCCGCCCGCCGGTAGCCGTCCGCGCCACAGCTCCTCGCCGCTCCGCGTGTCGAAGGCACGCAGGAAGTTGTCGGTGGTGGCGGCGATGAAGACGAGGCCGCTGGCCGTCACGATGGGACCGCCCTGGTTGGGTGTGCCGGTGTCGAGCCACAGCGGCCACGGCGCCATGTCGCGGGTGGTGCCGAGGGGCGTCTGCCAGATGTGCTCGCCGCTTTCGATGTCGATACCCGTGAGCGTGCCCCAGGGCGGAGGGTTGCACGGTGCACCGAACGGGGAGAGGAGCGGCCGGCGCTCGACTGCGTAGGGCGTACCCTCCGCCGGCTCGAAGCCGTACTTCGAGGCCTTCTGTTTCGGCGTGATCTCGTCCCGCGGAATCATGCGCACGGTGGTGGCAGTGCGGGTCGTGTTCACCACGAGGATGTCGCGCTTCGAATCGACCGCGAGGCTGCCCCAGTTCACTCCGCCCATCATGCCCGGGAAGTGCACGCTGCCCTGCAGCGACGGCGGCGTGTAGAGGCCCTCCGAGCGTGCCGCCTCGATGGCCTCGCGGCACTTGCCCCGATCGTAGAGGGTGAATCCGAACGCGTCCTCGGGGCGCAGCGGCTCGAGGGGATGTAGCGGGGCGGGCTTCGTGGGGAACGGCTGGGTCTCCGCCACGAAGTCGCCGTCGAGGGCGCCACCGGGCACCGGCCGCTCTTCCACCGGAAAGATCGGGGTTCCATCGCGGCGGTCCAGAAGGAAGAGGAGCCCGGTCTTGGTGGCCTGTGCCAGGGCCGGCACGTCGCCCTCGGGCCCCGGGTAGCTGAAGAGTACCGGCTGCGCTGGCAAGTCGTAGTCCCAGACGTCGTGGTGCGTGGTCTGGAAGTGCCAGCGCACCTTGCCCGTCTCGACGTCGAGCGCCACGACGGAGCTCGAGTAGTAATCGCCACCGTCGCGGTGGCCGCCGAAGTAGTCCGGCGAGGTGTTGCCCGTCGGCACGTAGACGAGCCCGAGCTCCGGATCTGCGGAGAGCATGGACCACGCATTGGTGGTGCCGCGCTGGTAGGCGACGTCGCCACCCACCTTCGGGCGTTTGCCGGGGGCGACCGGGTCCCAGGCCCAGCGCAGCTCGCCGCTGCGTGCGTCGAACGCTCGGATCACGCCGCCGGGCGCGTCGACCCGCCGATTGTCGAGCACCATCGCACCGGTGACGATCAGGTCGCTCACGATGGCTGGAGGCGACGTCACGCCGTACTCGCCGGGTTGCCGGTCGCCGATGCCCTCGGCCAGATCCACGCTGCCCGCCACGCCGAATTCGGGGCAGGGTCTTCCCGTGCTGGCGTCGAGCGCGATCAGTCGTGCGTCGAGAGTTCCGCTGATCACCCGCCTGCGGCACGCCGCGCCGGGTTCGGCCGCTTCGTCCCGCCAGAACGAAACCCCACGACAGGCCGGCGAATAGAACTGTGAGCTGTCGACCTGGAGGTCGTGGCGCCAACGTTCGACGCCCGTCTCGGCGTCGAGGGCGATGACGTTGTTGAACGGCGTGCACAGATACAGCATCCCGTCGTGCAGGATCGGTGTATTCTGGAAAGTGCTCGGCGCGAGCCCGGTGCTGCCGTCGTCGTAGTCGCCGGTGTGGTACTCCCAGGCGACCTCCAGGTGCTCGACGTTCTCCCGGCTGATCTGGTCTGCGCGCGCGTAGCGCGAGCCACCCTTGTCGGCGCCGTACTCGGGCCAGCCGGACGTAGGTCCGCGGGTCAGCGCCGCCGGCGGCGCATCGCAGGCGAGCGCACACAAGGCTGCCGCCAACAGGGCGGAGCGTTGGCTCCGCGGGCGGTGCAGGAGAGTCGCTGTCACGGGGTTCTCCGTTTCTGGGGAAGGCAGGAGACTAGGGCGAAGTGGGCATCACGAGCAACGAACCGGGGGAGGGCAGGCACCTGAATCGGATAGACTGTCCCCCGCCGGGCCGGCGCTCGCCGCTGGCCCGCTTGGGGGGATCGTGTTCGATGCCGTCGACAGCCGCTTTCGCGATCCCCTCGACGCCTCGAGGCCGCTGAGAAGATGAAGCTCGGCGAGATGTGGCGGCCAACTCGTCGAAGAGATGAATGGATTCGTTCACCGGCAAAAGGAGCCCCCATGCAACCCGTGCGTCTGGCCTGTCTCTCATTCATCGCCTGCTGCGCCGCTCTCGCCGCGCAAGCTGCCGAGCCCATTCTCGCCTGCGATGCCGTTGCCAACGCGCGGCCCGTTTGCACCTTCCAGAACCCCGAAGACCTGGCGCCGTTGCCGGGCGGCGAGGCCCTGCTGGTGAGCGAGTACGGTGCCATGCAGGGCGACAAGGCGGGCGACCTGGCACTCTTCGTGCTTGCGAGCGACGAGCGAACCGTCCTCTACCGCGGCGGTGCGCAGGCAAAGCCCACGGCGGGCTGGGGTGACCCGGCCTGTCCCGGAGCGCCTCCGGCCGAGTTCAGTCCGCATGGCATCGATCTCTTCGAGCGTCCGGATGGCAAGCTCGCGCTGCTCGTGGTGCAACACGGCGGTCGCGAATCGATCGAGTTCTTCGAGGTGACCGGTGCCGGAACGCACTGGGAAGTCGCCTGGCGCGGCTGCGTGCTTGCGCCCGAAGACGCCTGGCTCAACGAAGTGGTCGGTCTGGCCGACGGCGGCCTGCTCACCACGAAGATGATGCCGCGGTCTGCCGGCATGGGGTCGATCGAGGAGCCGCCCACCGAGCCCACCGGACACGCCTTCGCATGGAGCGCGGCGGAAGGTTTCAGCGAGATTCCCGGTTCGGTGGGAATCATGCCGAATGGCATCGAAGCCTCGCCGGATGGCAAGACGGTCTATCTGAACGTCTCCATGGAGAACCAGGTGCGCAAGATCGACCGCGCTACGGGCGAAGTGCAGGCGCGCGCCGAGGTCGCGATGCCCGACAACATCACCTGGAGCCCCGACGGCAAGCGCCTGTTGGTGGCATCGCTGCGCGGCACGGACCCGGAGGCTTTCGCTCTGTGCGAGTCCATGACCGCGGGAGCTTGCCCGATCGCGTTCGCCATCGTCTCCGTCGATCCCGAGACGATGACGGCGAGCGATGTCTACGCCAGTGACGGCCCGCCCATGGGCGCCGGAACCGTCGGGCTGCAGGTCGGCGACGAGCTCTTCATCGGCTCGTTCAAGGGCGACCGTGTGCTGCGGGTGAAGCTCGGGCAGTGATCCGGCGGTTCGTCCAGCTGACCAACGCTCCTGGAAATGACACCTAACCCGGCTGGATGCCCGCGTCCTTCAGGATCGGCGCGTTGGTCCATCGGCCGGACGGCAGGCGGTAGAAACCGCTGGCCGCGATGGCGCCGCCGTCGACGGGGAGCGTGATACCGGTGACCCAATCCGAGAGATCCGATGCCAGGAAGAGCGCGGCGCCGGCGTGATCGTCGGGCTTGCCAAAGCGGCCCAGCGGCAGCATGTAGGGCACCTGGTCGGCGTACTTCTGCGGGACCCAGCGGCTCACGGGCACCTGGCTCGTGTCGGTGGTCTCGGGCGCGATGCCGTTGACGCGCACACCGTTCGGGGCCACCTCGAGCGCAAAGCTGCGTGTGAAGCCGATGATTGCCGTCTTGAATGCGGAGTAGAGGGCGTTGTCGGGGATGCCGCGGAACGTCTCGATGGTCGAGATGTTGATGATGTTGCCCGAGCCGCGTTCGACCATCTGCGGCGCCAGGGCATGTGTGCAGCGGAAGATGTGCTTCAGGTTGGTTTCGTAGAGGCTCTCCCAATCGTCCTCGCTCGTGCGCAGGAAGGGCCCGGCGCCCGGCATGAAGTGGCCCACGTTGTTCACCAGGATGTCGAGGCGGCCGTAGCTGTCGAGCGCGGTCCGAGTCAGTGCCTCGACGCCGGCCGGTGTCTTTACGTCGGCGTGGCAGGCGACGGCTTGCCCACCTCGATCCAGGATGGCACCCGCCACTTCGGAGGCCAGGTTCGCCTCGCAGTCGACCACCACGACGCTCGCGCCGTGGGCCGCAAAGGTCTCGACGATCGAGCGACCGATGCCGCTGCCGGAGCCGGTGACGAGAGCGATCTTGTTGTCGAGCGATGTGGCGTTGCGGTCGAGCATGCTGGGCCTCCTGTGCAGCGCGCCAGTCTACCCCGAGCCGTCGGGCCTCGGAGCCCTGGCCCGCTTCGCCGGCGCGGGGCGACGCCCGCGGCCCGGCGACCGTCGGGTCCCGCATGGCTGCCGGCCCGTCTCCGCGTGCGCGAAGCGCCGGTGTCGGCCAGCGATGGCCCCCTCGCTGCTCGGCCGCGCAGGGAGCCCCGGTACGGCTGGCCGGGGCGGTGGCCGATGCGGGATTGTGGAACCATGGGCCCTCGGTCCCCCCATCCCGGAGTCGCCTCTGCTCGTTCTCGCCAACTGCTTCCTGATCGCCTTCGCCGTGGATGCCGGCGTCTCGCTGCTGCACGAGCTGTTGCGGGGTGTGGGGGTGCCGCCTGGGCTGGCAGCGCTGCGCATGCTGGTGGCGTACGCCGTGCTGGCCGCGAGCCCGGTCGTCTTCGTGTGGATGGCGCTCTCGCCGCGGCTCCCCAAGGCCGTCTTCCTGCCGCCTCTTCTCTTCTGCGGCTGGTGGGCGTTCGGTGCCTTTCCGGTGCCGCTCGTTGCCGAATCCCAGACGGAGTACGCGCTCATCGGCGGTGTGCTCCAGGTGGCGCTCGCGGCTGCCGTCTTCCTGGTGGTGCGCCGGCGCACGGGGGGCCGCTGGCTCCTCGGCGAAGCCGAGCTGGAGGGCCCGAGCTTTCGCTTCCAGCACACTCTGTGGTTCACGCTCGTCAGCGTGTTCCTGGGGGCGCCCTTCCTCCTCGTGCAGCTCCTGGCGAGTACCGCGACGGCCATCGAAACCCACACCAAAGGCTTCGTCGATTTCGACGGCACCGGCCTCTCGATGACGGAGCGCGTCTACAACAAGGATGACCGCGAGATTCGCCTGGTGGGCATGATGCACATCGGTGCGGGTGACGCCTACCGCGAGCTCTACGCATCCTTCGAGAGCGAGTCGACGGTGCTGTTGCAGGAGGGGGTGACCGATCGCGACGGCCGCCTGGCCGCCGGGCTCGACTACGAGCCGCTGGCCCGCGCTCTCGGCCTCGACGTGCAGCTCGATCCGCGGGAGGTGCTCGGCAAGGGCGACGACGGGTCCGGCGCCGAGAGCTGGCCTCACATTCGTCACGCCGATGTCGACCTCGCCGAGTTCTCCCAGGAGAGCATCGACTTTCTCGGGGCCACTGCCGCCATGCTGACCCGCGACGACCTCATGGCCGCCTTCGCCGAATTCCGCCAGTTCGTCGACAGCGCCGGTCCGGAGACGTGGCAGCGCATCGAAGCGGATGTGCTCACCCGGCGCAACCGCGTGCTGATCGAGGCGCTGGACGAGAGCCTCGATGAGTACGAGCGCATCATCGTGCCCTGGGGCGCCCTGCATCTTCCCGAGGTCGAAGCCGAGGTGCTGGCCCGCGGCTTCGCTCTCGGCACCACCAAGCGCCACCTGCTGTTTCGCTACGCCTCGATCCTCTCCGCCCTGGTGCAGCTGATGGGGCAGGGCGATACGGAGGAGGCGGCTGCCGGTGCTGCTGCGGCCGAGACGGCTTCTCCCACTCCCTGAGCCGCTATCCTCGGCCCCTCGATAACGGAGGGGCGCCATGGTTTCCGAGATCTTCGACGCGGCTCGTTGGCAGGCAGTGCCGGGTTTCGACTTCCAGGACCTCACCTACCATCGGGCCGTCGATCAGGGCAGCGTACGCATCGCCTTCGATCGCCCCGAGGTGCGCAACGCCTTCCGTCCGCGCACGGTGGACGAGCTGTGCCGGGCCCTCGACCACGCGCGCATGACCACCGATGTCGGCTGCATCCTGCTCACCGGCAACGGGCCCTCGCCCAAGGACGGCGGCTGGGCCTTCTGCTCCGGCGGCGACCAGCGCATCCGCGGTCGCGACGGCTACAAGTACGCGGAGGGCGAAGATGCGGGCACCATCGACCCGGGTCGCACCGGGCGCCTGCACATCCTCGAGGCCCAGCGTCTGATCCGCTTCATGCCGAAGATCGTGATCGCCGTGGTGCCGGGCTTTGCGGTGGGCGGCGGCCACAGCCTGCACGTGGTGTGCGATCTCACCCTGGCCAGCCGCGAGCACGCCGTCTTCAAGCAGACCGATACCGACGTGGCCAGCTTCGATGGCGGCTTCGGCTCGGCCTACCTGGCGCGCCAGATCGGCCAGAAGCTCGCGCGCGAGATCTTCTTTCTCGGCCGCAGCTACACGGCGGAAGAGGCGCACCAGATGGGCATGGTGAACGCCGTGGTGCCGCACGCCGAGCTCGAAGCCACCGCCCTCGAGTGGGCCGCCGAGATCAACAGCAAGAGCCCCACTGGCCAGCGCATGGCGAAATTCGCCATGAACCTGATCGACGACGGACTCGTGGGCCAGCAGGTCTTCGCCGGCGAGGCCACGCGGCTCGCCTACATGACCGACGAGGCGGAGGAGGGCCGCGACGCCTTCCTCGAGAAGCGCGAGCGCGACTTCTCGAAGTTTCCCTGGCACTTCTGAGCGCAGGGCTGTGCTCAGCAATACCTCTTGGGCGAGCGACCTCCTCGCTCCCCGAACGACCCCGGATCGCGCGGCCGACAGAGGCTACAATGCCCCGCGATGCGAGTGACTCTCCTCCCGGCCCTGCTGGTCTCGTTGTTGCTGGCCGAGCCGGCCCTTGCCATGAGCTGCAGGAATTGGGAGCGCCTGAGCCCGCAGCAGAGGGAGGCCGCGGTCGAGCAGATGATCCAGAGTGCCGTGTCGGGGTCCGGCGGACGCAGCTACCGCGTCAACCGGGACGCAATCGCGCGCTGCCTCGAGGCGAGTTCCCGTGACATCGAGTACGCCTTCGACGACGTGTGTGGCGACTCGCGCACGGCCGGGATGAACGCCATCCGCACCGCCTTCAAGAACTTCATCTGGAGTTGCGCTCCCTAACGTGCGCGTCCATGCGATCGGAGCCGTCGCCCTCTTCGCACTCCTGCTGTCGCCTCAGGCGGGCTGCGGCTCGACGGACGAGACCCCGCCCGGTGGGTCCGCGGGCTTCCTGGGGGACACCTCGCAGCTGCTGCCGGGGCGGGGCGATCAGGCGCAGCTCATCTACATCGACCCCGAGGCAGACTTCTCGCCCTACCTGAACGTGATCGTGGACCCCGTCGTGGTCTGGCGAGGCAAGGGAAGCGACTTCTCGGGTGTCACTCAGGAGGAACTCGACTCCCTGGCCCTGAACCTGGAATCGAGCATGCGCGAGCAGCTGGCTCACGAGTTCCACGTGCTTGACGAATCCGCGCCCGGCACGCTCCGGTTGCGCATTGCGCTGGTAGAGCTGCAGCGTTCGGGCGGCTCCGGCGCCGATGTCGTGGGGAGCGTGGCCCTGGAGCTGGAGATCCTCGACGCCGTCTCCGGCCGGCGGCTCGTGGCTGCCGCGGATTCACGCGGACAAGGCGCGGGCGGTCCGGATCCTACCGACGTGCGAGCCGCCTTCGACGAGTGGGCGAAACGCGCGCGGGATCGCCTGGCAACTTTCCGCGACTTCGACGCCGCCTACGCCCGCGGCGCAACAGGGCCGTAGGTCACCGCGGGCGCGCTTCGCCCCCGCGCCGTCGACGCAACGGCGTCACCTCTGAGCGCGGCTCGCCGCCCTCCGTGAGAATCCGGGAGCTGACGATGAAAGCGAGACTTCCGCGGATCGACTTCAGTCGTACGGATGCGCACTGGATTCCCACCGCGCCCGAATTGGCTCACCAGCTGAACGGAGCCTCCCTGGTTCTGCCCTATCTAGAGCCCTTCTTGATCAAGGCGATGCAGGCGGCGCGTCCGCGCGTGGCCGAGGTGGCGCCCGAGATCCTGCGAGACCTCGACGTCTTCAACGATCAGGAGGCGAATCACACCAGGCTTCACGCCGCCTACAACCGGGTGTTGCGCGAGCAGTACCCGGGGCTCGAGCGCTTCGAAGCCGAGATTCGCGCAGATTTCCAACGCTTCACCGCAGAGATGCCGCTCGCGTGGAACCTCGCCTATAGCGAGGGCTTCGAGAGTACGGGGGTCGTCCTGTCCGAGTTCTTCCTGCAAGAGATCGACGACCTGTTCGAGACGGCCGACCCGGCCGTCACCGAGCTGTGGCGCTGGCACCTGGCCGAAGAGTTCGAACATCGCAACGTCGCGCACGATGTATTGAAGGCGCTCTATCCGGGCTGGCTCCAGCGCCTGCGCGGTTTCCGCTACAGCGGGCGGCACCTGTTCGGGTTCACCTCGCGCGTGCGCGCGCACCTGCTCGCGATCGACCGCGAGCGCGGACGCGTCCGCGACGACGCAGCGCAACGCAGGGCGGCTCGCGCCTTCGAGTGGCGCCAGCGGCGCTTCCAGCTGCCGCGCGTCGCCAAGATCTTCATGCCCTGGTACAGCCCCCACCCGCGCCGCATGCAAGAACCCACGCGGCAGGTCCTCGCTTCGTACGACGCCTGAAGCCCGGAGGCAGTCGTGCCGCCACGTTCTTCAGCGACGAATTCGATGAAGGAGGTTTGAGAGCTGTGCGTTTGACTCGACGGTCATTCCCCTCGCGCTTCCAGCGCCGCGCGAGTCTGCTTTGCGCTCGCCCGTAGGATGCCCGTCTCGCTCATGTTGTCGTGGGTGTTCACGGCCCGCTCGAGCATGCGTTCCAGGATCGCGAGCCGCAGCCGAAGCGCCGTCTTCTTCTCAGGCCCAGAGACCTTGGCGATGTCGAGCAGTCGCAGCGCTTTGAGCTCCTCGCCCTGGTCGAACCACCGCTGGGCGCGCGCGAGGATGGGGTCTGTCCCGCCCGCAAGTTCGACGAGATCCGCATAGACCTCCTTGGTCGGCACAGCGTAGAGATCGGCTACGTCCTCGTAGTAGAACCATCCCGCGAGAAGCTCCCAGATCGCGCGAACGTTCCACGAGACCTTGCCATGCCCCTGTGTGATCTCCAGCTCGGGCGGCAACTCGATCGTGCGCATCAGCTCGTAGACGCTCTTGCCCGAATTCATGCCCTTCACCGTCTCGTCGTAGACGTACTGAACGCCGTCGCGCGTGACCTCGAGGGTCTTCGCGATGTACTGCTTGCCCCGAATGGGGTCGAAATGGGCGGGGAGGAGCATCTTTGGCTCGAGCTCGAGCAGGCGGTCGAGGGCATTCACGTAGCCGAGCGGATCCCGAAGCTTCTCGCCGCGCACGGTGTACAGGTTCGGCACCATCGGATAGAGGCAACCGTAGAAGTCGCCCGTCAACAGGATCTCGTGATCCGGCAACCAGAGGAGCAGAGCGTCCTCGCCCTCTGCGCTGTTCTCCGCGGCGATCGTCTGGAAGCGAATCTCACCGACTTCGAAGTGATAGTCCTCGTGGACGTCGACCGTCCGCGTCGGGACGTAGCTCCGGAACTCGGCGGCCTGTCCACGTTCGTGAATCGGATAGAGCGTTCCGGTGCGCACGCGCCAGAGATACTCGTCCGTATCGCCGTAGATCCTGTTCGTATACGGGTACCGCTCGTGCGTGACGAGCTCGGCGCCCGCATCGAGGTTTTCCTTCCAGGCCGGGATTCCGCCGTTGTGGTCTCCGTGGGCGTGGGAGATCACGATGTGCGTCACGGGTCGGTCGCTCCGCTCGAGAAGCAGCTCACGCTGCCGAGCCGCCTGCCACGGGACGCCCGTGTCGTAGATGACGTTGCCATTGGGCGTTCGGATCATGAACACGTTTCCGATTCCGCGGGCCATGTCGATGAAGTCGTTGATCCGCACGAGCTCGATCGGAGCCTTCTCGAGATCCCGCGCGCGGTACGAAACGTCCTTCGGCACAACGACATCGGCTGACGAGAGCGACGACGCGACGACGACGAGGCCAACAAGGAAAAGGCTCCCCGGATGAGAGGAGGTCCGATGATCAGTCATTTCTCTTCTCCCGAAAATTGCTTCATCTGTCTGCGAAAAATCAGGTGATGGCGAATCGGATCGCCTAGCGACCCAGGAAAGACGGCTTCTCCTTGTTCAGGAAGGCGTCGACCGCCAAAAAGAAATCTTCGCTGAGTGCCGTGCGGTCTATCCCCTCCTCTTCCATGTCGAGCACGGTGCGCAGATCCTCCCTCATGGCGGCATTCAGGTTGCGCTTCATGTAGCGGTAGGCGAGCGGCGGGCCGTCGGCGAGGCGCCGGGCCAGTGCTCGGGCCTGCTCGCGGAAGGCATCGCCCGGTGCGACGCGTTGCACGAGACCGATCCGCAGCGCCTCCTGGGCGTCTATGCGGTCGCCGAGCAGGTAGAGCTCGCGGGCCTTGGCCGGACCCAGGAGCTGAGTCATGAAGTAGGTGCCGCCGAAATCGCCCGACAGTCCGATCCGCGCGAATGCGGTTGCGAAAACGGCCGACTCGCTGGCGATTCGCAGGTCGCAGGCCATGGCGATGCCGAGCGCGGCGCCCGCCGCCGCGCCGTTGATCGCTGCGAGCGTGGGCTTGGGCATCGAGTGGAGCAGCCACGGGGTCTCGTGGTAGAGCGGCAGCTTCTCGGCCCCGGATCTGGCAGGCGGCCCCGCCGCTGCGGAGTCTGCATTGCGGTCGGCCGGCATCGGGCCACCTGCACCCAGGTCGGCGCCCGCCGAGAAGGCGCGATCGCCCGCGCCGGTGATCACGACACAGCGGACGTCGGGCTCGTTCGCCAGCTCGCGGAGGTGTCCCGGCAGCGTCGCCATGATTTCGTCGGTGAGACCGTTCATCCGTTCGGGGCGGTTGAGCGTGACGGTGGCGATTCCGGCGTCGTGCTCGATCAGAATGTCTTCAGACATTGGACCTCTCGTTTCTCGAATGTTGCTATTGGGTGATCCGACCCTCGATAGGCAACGGTAGCGCTCCTCGGTGGGGCTGGCGGCGGAGCGTGCCATGCCGAAATCGTCGCGCGACCGTGGCGTCACCCACAGAGTCGTGCGCGGTTCCGTGAGTGAGCCACCGGGTCGTCGGTCGCAGGACGCGGCCCGAGCGGCCTCAACCGATGTGACCGCGCTCGATCAGCAGCTCTGCCACTTGCACGGCGTTGGTTGCGGCGCCCTTGCGAAGGTTGTCGGACACGCTCCAGAGCCACAGCCGGTCGCTGCCGAGATCCCGGCGCACGCGACCGACCAGCACTGCGTCGCGCCCCTCGACGTCTGCGGGTGTCGGGAAGTGCGCGCGCGCGGGGTCGTCGATGACCTCCACGCCCGGAAACGCGGATAGCGCGGCGCGCGCCTTCGCGGGATCGAGAGGCCGCTCCGTCTCGATCAGCATGGCTATAGAGTGGCCGACCGGCACCGGTACGCGCACACAGGTCATCGCCACATCGAGATCCGGCAGCCGCATGATCTTGCGCGTCTCGAACAGCAGTTTCACTTCTTCGGTCGAGTAGCCATCGTCTCGGAAGCTCTCGCACAGCGGAATCACATTGTTGGCGATCGGCGCAGCGAAGAGATCCGGTTCGCTCTGCTCGCCGTTCGCGAGCGCGACCTGCTGCGCCTGGAGCTCCTCGAGGCCGTCGCGACCCGCGCCCGACACGGCCTGCAGGGTGGTTACGACGGCGCTCTTCAGACCAGCGGCGCGGCGGATCGGCTCCAATGCCATCACGCAGCCAATCGTGGTGCAGTTGGGGCAAGCGATGATGCCGCTGTGTTGGTCCACTGCTTCCGGATTCACTTCGGGAACGACGAGCGGAACGCTGCCATCCATGCGCCAAGTATTCGACTTGTCGATCGCGATACCGCCGCGCCGCGCTACCTCGGGTGCGAGTTCCAACGACAACTCGCCCGTCGCGGCGAAGAACACCACGTCGAGGCCCTCGAAGGACTCCGGCCGTGCGACGCCGACTTCGATGGCTTCACCGCGAAAAGGCACCGTAGAACCAGCGGAACGGCCGCTGGCGAGCGGCCGCAACTCCGAGACGGGAAAGTCGCGCTCTTCGAGCAACCGCAGCAGAACTTCGCCAACCGCGCCAGTCGCGCCGACGACCCCGATTCGCACTTCCTTGGATCTATACATCGCGAGAGCTCCCGCTTGGAGGAATGGACCAAAAAAAACGCCCTCCCGGCACTGGGCCGGAAGGGCGTGGATTCGAGTGTCCGCGTTCTATCCGACCTTAGAGGCGTTCCTTCGTCGTCACGCCCGGGATGGACGTCGTCGTCGCGGTCGGAGTCGTGGGCGCGAAATACATGGCGAGGGGAATGTTCCCCGGCTTCGGTGCCGTGTCAAGCCGTCCCGTTGGGCGAGGCCGCCAACACCGACGCGCGCTCAAGCCCCGGCCGCGTGCCAGGCCGGCACATCTGAGCGGGGCGCGGTATCGCTTCAGCTTTCCAGCTCGTAGGAAGCGCCCCGCAACGAGTGCTTTCGGATCTTGTGGCGCAGGGTGCCGCGTGGAATGCACAGCTGCCGCGCCGCACCGGCGACGTTGCCTCCGCTGTGCTCCAGGGCGCCGAGAATCTCGCGACGCTCGAAGTCCTCGATCTCCTGGCGCAGGCTCGGGGCGTTCTCCGTCGCGCGCTTCCGCGACGTGTTGCGGCTCGCGGTCGGCAGCGTCAGCAGGGCGTCGTCGATGTCGCCGGCCTGCAGCGGGCCTCCGCGGTTTCGTGCGAGCACCCGCTCGAGCGTGTTCATGAGCTCGCGTACATTGCCGGGCCAGTCGTGGCGCGCCAGCCGCGCCAGGAACCCGTCGCTCACTTCGGGGCGCGCGCCGCTCTGGCGCGCACACAGGCGATCGAGGCCCTCCTGCACGAGCCGTGGCAAGTCCTCCGTGCGTTCGCGCAGCGGCGGCAGCTCGATGTGGAAAACGCAGAGACGGAAGTAGAGATCCGTGCGGAAGGCACCCTGCGTGTCGGCCGGAAACAGGTTGCGGCTGCTTGCCGCGACTACCCGTGCGCGCATGCGCAATGTCTGCATGCCGCCCACGCGCTCGTACTCGCGGTCTTCGAGCACGCGCAGGAGCTTGGCCTGCAGCTCCTGCGCCAGGTCCCCGATCTCGTCCAGGAAGATGGTGCCGCAGCCGGCGCGTTCGAAGCGACCGATGTGTTGTTGTGTGGCGCCGGTGAATGCTCCGCGTTCGTGACCGAAGAGCTCGCTTTCGATCAGTCCCCCGGAGAGCGCGGCGCAGTCCACGTGCACGAACGGTGAGCTCGCGCGCCGTGAGTGCTCGTGGATGAGGCGCGCCGTGCGACCCTTGCCTGTTCCTGTCTCTCCACCGAGCAGCACGTTCGAGTCGAGCGGTGCGATGGCACGGATCTCTCGGTGCAACCGGCGCAGTCCCTCGCTCTCATCGAAGCTCATGGGATTCGTCGCGTCGCGTGTTTGCATCTGGTCCTCCTCGCAGACGGGCAATGTTTCGCCTCCGCCGGGAGCAGGTCGATGTCGAAGAGTGTCCGAGTGTGTTCTCGATGTCCGGATCTGGCTCAGCGTGATTCGCCCGGAAGTCGGCGTTTCTGGTCGAGGGTTGCCACGGAGAAGAATCTCTCGTCGATTGTCGGGTTCACGATCAAGTTCTGGAACACGACTTCCGTGCGCGTGGACCGAAACAGGTTGTTCACCTCCAGCCGTGTCGGCAGAATATGGCCACCTCGCTCGATCATGTGGGTGCGCGGCATGGAAACGATGCGGTGGGGCGCATCGCTGTTGCGAAAGTGTCGTGTTTCGAGGATGGCAGCATCCGCGGCCGAGACGATGAACTCGATTCGTTCGCCATGGCCAGGGCGCCGGGGCGTTGCCCCGATCGCGTAGGCCCTCTCTCCTGCGCGCTCCGTGATGCGAGGTTCGGCGAGACGGTACTCTCCGACCCTGTGCCGTTCGAGGTCTTCGTAGGTGACATCGCTGCCGAGGAAGGCGTCGTTGCGCTGTGCCGTACTCACCCGCCGCACCTTGCCAAGCGACGGCAGATAGACGAAGGCGTCGTGGCCGCGGTCCTTGGCCTCGATGGTCAAGATGGTCATGCCGCGCAGGTAGACGGGTGCGATGAGTCTCCCAATGGAGTGTGTCCGGTCGGCGATGATCTTGGAGAGCGCTCGGAAGCGTCTCACCCGCCGCTGTCCTCCTGCGTCGTACATCACGAGATCGATGTCGGCGGCGAAATCGAGTTCGTAACGGTTCGAGAATGCGCGGGCGAGCAGCTCTTGGGCTTCTGAACGGCCGCCGTCTGCCCGAGCGACGCTTCCGGACGCGACGACCAGGCAGGCGACCACCAGCAATCGAGCAGCCAAGCTCATGTGTTGGCCTCTGCCGCCGGAAGATCGATGCTGACGGTCGTGCCCTGGCCTGGTGCACTGCAGATGCCGAGGCTTCCGCCCAGGGCGCTGACGATGTCGCGTGCGGCCGTCAGCCCCACGCCGAGGCCGCCCTGGTCCTGACGGGAGGTGAAGCCCGCCTCGCAGGCCCGCGCCACCGTCTCCGCGCTCATGCCGCGCCCCGAGTCCCGCACCTCCAGGTGCAGGCCGCGCGGGCTGCTCTGGACCGACAGCTCGACCGTCGGATCCACGTCGGCCGCAAGGATCCCGTTTTCCAGTGCGTTGGCGAGTACCTGCGTCAGTGCAGCATGGGCGCGCACACCGCGCAGAGTAGGGTCGAGACGAACCGCGATCCGCGCGTCGCCGTAGCGTCTGCTGACCTGCCTCACTGCCAGCTCGAAGATCTCGTCGATACGCGCCAGGCGCTGGTTGCCGCTCTCGCCGCTGGAATCCCTCACGAACTGCTGAAGCTCCTGCAGCGCGGCTTCGGCGAGCTCGGCGATCTGGTCCGCGTCACGCTCCAAACGGCGTGTGTCCTGTGCGCGCTCCGGAAGCCTCCCCGCGAGTCGCGCGATCCAGGCGAGTTCCTTGCCGAGGTCGTGTGCCAGGGCAACCGCGATGCGGCCACTGGTCGCGCGCCGCTCCACGGTCAGCAGCTCGGACGCCATGCGCGAGTTCTCGAGGGCTGCCGCCGTGTGGCTGCACAATGTGCGCACGAACTCGATTTCGAAGCCCGTGTAGGGCTCGAGGGTCTCACGGGCGCTGACCAGGAGCAGCCCCGGTGTGCGTCGGCCAGCTCGCACCGCCGCGACCACTTCAATGCCCTGCATCAGCAGCTTCCGGGCATCGGGCCGTGTTTCGAAATCCTCCTGCGCGAGGTGTGCGATTCCCTGCGTCGTCACGAAACGTTCCGCCTCGCCCGCGGCCGCGACGGCGGGCCCAGGCGTCGGGCCGAACGTGCTCGCGACGCGCCACGCAGAGTCGATCCGCAGCGCGACGCAGCCGCCGGCAGGGTTGAGGGCTGCGCTGACGGCGCGGGCGAGAAGCTGGGCCACCTCGTCTTCGTCTCGCAGTGCGACGACCCGCTGAGAAAACGCCTCGCGCTCCCTGCGCAGTCGCTGCACGTGTGGAAGCAGCATCGACTCGACCAGCGTCAGCAACCGGCTGCGCGGTGCCTCCATGGCGGCAAGGGCGCACAGGGCGAGCGCGAAGGCCCGCGCGGCCGAGATCGGCGCCTCGCCCAGGTCGATGCCGAAGCGCATGATCACGGCGATCAGTGCTGCAGCGCTGCAGAGGTAGACGACACGGCCGATCCAGCGTCGTGCGTCCCAGCCGACATCGAATAGGTTGTAGCTCGTGATCGCGAGCCCGATCGGAACCGGAAGCGCGACGGTGGCGCAAGCCACGTAGCTCGCCGACCAGACGGCTGCGCTGCTCGAGTTCTTTGCCAACAGGACGGTGGGGAGGATGGGAAGCAGCAGGGCACCGAAGCCGAGCGTTCGGGCACGTGCGCGTTCGAGCTGAGATCGGGACTCGCGGACCGCGAACGCACAGGCCGTGACGACGCAGAGCCATGCCGCGCCAGTGAGCACGAGCAGCAGCGAGAGGAAGGCCGGCCAGACGGCAGGATCCGAGTGAAGCGCGATCTGCCCGAGCGGCGCAAAGAGAATAAATGGCAGATAGCTGAGCGGAAGCAGCGTTGGCGCCGCGCAGACGATGGGTCTCTCGCGGGGGAACACCAGGGCCAGGTGGACGAGGACAGAGGGCGCAGCACATGCCGCCATCACCGCCGCGCTGGTGACGCCGGGGGAGTTGCGGCCCGTGATTACACCGATGCCGATCGCGGCGACCAGACCGTACGCCAACGCGATCGGGATTGCGGCCGGTGCCGTCGAGGTCCACAGGATCGACAGCGGGATCGCGAGGCTGAGGCACGTGAGCAAGAGCGCGAAGAGCAGGCGTTCGAATCTCTCAGCCATGTCGACGTGCCGAATCGAGAGGCTGCGTGTCTTTCGCTCACCGTTGCTCATCACTTCGACGGCGGCCACAGCATCGACCGATGCGGCATTCCAGGCTGCGCTGTCGCTCGCTGCAAACGACACCCGCCGTCCGTTTCGAATCACCGCTGTCACCAACTCGTCGCTTCGCAGAGAACAATCGACGTTGGTCGGCAGCGGGAGCACGAGAGCGTTTGGCAGAATCCAGCAGGCTGGCTCGGTCAGCGGTGCGTGGAGCGTAACCAGGTCGGCAGTGAGCAGCGCCAGCGCCGGGCCGAGTGCCACGGCCGTGATCCATGCGCGGGTGGCCCTAGGCGCCGGCTGCATCCGGATCTTCCGCATGCCCGACACGCGTTGCGAAGAGGAGCGAAGGAAGGACGAAGAGCGTCGAGGCGAGGGCGCCCAGGATCGCCAGCGCCATGAAGAATCCGAAGCTCGAGATCGTCTGCCATGCCGAGGCCATGAAGGTCAGGAAGCCGAGTGCCAGCGCGATGGAGGTGGTGGTGATTGCCGGGCCCACGCTGAGCAGGGTGCGCTCGATGGCTCCGGTGGCATCGCCATTCGAGAGAGTGTCGCGACGCATGCGATGCAGGAAGTGGATTGCGTCGTCGATCGCGATTCCGAGGATGACGGCGGCGAGCATGGCGCGTCCCACATCCACTGACATTCCGAGCCAGCCCATGCCGCCGAGCGTGACTACGATGGGAAGCAGGGTCGGCACCAATGCTGCGAGCGCCAGGCGCAGCGATCGCAGCAGCAGGCCGACGAGGATCAGTGCGAGGAGCAGCGCCGTGGGAAAGCTGCGCAGCTGGGTGGCTTGCACGTCCCGGATCCATTCGAAGCCAATGGCTGCCTCCCCGGTGAGTCTCACTTCCCAGAATGCCGGGACGCTGCTGTCGACCAATCTGCGCACGGCCGCCAAGGTGCGTTCGCGATCGCGATAGGATTGTTCTCGCGCCGCAACCGAGATGCGGACGCGCGATCGGTCGAGCGTGATCCAGGGGGCGAGCAGATCGACGCCTTCGAACTCCAACAGCTCGAGCAGCTCGGCATTCTGCCCGAGCCGCTCGCCCAGCTTCTCGAAGCTCGGGTCGTCGTCGTGGATCAACCGGTTCAAGCGTTTCAGCGGCGTGATGATGCTGCGTGGGTTGGCCAGCCCGTCCAGCGATCCGATGCTCTGCGCCAGGGCGTCGAGGGTCTCGAGTGTCTCTGGCTCGGCAATGTTGCCGCCCGGCGGCAAGGTGATCTCGAGCTCGAGGGTCTCCGAGGGGCCCAAGCGGGTCTCGACAAAGTTCAGCCATTGCACGACGTCGCTGCGTTGGCCCCACGACTCGTACCAGTCCGTGTCGATCTCGAGGCGAGTCCAGCCGCAGGCGAAGAAGAGCATCACTCCGCCCGCCACGGCCAAGACCAGCCCGGTGCGGCGTTGCGTGACGCGCACGACTCCACCGAGGCCGGCGCGCCACGCCAGGGCAGCGCTTTGGATGGGCGCCGGCTGCGGCGCCAGAGCCACGCCGAGCACCGGGATCAGACTGAAGGTGAGGACCAGGCAGCTGACCGTGGCGAAAGCGGCGATGCTGCCGAAACGTTCGAAGGTGTCGAGGTCGCTAGTGAGAAAGGACAGAAATGCGGCTGCCGTCGTGAGCGTCGTCAGCGCGCACGGCGCAGCCAGCTGCAGGACGGCTCGCTGCATGGCCTCTCGTCGCTGCGGGCGCGTCGTTGCGTCTGCCTTGCCGAGCTCCTCCGCGTATGCGCCGAGCAGGTGGATGGCGTCGCACACGCCGATCACCAGTACCAGCGGCGCGAGAACTTCGAGGATCCCGTCCTGAGGCCAGTGCAGCCAGCCGAGTGCCCCGAACGTCCACACCAGCGCGACGCCGAGAGTCGCGAGGCACAGCAGTGCCGCCTGCAACGATCGCGTGAACAGAACCACGATGCCTGCAATCACGAGGACCGTGAACGGCACCAGTCGGGTCGTGCTGGAGGCAAGGTCACGACCCGATACCACCGACGCGACGGCGTCTCCCACCAGGTGAAAGCGGGAGCCTCGAGCCTCGAAGGGCCGCAGCGCTGCGAAGATCGCATCGACCACGCCGACATCCGTCTCGCTGCGCGTGTCCACCGGCTGGACCACGATCGCCCCGACGCTGCCGTCCCGCGAGATGAAAGTGTCGCGCCAGACGGGGTCGTCTATCGCCAGCTGTGCAAGCGCCGCCGCGTCTCGAGCCGGCTCTCCGGCTTCGACGAGGCGGCGGACGGCGAAGCCGCCTTCGGCAGGGACTAGCAGGGGAGCATTGGCCAGACCCTGGACGCGTCGTACATGCGGCGAGGCTTCGAGTGTGCGCGTGATGGCGTGCGCCATGTGAAGCGATTTCCTGCTCGCAAGCGTTGCGCACGGGAGCTGCGGCCCGCACTCCCAGGCGATCGTCAGCGGCAGGCCGCCGCCGAAAGTCGCGATGATGGCATCCAGCGTCTTCACTGACGGGTGATCGTCGCCCAGCAGTACGCGATAGCCGAACTCGCTGCGCAGACGTGGCAGTCCGCCTGCGAATAGCATCGTCGTGAGCAGCAGGCAGAGCAGCGTGAGCCGTGGCCTCCGCAGCGCAAGCAGCGGCAAGCTCTTCACGTCCGGACTCGTGCCAGCGCGATCCCGTGCTTGTCGATCAGGCGATAGATGGCACCGCGGCTCTTGCCCAGTGTTCGGGCGGCCAGGCTGATGTTGCCGCCGGCAGTCTCGATAGCCTCGAGCAGCGACTCGCGCTCTCGCAGCTGGCTCTGTTCGCGGATCTCGGCGAGGGTCGGCTCCTGCTCGGCGAGCACTTCCTCGACCAGCTGCAGGCGCACGGTGTGGCGCCGGCTGAATGCGACGCAGCGTTCAACCACGCGCGCCAGCTCGGAGCAGTTTCCTGGCCAGCGTCGTCTCGAGAGAGCGGCTTTTGCCGCTGGCGAAAAACGCACTCGACGTCCGATATCGCGACCGATGCGCGCGACCAAGGCGTCCGCAATCTCCGGCACGTCCTCTGGACGCTCGCGAAGTGGCGGCAACTCGATTGCGAAACGCTCGAGGAGCTGCGCCAGCTCCGAGTCGAAGCGGTCGTGCCGTGCCGCGGCGAGCAGGGACTCTCCAGTCGAAGCGAAGATGCGGACTCGACGGCTGAATACTTCGTCCGTGACGAGCTTCTTGCGCCAGTATGCTTGCGCGTCACGAGACAGTCGTTCCACATCGAGCAGGTGAATGGCTCCGGTGGGCGGGAGACGCTGCCCGGGTTCGAAGCTCTCGCAAGCGATGCGCACGAACTCTGCACCGCCGGTCACGCCCAGCTCGTGCAGGCAGGTGACGCTGGTGCGCCTGCCGGAGCCCGGCTCGCCTGTGATCAGTACCGGAGTCCGCAGGGGAGCCAGCGCCGAAACGCGGTCACGCGTCCGCCGAATGGACTCCGATGTGCCGACAAGCCGAGTCTCGAGGTCTGGATGACTGGGCTCGGGCCTGCGGCCCTCCAGGGCTCGGTCGACCAGCTCGACCAGCTCGTCGACGTTCGTCTCGTCGGAGGCCACGAACTCGTCGGCGCCCGCCTTGAAGGCCGCTGCGGCATGCTGCAGGGATCCGCGCGCTGTGAACAGGATGACCGGAACGTCCGAGCGTACGCGGATGCGGCTCAGGAGTTCGAGCCCGTCGCCCCGAGGCATCACCAGATCCGTGATGACGACGTTTGGCTTGTGTCTGCAGAAGAGCTTCCAGGCTTCGCCACCGCTTCCGGCCTGCACCACCGCGTAGCCGGCGTCCTCGAGCTCCGTCGTCAGCGCGCGTCGCGGTCGTTTATGGTCGTCGACGACGAGTACGATCCCCTGCATGCAGGCTTCCAGATTTGCGCCGTGTATCCAGAATCTGCCTCGGCGCGTAATTCGTACCGAGGTGGGTGTCCGGATGTGTCCGGCATTGCCCGGGGTGCGAAGCGAGTATGCGGGGATTCGGCCGCTGCGGCCGTCAAGCGTTCATCAAGGTTTCATCAACGAGACGGGAAGCCGCGAGCGAGCAGACGAGTTCCGCTGCCCGCGACCTCCCGCCCCTGGCGGATCTTGGCGCTGCTATTCGCCGTCGCCCTCCTCGAATTCGAGGACCCGGTCTTCGGCCCAGACGCCGTCGACGTCGTCGGCCATGAAGTGGCCGACGCCCTTCAGCACAGCCACACCGGCACCCCGAGCGCGCAGCCGCAGCCGTGCCCCGGCGATCTCGACGCGGGTGCGCTCGTCAGGGCTGCGCAGGGTGACGCGGCCGAAGCCCTCGAGCAGCACGCGGCCGTCGGGTAGCGGTCTCATGCGGCCTTCACCGGCGGTGCGCAAGATGGCGTTCTCCTCCACGATCGCCAGGCCGAAGCCGGCGAAGGTTCTCTGTCCGCGGAAGTCCAGCACGACCAGGCCGCTGCCCGCTGCCGTGAGCTGTCCGCGGCCCCTCAGGGCGACCGCTCCAGCGGCGCTGGCCACGAGCATGAGCGCGGCGACTGCGAGGGCGATCACCCCGATCTTCTTGGTATTCATGGTGTCTCCTCCAACGGGCGTGCATGGTGCCCGTGGGAGCCAATCCGAGTGGCGTGGGTTGGTTGCGCTCGAATCGAGCGGCGTACCGCGGTCGGAGTACAGCCGGCGCCCCGGCAGGGACGCTAGGTGGCCTGACGCAGCAGCAGAGCGCAGCCGGCCGCGAGCACAGCGAGGAGTAGCGCCAAGATCGCCTTGCCGCGCGTTTTCGACGGCGCGTCGATGGCCGGCGGTCGGTAGGCGGAGTCGTCCGAGCCCAGAACCGGCGTCGGCGCGGGGTGGTGCTGCAGCTGTGGGGCCGGCTGCAGCGACGCGGTCCCGGGCGGGTTCGGCCGCATGCCGCTGAGTCCGAGCCCCAGGGTGCGTGTGAATGCCTTGATGGCCACGCCCTGCACTTCGGGAGCTACGCGTGCGGGCATGCCCTGCCGGCGACGCAGTGCTTCCAGGTCGACTGCGTCGGGGTCCATGCCGGCCTTGCGCAGCTCCTCCCGCAGCAGCGTCATGTAGCGCTCCCGGAAGGCCCCCGGCTTGGCGAACATCGAGGCGATCCGCCAGAAGCGCACTCCGACCAACGTGAAGACCACCAGGACGATCGCGAAGGGGACGATGGCGGCGATGTCGGCCATCCCCGTCAGATCGGCGGGCCCGCGAGACGACCTTAGAAGCGTCGGGCGGGCAGGCGGCGCAGGCCCAGTGCCAGCAGCGCCAGGCCCAGCAGCGGCGCCGCGGCCGGCGCGAGCGGCACCGAGTTCGGTGCCAAGCCGTTGTCGATGATGGTTAGCGTCGTGACGTCTCCCGTGGTGGTGAGCGTGTCTCCACTGCTCGCGGCCGTGACGCCGAGGCCGATCAACGTGGGGTCGGCGTTGATGGCCGCCGCGATGTTGGCGGCCACCTGTGCGGCGCTCTGCCCCGCGCTCGTCGGCACTACCAGCGTCACCCCGTCGACGACGAGCCTGACGTTGCCGCCGCTCGCCGTACCGCTGAAGACGTGGGCGGACTCGGCCTCGCAGCTCGCGGCGCAGCCGTCGCCCGCGATGCGATTGCCGTCGTCGCATTCCTCGCCGGTGTCGAGCGTGCCGTCGCCACAGAAGTCGTCGCACTGCGCGGGCACGCCGAAATCTTCGACCACCCCCGAGACCAGGATCGGGTTGCTCGAGATCGCGGCTGCGTCGCCGATGCCGCGCTTGGCAAAGGCGCGCCACAGGGAGCACTCGTTGGCGGCGCCGGTCTCGTTGAGGTCCGCCGCCAGCACGGCATCTCGTGCCTCGATGAAGGTGGGGTCGCAGGCCTGGAGCTTCAGCGCATCGACCACCAGCTGGATGGCCAGGTTGTTGCCGCCGCTGCCAGTGTAGAAATCGGAGTCGAAACCGTATGCGTTTACCAGCTCCCAGTACACCTCCCAGAGCATCTGCGCCCAGACGGTCCCTACGGCGTGGGGCACGCTGCGGCTCTCGACATCGATGAAGGTCAGGGGGTTCGCCAAGAGATCCGTCGTGTAGGGATGCGTGCGGATGCCCGGGCCGTTGGGGTTGCCCTCGACGTAGCTCCCGATCTCGCGCTGGTCGCCGGGCAGGTCGCTCGCCATGGCGGTGAAGACCAGCGCGAAAAAGTCGCTCCAGCCCTCGCCCATGCTCGCGCCCTGGCCGACGTCGAGGCAGTTCACGTTGGCGGGTCCGCCGGTCAGGCGATTGCTGACGCCGTGGCCGTACTCGTGGAGGATGATGCTCGTGTCGAGGCTCGAATCGCGATCGACCAGCGTCCGCAGCGTGGCGGAGACGCCGCCGCCGAGCTCTGCCTCGATGAGGAGATCGTGATGCTGGGATCGCTGCCGCCCATCGTGATCGCGCCGTCGCCGGCGTTGTTGGCGACGATTGCCGCGCTGGCCCCGGCGTTCTGTGCGTTCTTCACCTTGACGGTGAAGTTGCAGTCACCGCGATCGATGAGTGCGATGTTTCCGCTGACAGCGCCGCCGTTGGTCAGCGCGGAGCAGGCGTCCGTGGTGCTGGGGCCCGCAGCGTCGGCCGGATCGAGGGCCTGCACGACGCTGCCCGGGACGCCGGCCGTGCCGAGGGCGGGACCGAACACCGCGCTCCTGGCCGTGTAGAGGCTTGCGATCGAGCCGGGAGCCGTCACCTCCACCCGCGGCTCCGCGTCGGTGAAAATGAACATCTCCATGTGCGGATTGAGGCCGTCTGGTGGGGTGCCGAACTGGGCGTTGTTCGAGTCGGAGCCGTCCTGGCTGTCGGCGTTCACCGAGTCGCCGCCGAGAGCGCCCGGACCGCCGCGCCCGTAGTTGTTTTCCTGGAAGTTGCCGCTCGCCTCGTCGAAGCCGTACTGGTAGAAGAGGTCGTGGGCGATGTTGTTCCAATAGAAGAGGTTGGTGGTGGCCGCGTCGACGTAGGTGCTCGGCGCCAGGCCGAGGTCGATCGAAAAATCGAAGACGAGGCTGCCGCCTCCGCTCGGCATGGAGCCGCTGCCGTCGTTGCCGTTCTGGTCTTCTTGCGCGGTGACGTTGTTGCCGCGGGTGTCCGTGAACTCGGCACCGGCCACGCCGTTCGTGTCGTGCCAGCCGTACTCCGAAGCCGTGGCGTCGGCGACATTCGTCTCCAGGCTGCGGCCACCGTCGTCGGGACTGTCCAAGGGCAGCGGGTAG